>JANOOK010000001.1:0-20440 GCA_031421275.1 Sphingomonadaceae bacterium
GAGTTCATGGGCCCCGGCCTTCGCCGGGGTGACAACGTATTTCGATAATCCGACGGTTCAAAAAAAGCGTAAACCGCCCCTGGGCTGCGCTGGGCCACGCTGCTTTAATCCGTCACGCCGCTGGCAGCTTCGGCGTCCGCCCCGACCGGTGTCGTGCCGCTCGCCACCGAGGTCGCCGCCATCGCTGCCGCGGCGGTCTTTGCACGCGCTTCGGCGACCGCGCGCTCGATCGGGGCGAGGTTCGCCAGCGCGCGTTCGGGCTCGAACAGATAGGTCAGCACGTCGCGCGCGATAACCGCGGCGGCGGCGCCGTGCGCGCCATGTTCGAGCACGACGCTGATCGCATATTTCGGCGCATCGACCGGGGCGAAGGCGACGAACAGCCCGTGGTCGCGAAACTTCCACGGCTGGAACTTGGTGTTGGCGCGCCCGGCCTTGCGGTCGGCCGTGGTGATCCGCCGGACCTGCGCCGAGCCGGTCTTGCCGCCCATTCGCACGCCCTCCATTTTCAGCTGGGCCGAATGGGCGGTGCCGCCGGGACCGTTGACGACGTCGTCCATGCCCTGCCGGACGATCGCCAGATGCTCAGGCGGGATGTCGAGCGGCGGCGCGGGCACGGCGGGGTCGTCGGCGATCAGCCGCGGCATGATCTCCCGGCCCGAGCCGAGCCGCGCCGCCATCACCGCCAGTTGCAGCGGGCTGAGCGCCAGATAGCCTTGCCCGATCGCGGTATTGAGGGTCTCCCCGATGCCCCATGGCTTCTTGAAGCGGCGTTCCTTCCACGCCCCGTCGGGCACCAGTCCCGCCGACTGTCCGGCCAGCGGCAGCTCGAACTTTTGCCCCAGCCCGAACTTGCGTGCGGTCGCGGCGATCGCCTCGATGCCGACCTGCCGTCCGAAGGTGTAGAAGAACACGTCGCAGCTTCGGGGGATCGCGCTGTGCAAGTCGACATGGCCGTGGCCGCGCCTCGACCAGCAGTGCCAGACGTTGTTGCCGAGGCGGTAGGCCCCGTTGCAGACGCAGCCCTGCGTCGGCGCGATCCCCGCCCCGAGGACGGTGAGCGCGGTCATCGTCTTGAACGTCGACCCCGGCGGATACAGCCCCTGCGCGCTCTTGTTGACCAGCGGATGGTGATCGTTCGCCTGCAGCGACGCCCACAGCTCCTGCGTGACGCGGGTCGAGAAAATGTTCGGGTCGAAGCCGGGCATCGAGACCATGCACAGCACGTCGCCGGTGGTGCAGTCCATGACGACGACACTGGCGCTGTTGTCGCCCAGCCGCCGCGCCGCATAGTCCTGCAGGTCGCGGTCGATGGTCAGCTTGAGCGTCTGGCCGGGCAGGTCGCTGCGGGTATCAAGGTCGCGGATGATGCGCCCGCGCGCGTTGACCTCGACGCGCTTGGCCCCGGCGACGCCGCGCAGCCGCGCATCCTCGGTGCGCTCGATGCCGTCCTTGCCAAGCTTGAAGCCGGGGAAGATCAGCAGCGGATCGCGGGTGCGCTGGAACTGCTCGGGCGTCGGCGAGCCGACATAGCCGATCAGGTGCGAGAACGCCTCGCCGCCCGGATAGACGCGGCTGTACCCGCGCAGCGGCTGCAAGCCGGGCAGCTCGGACAGGTTGACGTTGATCGCCGCAAAGGTGTTCCAGTCGAGCCCGTGCGCGATCTCCACCGGCATGTACTTCGGCTGGCGGACGACATCGGCGCGGATGCGCTGCAGCTCGTCGGCGCTCAGCGGCAGCACGCGCTGCACGGCGGTCAGCGTCGCTTCGAGGTCGGCGGTGTTCTCGGGGATCAGCTCGAGGCGATAATCGGGGCGATTCAAGGCCATCGGCTTGCCCGCGCGGTCGACGATCCAGCCGCGCCGCGGCGGGATCATGCGCAGCGAAACGCGGTTCGATTCAGCCGCGAGCCGGTACTTGTCGCCCTCGAACACCGACAGCCACGTCATCCGCGCCGCGAGCGTCAGCCCGACCGCGCCCATCGTGCCGCCCAGCACGAATGCTCGCCGGCTGAACTGCTGATCGCGCGCCGCCTCGGTCCGGGTCATGCGTCACCGGCGAACCCGCGCTGGATGCGGGCGCAGAACAGGATCACGGCGGGATAGGCGAGGATGGTCGTCGCGACCTGGACCAGCAGCGGCGCGAACGGGCCATGATTGCCGGTGAAGGCGAGCAGCTGCCACGTCGCCAGCTCATAGACCAGCACGACCGCGGCCGCCACCATCCAGTCGAAGCCGTAGCTATGATGGCCGTAGCGCGCCTCGAAGGTCCGCACGAAGATCGTCACCAGTGGCAGCAGCGTCGTGTTGACGCCGAGCGGCAGCCCGAGCAACAGGTCGGCAACGACACCGAGCAGGAAGGCGACCCACGGCGGCATCAGTCCGGGCTGGAAGGTCGCCCAGATGAACACTCCGAGCAGCGCCAGATGCGGCAGCAGCGGGAAGCTCGCGAACACCGGCAGCGTCATCAGCGCGATCAGCAGCAGCGTCGACAGGCCGGGCAGCGAGCGCTTGAGCAAGCCGGTCCAGAACTGCATGCGGTCGTCGGGCGACAGCAGGCGATAGGGCGCGTTCATCGCGGCCGTACCGGCGGTGGCGCGGGCTTGGGCGCAAGCTTGGGACCACGCTTGCCGGTGCGCTTATCCGCCTCGCGCGGCACCGGCGTCGCCGCTGCGGCAACTGCCGGGTCGGCGAGCACCGGCACCGGCAGATACGGCGCATAGACCGCGACATGCGTCAGCGTCGCCGGATTGGCGTAGGGCTCGGCCAGCGGCGGCTCCCGGCCGCCGTCGACCACTACCGCCACCGGGATCTGCGGCGCGTACACACCGCCCGCGCCCGACGTCACCAGCCGGTCACCGTTCAGCAGCGGCAGCTCCGCCCCGAGCCGGTCGCGGACTTCGAGCAGGCGGCCGTTCGCCCCGACGGCCAGCGCCGGCTGGCCGGTACGGACGATCAGCACCGGCACGCGGCTGTTGGGATCGGTCAGCAGCAGGACGCGCGCGGCGTGGCTGCCCGCCTCGACGGTGCGCCCCAGCAGGCCGCTGTCGGCGCGCACCGGCTGGCCGGCAAAGACCCCGTCGCGGTGCCCGGCGGAGATCATCGCGGTGCGCGCATAGCTGCCGGTCGAGCTGCCCGCGACGCGCGCCACCGCGATCAGCTGCTGACCCGGTTCGACAACCCTGAGCAGCTTGCGCAGGGCCATGTTTTCCGCCGCGAGCGCCCCCTGACGCTCGAGCTGATGCCGCGCCGCCGCCAGTTCGGCGGTCAGCACGCGGTTGCGCGGCACCGTGCCGACATAGTCGCCGATCGTGTCGCCGACGTCGCCCAGCCAGTCGAACGGCGCGCGGACGACGCTCCACACCGGCGCGACGATATCGAGCGCGGTGCCGCGGGCGCGCGCGCCGAGTTCGGGGTCGGCCCGCGCCAGGAACAGCAGCACGAGTCCGATGGTGACGACGACGCCGGACACGACGGCGCTGATCAGCGCGAGATTCTGATCGCGCCGGCCTTGGCTTGCTCGCCGGGACGGCGGTGGCCAGTCCATCGCACCGGTCTCCGTCTTGCCGCGCTCAGGCGGTGGTCAACACGCCGCGGTACATCGGATCCTCGAGCGCGCGCCCGGTCCCAAGCGCAACGCAGGTCAGCGGATCGTCGGCGACCGTCACGGGTAGCCCGGTGGCCTCGCGCAATACCTGATCGAGCCCGCCGAGCAGCGCGCCGCCGCCGGTCAGCACGATGCCCTGGTCGACGATGTCGGCCGCGAGTTCGGGCTGGGTATTTTCCAAAGCCAGCCGGACGCCCTCGACGATCGTCGACACCGGCTCGGCGAGTGCGTCGGCGATCTGCCCCTGGTTGATGGTGATCTCTTTCGGCACGCCGTTCATCAGGTCGCGGCCCTTGATCTCCATCGTCCGCCCGACGCCGTCGGCCGGAGCTTTCGCCGTGCCGATTTCCTTCTTGATGCGCTCGGCGGTCATTTCGCCGATCAGCAGATTGTGGTTGCGCCGGACATAGCTGACGATCGCCTCGTCCATCTTGTCGCCGCCGACCCGCACCGAGGTGGTGAACGCGAGGCCGCGCAGGCTGAGCACCGCGACCTCGGTGGTGCCGCCGCCGATATCGACGACCATGCTGCCGATCGGCTCGGTGACCGGCATGCCCGCACCGATCGCTGCCGCCATCGGCTCCTCGATCAGATAGACCTGGCTCGCGCCGGCATTGTTGGCGGCGTCGCGGATGGCGCGGCGCTCGACCGAAGTCGACCCCGACGGCACGCAGATGACGATCTCGGGAAAGCGCGGGAAGCGCGAGGTGTGGACCTTGCGGATGAAGTAGTTGATCATCTGCTCGGCGACATAGATGTCGGCAATAACGCCGTCGCGTAACGGCCGGATCGCCTCGACGTTGCCCGGCGTCTTGCCCATCATCATGCGCGCGTCGTTGCCGACCGCCTTGACCGACTTGCGCCCATTGATCGTCTCGATCGCCACCACCGACGGCTCGTTCAGCACGATGCCGCGGCCACGGACATAGACCAGCGTGTTCGCCGTACCGAGGTCGATCGCCATATCCTGGCTAAGGAAACTGAACATCCGGCTGAACAGCGACATGGGGTTCCGGTCTGAAGCGATGGGAGTGGGGCAGGGTGTAGGCGGTGCGATGCCGCACTGGCAAGGCGCAACGGGTGCGAAACGTCGATAAATCCAAGGGATAGCCCAAGCTTCGCTCAGCTGCGATACCGTCCGGATGCCGATCCGCCGCCTGCCCGACCAGCTGGTCAACCAGATCGCCGCGGGCGAGGTCGTCGAGCGGCCCGCGAGCGCGCTCAAGGAACTCGTCGAGAACGCGCTCGACGCGGGTGCGACGCGCATCGCGGTGACGCTGTTGGCGGGGGGCATCGACCATCTAAGCGTCGTCGACAATGGCCACGGCATGGACGCGGCGGAACTGCGGCTGAGCGTCCAGCGCCACGCCACCTCGAAGCTGCCCGAGGGCGACCTGTCGGCGATCGCGACGCTCGGCTTTCGCGGTGAGGCGCTGCCGTCGATCGCCAGCGTCGCGCGGTTGACACTCGCCAGCCGGACGCCGGGTGGGGAAGGCTGGCAGCTCGTCATCGATCATGGCCGCGTCGTCGCCGACGGCCCCGCCGGACTGCCGCCGGGGACGCGCGTGTCGGTCGACGGGCTGTTCGCGCAGGTCCCGGCGCGTCGCAAGTTCCTGAAGTCCGAGCGCTCGGAGCTCGCCGCCTGTGTCGACGTGGTGCGGCGGCTGGCAATGGCGCGGCCCGGCGTGGCGTTCGAGGTACTGCACGACGCGCGCCGGATGCTGAGCGCCGATATCGCTCCCGACCAGCTCGACGGCTCGGAGGTGGCCGAGCGGGCCGCGCTGCCGCGCCGCCTGGCGGCGTTGCTCGGCAGCGACTTCGCCGACAATGCCGTGCCGCTCGACTTCGACCGCGAGGGAGTCGGCCTCGGCGGGCTGGCCGGATTGCCCACCTACAATCGCGGCATCGCCGATCACCAGTTCCTGTTCGTCAACCGCCGCCCGGTGCGCGACCGGCTGCTCGTCGGCGCGGTGCGCGGCGCGTATCAGGACCTGCTGGCGCGCGACCGGCATCCGGTCGTGGCGCTGTTCCTCGATTGCCCGGCGGATTTCGTCGACGTCAACGTCCATCCGGCCAAGACCGAGGTGCGCTTTCGCGACGCCGCGCTGGTCCGCGGGCTGATCGTCAGCGGGCTGCGCCGCGCGCTCGACGCCGCCGGCCACCGGGCGTCGACGACGGTGGGGTCGGGTGTGCTCAAGGCGTTCACGGTCGAGCCGCCGACGTTCTTCGCGGCACCCAACGGCACCGCCACGGCGCCACCCGGCCGCTTCGCCGACGCCGCGCCGGTCTTCAACGGGCCGGTCTTCGATGCGCCGTTGCAGGCGCGCACCGAGCCGCCCGCGCCGGTCAACGCCTTCCCGCTCGGCGTCGCCCGCGCCCAGGTCGCCGCGACGTACATTGTCGCCGAGACCGTCGACGGCCTGATCCTCGTCGACCAGCACGCCGCGCACGAACGCCTCGTCATGGAGCGCATGAAGCGGGCGCTTGCCGGCGGCGCAGCGCCCGCCCAAGCGCTGCTGCTGCCGGTCGTCGTCGAACTCGACGAGATCGCCGCCGACCGCGTGGCCGCGCGCGCGTCCGAGTTCGCCGCGCTCGGCCTCGACCTCGAACGCTTCGGCCCGAAGGCCATTCTCGTCCGGGCCACGCCTGCGGCGCTCGGCACCACCGACGCCACTGCGCTCGTCCGCGACCTTGCCGACGACCTTGCCGCGTTCGACGCCGCGCTGTCGCTGACCGAGCGGCTCGACGCCGTCGTCGGCACGATGGCGTGCCACGGCAGCGTGCGAGCGGGCCGGGTGCTGTCGGTCGCCGAGATGAACGCGCTGCTGCGCGAGATGGAAGTCACCCCGCACTCGGGGCAGTGCAACCATGGCCGGCCGACCTGGGTCAAGCTGGCGAAAAGCGACCTGGAGAAGCTGTTCGGACGTCGATAACGGATGGCTGGACTATCTTCCGCCAGGCCGAAGCACCAACCCCGCTCGGGATGAGCGGGTTGAATTTCGATCTAATTGCAAGAAACTCTCGCAAGCGGCCGGGGGACTTATCCTCCAGTGCGGCGTTGTGCGGAAAACTTAGGGAGAACCGACATGAAGCTTTACTTCGCACCCGGAGCTTGCAGCCTCGCGGACCATATCGCGCTGCACGAGGCCGGGCTCGGCTTCGAGCATGAGAAAGTCGACCTCAAGACCAAGCGGACCGAGAGCGGTGCCGATTTCAGTCGAATCAATCCGAAAGGCTATGTCCCCGCGCTGGTGCTCGATGGCGGCGAGCTGCTGTCGGAAAACATCGCCATCCTCGACTGGATCGCGCAGCAGGCTCCGGCGCTGCAGCCCGGCGGCGCGCTCGGGCGCACGCACCTGCTCGAAGCGCTCGCCTTTGTGTCGACCGAGGTCCACAAAGGCTTCAAGCCGTTCTTTCAGGGCGGCAGCGACGACGACAAGGCCAAGGCCGGTGCGACGATCGCCAGACGCCTGCAATATCTCGCCGACATCATGCAGGGCGATTATCTGTTCGGTGCAGCGCTGACGGTGGCCGATTGCTACCTGTTCGTCATGCTGCTGTGGAGCGACAAGTTCGGGGTGACAGTTCCCGCGACGCTGGTCGCCTTCCGCGATCGCATGATGGCACGTCCGGCGGTCGTCACCGCGATGCAGCACGAAGGTTTGCGCTAGGCGCGCGAGCCGCTATGGCAGCGGGCGCGTCGCTGAGCCGTGCCGTAAAGCTTTGTTTAGCATTGAGATCGTAACGGCGTTTCATGAACGTTTCACAGCGCATCGAAGCGAGCCGAGCGCGTATGTCCGGTCCGTTCGGGTCACCGCGGGGTCGGCTCGAGCCGATCGCATTGTCGGCGTTGGCGGCATTGGTCGCGGCGTTTTTCCTCGCCGACCTGTCGTGGTTGCCGATGCGGTTGTGGGACGAGTCCCGGCTCGCCGTGAACGCCGCGGAGATGGTGCTGACCGGGCAGCATCTCGTCACCACCTACGGCTTCGCGCCCGACCTGTGGAACACCAAGCCGCCGCTCGCGATCAACCTGATGGCGATGTCGATCGAGCTGTTCGGCTTCAACACCTTCGCCGTGCGCCTGCCGTCGGCGCTGGCGGCGATCGGGACGATAATCGGCGTCATCGTGTTCGTGCGGGCGATCACGCGGTCGCTGGGCTGGGGTCTCGTCGCCGGGCTGGTGCTGGCCTCGTCGTCGGGGTTCTACGGTTTCCACGCCGGGCAGACGGGGGATTACGATGCCCTGCTGACATTGTTGACCACCGCTTACGGGATGCTGCTGTTCGTGGCTCTCGACGGCGACCGGCGGCGGCCCGGGCTGGCGGTCACTGTCGGCGTCCTCGTCGGACTGGCGGTGCTGACCAAGGGTATCGCCGGCGTCATTCCCGGCACCGGCTGCGCGGTCTACGCGCTGCTGTTCGCGCGGCCGCGACTGCGCCACGGCTGGCGCGAGTTCGTCGGCATGGGCGTGGTCGCGGTGCTGATCGGCGGCGGCTTTTACGTGTTGCGGTCGTACGACGATCCCGGCTTTGCCGCGGCGGTGTGGGCCAACGAGCTTGCCGGGCGCTACGCGACGGTCATCGATAACCACTCCGGGTCGCGCTTCACCTACCTTCGCGTGCTGGTCCTCAATGTCCACGGCGAGATGCTGCCGGCGTTCGCCGTGACCGGGGCGGCCGCGGTCGGTCTCGCGGCGCCGTGGCTGACCGCGGGTCGAGCGCGGCGCACGGCGTCGTTCGCGCTGTGTCAGGCCGTCACGCTGGTGGTGGTCTACTCGAGCGCCGCCACCAAAATACCGTGGTATATCGAGCCCGCGCTGCCGTTTCTCGCGGTCCTGTTCGCCTTGGCACTTGCCGGGGCAGCGGCTCGCATGGCGCGGTCGACGGGTCGCGTGCCGCCGGCGATGGAGCGTCTGATCGCGCTCGCCGTGCTCGTCATCGTCAGTCAGGCCGTCTACCGCCGCTATGTCGAACCGCTGCAGCCCGAGGCGAAGCCGCGTGCCTTCGAGCAGCTGTTCGCCGCCGCCAACGCCGCGCAGGCCTGGCCGCTGACGGTCGTCGACGCGGGTTATCACAACGACGCGGCGATCGAGCATTACGCGCCGATGCTGCGGTTTTACACTCTAGCCGCCGGGCGTCAGGGTCATCGCGCGCGCCAGGCGGTAACCGTTGCGGAAGCCCGGGATGCCAGGGCGATCGGCAGTTGCGATCCGACGCTGGTGACCGAGATCGCGGCGCTCGGCACGCCGCGTTGGGGCGGCAGCGGCTGCGTCCTCGTCACTCGCTAGCGCCGGTGCGGGTCACCGGCGTGATCTGCTCGACGATGTAGCGCGGACGGTGTTTCGACTCGAAATAGATCTTGCCGACATACTCGCCGATGATCCCCAGACACAGCATCTGGACGCCGCAGATCATGAACACCGGGACCGTCGTCGAGGCCCAGCCGGGGACGACGGCGCTGCCGAACAGCGCGGTCCCAAGCGCCCAGAAACCCAGCCCGAACGACACCAGCGACACCGCGAAACCGAGCAGGGTGATCAGCCGCAGCGGGCGGATCGAGAACGACGTCACTCCGTCGAGCGCCAGCGCGAGCATCTTCCGCAGCGAATATTTCGACGTCCCCGCGAAGCGCTCGGCCCGGCGATAGGGCACCGTCGCGACGGTGAACCCGAGCTGCGGGATCAGCGCGCGCAGGAACAGGTTGGTCTCCTGATACTGCGCCAGCGCATCGAGCGCGATCCGGCTCAGCAGCCGGAAATCGGCATGGTCGAAGACGACTTCGACGCCGAGCCCGCGGAGCGCCCGGTAATAGCCGCGGGCCGAGGCGCGCTTGAACCAGCTGTCCGAACTGCGGTCGCTGCGGATGCCGAGCACGATATCGGCGCCGCCGCGGAAGGCGTCGACCATCGCGCCGATCACCCACGGGTCGTCCTGCAGATCGGCGTCGATCGACACCACGACGTCGCCGGGTGCCGTCGCGAGCCCGGCCATCAGCGCCCGCTGGTGGCCGACGTTGCGGCTGAGCTTGAGCCCGCGAAACCGCGCGTCGCGCTGGCCGAGCTGCTCGATCAGCGGCCACGTCGCATCGCGCGAGCCGTCGTCGATCAGCCACACCTGCGGCGCGGCGGCGATGCGTCCGGCGCCCTGCAGGTCGTCGAGCAGCGCCGCGAGGTGCCGGGCGGTTTCGGGCAGCACCGCGACTTCGTTGTGACAGGGCACGACGATGCTCAGCGCCGGTGCCGGACGCAGGCCGGCAACGGCCGACATCTCGGGAAGCCGCGCCGCCGCCGCACCGGAAGTCGATGGCGAAGAAATTAACAAATCAAACTCTTGCATCTGCACAGCATCCTGCGACGCGACGGCGTTGCCTATCGCGTCGCTGTCTAAGCTGCAACGGTGTCGCAACCGTTACGAACCCGCGCGATGAATTCGTCAGGGCTGTTCAATACGGCTGCGACAAACTATCCGGCTGGGCATGGCACCGATCAAGATCACCGAGGGCGACTTCAGCGGCTGGTATGTCTGGGATAGCGCCCCGCAGGGCCGCTTCCACGACCTGCTCGGCGGCTTCTATTTCCGCCGGCAGGCCGACGGAACTGTCGAGTGCCGGATGGCGACCGACCGCCGCCACTCGAACGGCCACGGCTTCCTCCACGGCGGCTTCCTGATGTCGTTCATCGACATGGCGATGTTCGCCTTCATCGCGCCGCAGCTGGAGACGCAGGGCGCGGTGACGCTGAGCTGCGCCACCGACTTCCTGACCGCAGGCGCGGTCGGCGTGACGATCGATGCGACTGGCGAGATCCTCAAGGAAACCGGCAAGATGATCTTCGTCCGCGGGCTGCTGCGCCAGGACGGGGTCAACGTCTGCTCGTTCACCGGCACGATGCGCAAGGTGCCGCGCAAGCCGTCGTAATTCCGTGAGTACCGATAGCCTCAGCGCGATCGACACCGCTTATGCCGCGCTGGTGGCCCGCGGCGAACTGCGGCCCGACCCCGAGCAGGCCGCCGCCGCCGAGAGGCTGTACCGGCTGCGCTTCGCCCTGGCGCAAGCGCCCGCCAAACCCGGTCGCCTGCAGCAGCTGTTCGGGGCGCACCGGTTCGGTGCCAGGCCGGCCCCGGAGCCGCGCGGCATCTATCTGTGGGGCGGGGTGGGACGCGGCAAGTCGATGCTGATGGACCTGTTCTACGTGCACGCCACGGTAAGCCCGCGCCGCCGCGTCCACTTCAACGAGTTCATGCTCGAGGTCCACGCCGACATCCATCGCGCCCGCGTGGCCTCGCACGACGACCCGATCCCCACGGTCGCCGCGCGGATCGCCGCCGGCGCGCGCCTGTTGTGCTTCGACGAGCTGCAGGTCCGCGATGTCGCCGACGCGGCGATCCTGTCGCGGCTGTTTACCGCACTACTCGATCACCACGTCACCATCGTCGCGACGTCGAACCGCCCGCCGCAGGACCTTTATCAGGATGGCCTCAACCGCCAGCTGTTCCTGCCGTTCTTCGCGCTGCTCGAGACGCGCCTCGACGTAATCGGGCTGAATGGTCCGACCGACTACCGGCTGCACCGGCTCGGCGGTATGCCGACCTTTTACACCCCGAATGGCCCGCCAGCGACGGCGGCGCTGAGCGAGGCGTTCTTCCGCCTGACCGACTATCCCGTCGAGGACCGCGCCAACGTCCCCACCGAGACGCTGCAGGTCGGCGGCGGCCGGACGCTGTTCGTGCCGAAAAGCCTGAAGGGCGTCGCGGTGTTCTCGTTCGCCCGCCTGTGCCGCCAGCCGCTCGGCACCGCCGATTACCTCGCCGTCGCGCGGCGGTATCACACCGTTATCCTCGTCGGCGTCCCCCAGTTGACCCCCGACCTGCGCAACGAGGCGGCGCGTTTCGTGACGCTGATCGACACGCTTTACGAGTACGGCGTCAAGCTGCTGATTGCCGCCGATGCAGCCCCCGAAACGCTCTACCCCGCCGGCGACGGATCGTTCGAGTTCGAGCGCACGGTGTCCCGGCTGATGGAGATGCAATCGGCGGCGTATCTGGCCCGTGGCCACGGCGTGGGCTGATCGAGATCGGCGTCTATTGCCCGTAAAAAAAGCCCGGCTGCTGCCAGCCGGGCTTTCTTGAACGGGCGCGCGCGTGAGCCGGCTCAGCCCTTCGGTAGCAAAACCGCATCGATGACGTGGATGACGCCGTTGGTGCAGGCGATGTCGGCGGTGACGACATGGGCACCGTTGACGGTGACGCCGTGAGCGGTGTCGATGTGCAGCGCTTCGCCGTTAACCGACGTTGGGGTCATCGGACCCTTGATGTCGGCAGCCATGACCTTGCCCGCGACGACGTGCAGCGTCAGGATCGCCGTCAGCTTGGCCTTGTTCTCCGGCTTGACGAGGTCTGCCACGGTACCGGCGGGGAGTTTGGCGAACGCGTCGTCGCTGGGCGCGAAGACCGTGAACGGCCCGGCACTCTTCAGCGTGTCGACCAGACCGGCCGCGGTGACGGCGGCAACCAGGGTCTTGAACGAACCGGCGGCAACTGCGGTGTCGACGATATCGTGATGATCGGCCATGTTATCATTCCTAAAAAACGCAAGCATGAGACGCCACGACATAGCATACAGGTCAGCACGGGCGCTGACCAACAAGTATGTTTTGTGACATCAGGCTGTTCAGGGATTGAACAGGTTGTCGCGTGCCAGCGTCATATCTTCCCCAACGTGGCTTTGCCAGATCAAAACGGCAGGTGCGACCTTCTAGGCAGACCGTCCATCGCTCGGACGTCTTCGACTGTTCTGACCCGCCGCCTCGAACGGGGTGGCCCGGTCGAGACGGAGCGCAGCAGCCAGCGGCGACTACTTGCGGAGAACGATCGCCAGGATCGCCATCAGCATGAAGACGATCAGCGTGCCGATCGCGGTGAAGATCGAGGGATTGATGTTGAAGGTGGCGCGAGCCTGTTCGCCGACGCGCCCGAGCAGCTGCGGCCAGGTATAGCTGACGAAGTCGCCCTGGCTCATGATGCTGACCAGCACGCCATGCTCGTCCACCACCGGCAGATGGCGGAAACGATCGTTCGACATTTGCCGCAGCCAGTCGAGCAGATCGTCGTCGGCGCGCGCAAGCTTCAGGTCGGTGGTCATAATCTCGGCCAGCATCGTCGTCTTCGGATCGAGCTGCTGGTTCAAAAGTCGCCGCATGAAGTCGCGTTCGGTGACGATCCCGATCGGCCGCCGATCGGCGGAAACAATGACCGCGGCACCGTAGTTCTTGTCGCTCATCACCTGCACGGCCGAAAATACCGTGTCCTGCGGCCCGAAAGTCAGGACCTTCGATTTCTGCTTGAACTCGGGCCGATCCTTGATCTTCACGAGATACACCTTAGCCAGTTTCACTTCGCTTCGGCGCAATGGCTCGCCAGGTCAATTGCAGCGATGCCGCGCCTGCGGCGACTGCGCGTTGTCGTTGCGACTGGCCGAGGTTCGGGCTAAGCCTCGCGCCGCGCTCCGCCCATAGCTCGAAAGGCTCTATCCTTGGCACGCAAGAAAATCGCCCTGATCGGGGCCGGCATGATCGGCGGCACGCTGGCGCACCTCGCCGCGGCGAAGGAGCTCGGCGATATCGTGCTGTTCGATATCGCCGAGGGCACGCCGCAGGGCAAGGCGCTCGATCTCGCGCAGTCGGGACCGGTCGAGGGCTTCGACGTCAGCCTGAAAGGGACGAACGATTATGCCGATATCGCCGGGGCCGATGTGTGCATCGTCACCGCCGGCGTGCCGCGCCGGCCCGGCATGAGCCGCGACGACCTGCTCGGCATCAATCTCAAGGTCATGAAGGCGGTCGGCGACGGCATCCGCGCCCACGCGCCAGGCAGCTTCGTCATCTGCATCACCAATCCCTTGGACGCGATGGTATGGGCGCTGGCCGAGTTCGCGCAGCACCCGCCGCACATGATCGCCGGCATGGCGGGCGTGCTCGACTCGGCGCGCTTCCGCCATTTCCTCGCCGAGGAGTTCCAGGTCTCGGTCGAGGACGTCACCGCCTTCGTGCTCGGCGGCCACGGCGACACCATGGTGCCGGTCGTCGAATATTCGACCGTCGCCGGCATTCCGGTTCCCGACCTGGTCAAGATGGGCTGGAGCACGACCGAGCGGATCGACGCGATCGTCGAGCGCACGCGCGGCGGCGGCGGCGAGATCGTCGGGCTGTTGAAGACCGGCTCGGCCTTCTACGCGCCCGCGACCAGCGGCATCGCGATGGCCGAAAGCTACCTGAAGGACAAGAAGCGGCTGTTGCCATGCGCCGCGCACCTGACCGGACAGTATGGGGTCAATGATCTGTACGTCGGGGTGCCGGTGGTGATCGGTGCCGGCGGTGTCGAGCGCGTTGTCGAGATCGCGCTCAATCCCGCCGCCAAGGCCGGCTTCGACAAGTCGGTCGCCGCGGTCAAGGAACTGCTGGTGGCGTGCAAGGCGATCGAAACCTCGCTGAACTAGCTTTTTGATCCGTCACCCCCGCGGAGGCGGGGGCCCATAACCACCGATATTCGAGTTTACGGACCCCCGCCTTCGCGGGGGTGACGGTTGAGGTCGGAGCCGCTCAGCCCTCGACCTGATACTGCTTCATCAGGTCGTACAGCGTCGGGCGGCTGATGCCGAGTAGCTTGGCCGCGGTCGAGACGTTGTTGTCGGTGCGGGCGAGCGCGAGTCGGATGGCCTTGCGGTCGGCATCCTCGCGGACCGCCTTGAGATTGAGCGGGGCTCCGGCCGGGGTGTCGCCGAGGTCGAGGTCGGGCGCGTCGAGCAGCGTGCCCTCGGCCATGATGACGGCGCGCTTGAGCCGGTTCTCGAGCTCGCGGACGTTGCCGGGCCACGGCCAGTCGGTGATCGCCGCCAGCGCCGCCGGGGTGAAGCCCTTGAAACTGCGCCCCTGCTCGGACGCGAATTTGCTCAGGAAGTGCTTGGCGAGCAGCACCGCATCGCCGTGGCGGGCGGCGAGCGAGGGGATCTTCACGACGATCTCGGCGAGCCGATAGTACAGGTCCTCGCGGAACCGCGTCGCGGCGATCATCGCTTCGAGGTCCTGATGCGTCGCGCAGACAATGCGGACATCGACCGGGATCGCCCGCCGTCCGCCGATCCGCTCGATAACACGTTCCTGCAGAAACCGCAGCAGCTTGACCTGCAACGGCAGCGGGATGTCGCCGACCTCGTCGAGGAACAGCGTGCCGCCCTGCGCCAGCTCGATCTTGCCTTCGGTGGTCCTGACCGCACCGGTGTACGCGCCCTTCTCATAACCGAACAGCTCGGCCTCGAGCAGGTTTTCGGGGATGGCAGCGCAGTTGATCGCGACGAACGGCTGGCTCGCGCGGCTGGAGGCGTTGTGCAGCCCGCGGGCGAGCAGCTCCTTGCCGGTGCCGCTCGCCCCGAGCAGCATGATCGAGGCATTCGAGCGCGCCACCCGCTCGATCATCCGGGCGACCTTGAGCATTTCGGGAGCGCCGGTGATCAGTCCGCCGAGTACGTCCTGCGCCCCGGTGAGCGCCTGCAAACGGCGGTTTTCGGCTTCGAGATCGTAGACGTGATACGCCCGGCGGACGATCAGTCCGAGTTCGTCGATCTCGATCGGCTTCGAGTAGAAGTCGAATGCGCCGGCCGCGATCGCCCGCAGCGCGCTGTCGCGGGCGCCGTGTCCCGAGGCGACGATGACCTTGGTCGCCGGCTTGAGATGCAGGATCGCATCGAGCGTCGCGAAGCCTTCGCTGGTACCGTCGGGGTCGGGCGGCAAGCCAAGGTCGAGCGTCACCACCGACGGGCTGTACTGGGCGATCAGATCGAGCGCCGTTTCGCGGTCGCCGGCGACGAGGACGTCATAGTCGTCGTAGCTCCACCGCAGCTGCCGCTGCAGGCCCGCGTCGTCCTCGACGACGAGCAGCTTACGGAGTTCCAGTTCAGCACTGGTAAGAGCGGCCTTCATGCGCGCTGACGTTCCTCGTCGACGTGGTGCGCCGGTAACCGCGCGGTAAACACCGTGCCCTCGCCCTCGCGGCTGACGACGTCGAGGCGGCCACCGCTATGCCTGGCGATCTCGCGTGCCTCATAGGCACCGATGCCGAAGCCGCCAGCCTTGGTCGAGCGGAACGGCTTGAACAACTCGCCACGGACAAAGGCCGGCGACATCCCGATACCGTGGTCGGCAATCACGACGCGCACGCCGTCGGCATCGGCGTGGAGTTCGACCTCGATCGGGCTGTCGGCGGCGCTCGCATCGATGGCGTTCTGAATGAGATGCACGAATAACTGCTCGATCCGCGCTGCGTCGCCGTCGACGAAGACGGGCGCCGGCGTCGCCGTCATGCGCAGCGCGTGATGTTGACGCCGCTTGGCGGTAATCACCTCGGCAAGCAAGGTGGAAAGGTCGATCACGCCGGTGACCTCTCGCCGCCCGGCGTTGCGCGGTGCCAGCCGGGCGAGCATGTCGTTCATCTTGCCGACCGAGCTTTGCAGCGTGGCGATCATGTCGGCACGGAACGCCGGATTGTCGGCGTGACGTTCGGCGTTGCGCGCGACGAGGCTGAGCTGGCTGACCAAGTTCTTGATGTCATGCATGATGAAAGCGAAGCGTCGGTTAAACTCATCGAATTTCCCGGCTTCGTCGAGCGCCGCCTGGGTCGAGGCCTCCGCGATATAGCTTGCGGCCTGACGACCGAGCGTGCGCAGCAGATCGAAATCTTCCCAGTTCAGATTACGCTGTGCCACCGTCCGGTCGAGCACGATGAAGCCGGCGAGATAATCGAGGTGCATGAGCGGGACGATCAGCCACGCATGGCGGTCGGCCACTGCCCATTCGGGAAGTTCGAGATCGTCGTAATCACCGTGGCCCCGCCGCAGCTGGTCGAGGTCGACGATGCGCTGCCGAAACGACAGGAAGCGCGCCAGGGCGCTCGTCGACTCTACCCCGGCATCGCCGACGCCCCGGCTGTTCCACCGCGCCGAGACCTCGTAGCAGCCGCTGTCGTCGGGCGCATAGAGTGCGCCGCCCGGCGAGTCGACGACCGCCCCGACCGCTTCGATAACACGCTCCGAAAGCGTCCCCGCATCGGCGTCGGCATGAGCGACGGTGTTGATGAAACGCAGCCATTCCTGACGATAGTCGTACTTGTAGGTATAAAAATTCTTGGCGATCTGGACGCGCAGTGCGGCCCGGAAACGCGGGCTGACCACGACGACCGCACCCAGGATGCTGGTCGCGAAGATGAAGCTGATCTGGAGTAGCCGCCCCCAATCGCCGCCCAGCAGCCGCAAGCCATAGGCCAGCATCGCCATCAGGATCAGGTAACCGCCGATGATGCTCATCGACAGGGTATGGAACGCGACCTGCCGCGACACCTGCAGGCGCGACACCCATGCTTGTCGTGTCGACAGCAGCAGCAGCGGCACCACCAGCACGTCGACCGCGCCGCGGATGTTGAACAGGTCGCCCGACAGATCACCAAGCAGGAACTGCTGCGTATACAGATGCAGGTCGTAGCCGAACAATCCGGCAAGCCCGATGGCGAGCAGCCGCATGCCGCCACGGCTTGCAGGGGCGGCGTTGCTGTAAAGATTGTGCAAGAGCACCAGCCCGCCGATCGCGATGACCAGCCGGCTCACGACGAACAGCAATGCGACGTACGGATTGGCGTGCAGCGCCAGGGCCGGTTGCCACACCCCGGCAAGATCGACTCCGAGCTGCAGGCTCGTCAGCGCGATGACGGCGGCGGCCATCGTGAACGACGGGGTGATCCGGTCGTTGAGACGCCAGGTCACCCGTAGCAAGGCGACCAGAAATGCGATCCACGCCGCACTTCGCAGCGTCTCCGCCGCGGACAGCCACGCATTATAGGGGGCACCAAAGCGTGCGGCGAACACAAAGACGACCGCCCAGCCGGCGGTGATCAGCGCCGCCGCGGCAAGCCACCGGCTGGCATGATGCTGTTGCGGTCGCAGCAGCACGGTCACCGCCAGCGCGACGAAACCGATCGACGCGAGCAAATGGCTCAGTGTACCGACGCCGGTCAGCAGCACGCCAAGTCTCCCGCCCAATCTCAAATACCGCTGCTAACGTCATAGCGGTCGTTGCCGACAGCGTACAGGGCCGCTGGACGACCCGGTTCCCGCTACCCTATCGTGTCGACGGATGACAATCCTGGAGCGATGCCGATGCCCAAGCCGACCGCAGCATGATCGGACGCCTGAACCATGTCGGCATCGCGACACCATCGCTTGCCACCGCCACCGCGATGTATCGGAACCTGCTCGGTGCGGCGGCAATCGGCGAGCCGTTTGATCTCGTCGAGCAAGGGGTTTCGGTGTGCTTCATCGACCTGCCGAACAGCCAGCTGGAGCTGATCGAGCCGCTCGGGGACAAATCACCGATCTGGGCTTTTCTAAAGCGATATCCAGCTGGCGGGCAGCATCATATCTGCTTTGAAGTCGACGATATCGGCACGGCGAGGGACACGCTGCGCGCGCGCGGCGCGACCGTGCTGGGCACTGGCGAACCGCGACTGGGGGCGCACGGCGTTCCCGTCATCTTCGTCCATCCGCGCGATACCAACGGCGTTCTGATCGAACTGATGGCACGACCGCATCACTGAACGCGAGCGCCGCGACTCAGCAGGTGGACGGGGCTGTTGCAGCCCCGTCCGGATCGATCTTACGAACGGCGGCCGCTGACCAGCCAGCCCATCAGGAAGCCGAGCGCGATGCCGCCGGCGAGAACCGCCACCGGCTGCTCCTGCACGAGCTCCTTGGCCTTGTCGCTGCCCTGCTCGGCATAGCGACGGCCGGTCTCGCGCGCCTTCTGGACATACTCGGGAGCATTGTCGGCCCAGTCCTTGACGGTCTCCTTGGCGTTGCCATAGGCGTCCTGGACCTTGCCCTTGACCTCGTCGATCTTACCTTGGGCCTGCATCTTGCTGTCGCCGAACATCTCGCCGACTTTGCCCTGCACCTTGCCGCCGAACTCGTCCATCGAGCCCTCGATCGTGTCGTTATTGATCGCCATAGGTATTTCCTTCGCTATGAAACTGCATCGCAAGCGGTCCGGCTATGCTACCGGGCCTGCGTCAGCTTAACATTCGACCCGTGAAATAGTTCAAACCCGCAACGAGCGGAGCGCGCCGCATGATCGATAAGCCCGCTGCCGCGCTACCGGATGCGGCCAAGCCCCGACGCTCGCAAAGTGCGTTGCGGGCGCTGCTGCGCAACGGCGGTCCCGCCATCAAGACGATCGGGGCCGAGCGCGCGCCGTTCGGCGATGCCTACTTCAACCTGCTGCACGAGAGCTGGGGTCGGCTGCTGCTGCAGTTCCTGCTCGGCTTCATCCTGTTCAACCTGTTCTTCGCGGCGCTGTACGCGCTCGATCCGCATGGCCTCGCGATCCAGGGTAACGAGGCCGACGTGCCGCGGTTCTGGCGCGACTTCTTCTTCAGCGTCCATACGCTCGCGACGATCGGCTACGGCAACGTCTATCCGGTGACCATGTACGTCAATCTCGTCGTCGTGCTGGAAGCGATGACCGGCGTGCTCGGCTTCGCGCTGATCACCGGGCTGGCATTCGCGCGTTTTGCCCGGCCGACGGCGCGGGTGATGTTCAGCCGCGTCGCCGTCGTCCAGCCCTTCGAAGGCGTTCCGACGATCATGGTACGCGCGGTCAATCAGCGGCATAATCTTATCCTCGAGGCGTCGGCGCGGGCATCGCTGCTGCGGCAGGTGACCGAGGCGGACGGGACCGAGATGCGGCGCTTCTTCGATCTCGAACTCGTTCGCAGTTCCAACCCGATGTTTCCGCTGAGCTGGACGATGATGCACAAGATCACCGAGTCGAGCCCGCTGCACGGCATGACGCCCGAGGCGATCGAAGCCGCCGGCGACGAGCTGGTCATCGTCATTTCGGGGACCGACGAGGCGATGGCGCAGACGATCTATGCACGTACCGCCTACGAAGCCGCCGACATTCGCTGGAACATGCGTTTCGCCGATATCCTGACGCTGACGTCGGGCGGCGTCCGGCTGCTCGACTACCGCAAGTTCCACGAAGTCGAGCCGTTGCGACAAGGGTAGGGCGGCTTAATCCTCCCGCACCCGACCCCGCGCCGCCTTGACGCTAGACCGCACGCTCTTGCCCTCGAGCCGCCGCAGCTTCGCTCCCGCGCTCGGCTTGGTCGCGCGCCGCCGCACCGGGCGGACCGCGGCCTTGGCGATCAGCGCCAGCAATCGCGCGCGGGCGTCGGCGCGGTTGCGCTCCTGCGTGCGAAAGCTTTGCGCGGTCAGGATCAACACGCCGTCCTGCGTGCACCGGCTGCCCGCGAGCCGCATCAGCCGCACCGCGACGTCGTTCGGCAGGTTGGGCGAGCGGCGCACGTCGAAGCGCAGCTGCACCGCGGTCGACACCTTGTTGACGTTCTGTCCGCCCGGACCGCTGGCGCGGATGAAGCTTTCCTCGATCTCGGACTCGTCGATCGCCAGCTCCGGCGTCACCTGGAGCATGGCGGCAGGCTCACAGTTTTTCGATGCGGATCGGCAGGCCGTCCTTGGGCTTGGGGATCGGGAACATCTGGAAATCGCAGCTGTAATCGTCGGCGAGCACCAGCCGGTGCTCGGGCAGCAGCGCGTAGAAGAACGCCTTCGCCTGCATATAGGCAAAGTGCAGCCCGAGGCACATATGCGCGCCGCCGCCGAACGGCACCCAGGCGTATTTGTGGCGGCCCTTGGAACGGTTGTGGCTGAACCGCGACGGGTCGAAGGTGTCGGGATCCTCCCAGACCCCGGGCATGCGGTGCGTGTACATCGGGCT
>JANOOK010000002.1:0-3894 GCA_031421275.1 Sphingomonadaceae bacterium
GGCTCGCCGACGAGGCAGGCGTCAGGGACATGGCCTTCGCGCGCCATCCAGTCGAGCAACGGCGCGGTGCCGAACGTCGCGGGACCTTCCTCGTCGCCGGTGACGATCAGGCTGAGCGTGCCCGCGAAGCCGCGTGCGACGGTGCGCGCCGCAGCGGCCACGAACGCCGCGATCGCCCCTTTCATGTCGGCGGCACCGCGCCCGACCAGCTGGCCATCCCCGATGGTGGCGGCGAACGGCGGGGCGCTCCACGCGGCGCGGTCCCCGACGGGGACGACGTCGGTGTGCCCGGCAAAGGCGAAGTGCGGTGCGCCGCTGCCGATGGTGGCGAACAGATTGTCGATCGGGCCGTCGGGAGCTGCGCCGAAGCGCAGCCGGTGGACGGTGAAGCCGATGGCTTCGAGCGCGGCGGCGAGCACATCCTGCGCGCCTGCGTCGACCGGGGTGACGCTGGCACAGCGGATCAAATCCTGCGCGAGCGCGACCGCGTCGATGGCGTCGCGGCCCGCCAGCGGTGCAAGGGCAGGGCCGCTCATCGGGCCGGGACGCCGCCCATCAGCCCGCCCGCCGCCGTGGCGTAGTCGCGGTTGAACGGGTAGGTTTCGGCGCGCGCCGCGGTCGTCCACTCGACCAGCCACGGGTGGGCGAGGACCGCGGCGACGTACGCCGCGCCGGTGGCGCTCAGCGGCAGCCCGAAGGTCTTGCAGCGGGTCGCGACGGGGGCATACATCACGTCGGCGGCGCTGAACGCGCCGGACAGGAACGGGGCAGGGATGGCGCTCCCGAAGCGCGTCTGCGCCTCGCACCACAGCGCATCGACGCGCGCGACGTCGACGAGCACCTCGGGCGGGGCGGTGTAACCCGGATAATCGCGCTGCAGGTTCATCGCGCAGGCGTTGCGCAGCGCCTGGAAGCCGCTGTGCATCTCGGCCGCCATCGAGCGGGCGAGAGCGCGGGCGGCCGGGTCGGCGGGCCAGAAGCGCTCGCGGTCGCCGCTGGCAGCCGCCTGATCGGCGAGCCAGTCGATGATCGCCAGGCTGTCCCACACCGCGATATCGCCGTCCCATAGCACCGGCACCTTGCCCGCGGGCAGCAGGCCCTTCGCCGCGCCCGACTCCCACGCGGAGGTGTCCATCGGGATGACTTCGGTGTCGAACGGCAGCCCCGACAGCTTGCACGCGAGCCAGCCGCGCAGCGACCACGACGAATAGGTGCGATTGCCGATGATGAGGTTGAGCATGGTGATCCGTCCTAGCCGAATGGCAGCTGCATGATCGAGCTTACTAGCAGCCACATGATTGTCATCCCGGCGAAGGCCGGGACCCATGACTACGAATCTCGACGAGTGTGGTCATAGGTCCCGGCCTTCGCCGGGATGACAATCTAGCGGATGTGGCGGACTCTGGTCGGTTTCGTCGAGTGTTCGAAACGGCCGCGTCGCGTTCGGCAACGGCTCGAAGCCTAGGCCAACTGCGAGATCAGACCAGCCGGGGTTCGTCGCCTCAAGCAGATTGATCTTCCACTCGCGCTGCCACTCCTTGATGCGCTTTTCGCGAACGATAGCGGCCTCAACTGATACGTAGGACTCGAACCACACGAGCCGATCGACTTTATACTTCGCGGTGAATCCGGCGAAGCTGTGCGTGCGGTGCTGATCGATTCGTTTCATTAAGTCCGAAGTCACGCCAACATACAGCGTGCCGTGACGACTGCTGGCGAGCATGTAAACGGCGTAACGATGCTCCACTGCCCAAGCGTCCAATCACCCCGTCGCTGCGCCCAGCACACTCGCGCGCAATTCCGCAATGCCCTCACCCTTTTCCGCGCTGGTCGCCAGCACGACGGGGAACGCGGCGCCGTGGGTGCGCGCCCGCTCGGCGACTGCGGCGGTCACCGCCACCAGCGCGGTCGGCTTGATCTTGTCGGCCTTGGTCAAGACGAGTTGATAGCTGACCGCGGCCTTGTCGAGCAGCCCCATGATCTCGGTGTCGACCGGCTTGATGCCGTGGCGGGCATCGATCAGCAGCAGCACGCGCTTCAGGACAGCACGTCCGCGCAGGTAATCGAACACCAGCTGCTTCCAGTTGCGGACGATGTCCTTGGGCGCCTCGGCATAGCCGTAGCCGGGCATGTCGATCAGCCGGAACACCACCGGCTCGCCGATCTCGAAGACGTTCAATTCCTGCGTCCGCCCCGGCGTGTTCGAGGTGCGCGCGATGCCGGTGCGGCCGACGAGCGCGTTGAGCAGCGACGACTTGCCGACGTTCGAACGCCCGGCGACGGCGACCTCGGGCAAGGTCGGCGCGGGCAGCACGTCCAGCCGCGGAGCCGACAGCAGGAACTCGACCGGCCCGGCGAACAGCCGCCGCGCAGTCTCCTCGGCGAAGCGCGCCGCTTTCCGGGCGGCCGCGTCATCGACCTCGATCACGTCACCGTCGCCGGAGACGCCGGCATCGGGTGTCGCCGCAGCATGATCCACTGCTGCGCGATCGACAGCAGGTTGTTGGTGATCCAGTACAGCTGCAGCCCGGCGGCGAACGACGCCATGATGAACATGAACACCCACGGCATGAACGCCATCATCTGCTTCTGCACCGGGTCGACGGTCGGCGTCGGGGTGAGTTTCTGCTGGAAGTACATGGTCACGCCGAGCACGATCGACAGCACGCCGAGCGCGATGACGTGCGGCGGGGTGAACGGCAGCAGCCCGAACAGGTTGACCGGCGTCAGCGGATCGGGCGCGGCGAGATCGTGGATCCACGCGACGAACGGCTGATGCCGCATCTCGGTCGACACCAGCAAGGTCTTGTACAGTGCGTAGAAGATCGGGATCTGCAGGAATATCGGCAGGCAGCCGGCGACGGGATTGACCTTTTCCTTCTTGTACAGCGCCATCGTCTCGGTCTGCTGGCGCTGCTTGTCGTCCTTGTACTTGTCCTGCAGCGCCTTCATCTGCGGCTGGATGACGCGCATCTTGGCCATCGACGAATATTGCTTGGCAGCGACCGGGAACATGATCGCCTTGACGACGATCGTCAGCCCGATGATGGCGACGCCGAAGTTGCCGGTCAGCCGGAACAGGAAATCGAGAATGTGGAAGATCGGCTCGGCGATGAACCAGAACCAGCCCCAGGAGATCGCCCGGTCGAACAGCGGGATATTGAGCGCCGCCTTGTAGCGGTCGAGCAAGCGGACTTCCTTCGCGCCGGCAAACAGATGCGCGGTGGTGGCGACGCTGCTGCCGGGCGCGACCGCGACGGGGGCGCTCAGATAGTCGGTCTGGAAGCGGTTGCCCGGAGCGGTGGCGAAGCGCGTCACGATCCGCGCCGTCTGGTCGGGGATCAGCGCCGCAAGCCAGTATTTATCGGTCTGGCCGAGCCAGCCGCCGGTCGTCTGATAGCTCTGAGCCCCGTCGTCGCGCAGCTTGGCATAGGTGACTTCGCTGTCCTTCAAATGCCCGTCGACGACGCCGAGTGGCCCGACGTGGAGATTGCCGGCGTCCTTCTCGGTGCCCTCGCCGGTGCGCGATACCAGCCCCCACGGGCGCACGCTGAGCGGTGCCGCGCCGGGGTTGGTGACGCGCTGCGTCGCGGTGAACAGATAGCCGTCGTCGACCGCGAGCACGATCTCGAACAGCGCGCCCGACCCGCTCGTGTAATGCAACGTCACCGGCGTCGCGGGCGTCAGGCGGGTGGCGCTGGCGGTCCACAGCGCGTCGGCGGGCGGCGCGCCGGGGCCGGTCCAGCCGAACTGCGCGAAGTACGCCCCGTCGGTGCCGCTGGGCGTGAACAGGCGCACCGGGGGCGAGTCCTTGGCGATCGTCTCGCGCTGCGTCGTCATGACGAGGTCGTCGATGCGCGCGCCGCGCAGGTTGATCGAGCCCGCGAGCAGCGG
>JANOOK010000003.1:0-42176 GCA_031421275.1 Sphingomonadaceae bacterium
TACCGACCAGGGCAGTCAGTTCACCAGCATGGCGTTCACCAGCATCCTGCACCGCGAGAAGGTCGCGATCAGCATGGACGGTCGCGGTGCCTGGCGGGACAATGTGTTCGTTGAACGCCTGTGGCGATCGGTCAAATACGAGGAGGTTTACCTGCGGGCCTACGGCTCGGTCAGCGACGCCCGCACCTCGATCGGCCGATACCTGACATTTTACAATGGCCGACGCCCGCACTCATCGCTTGACCGCAAGACGCCCGATCACGTCTACTGCAACCAGCCGCTTCTCGCAGCGGCATGAAACCGGCAGCCGCTCCACTTAGCAATCGCGCGGGGCTGTGCAGATCAACCGAGCCACCTCTGGTGTCGTACATGCGGCGCAGCTCCCGGCTCTGCATCCTCGACAGCTTTGGCTGCTTGCCCTTCAACTTGCCCTTGGCCTTGGCCACCGCCATGCCTTCACGCGTGCGCATGCGGATGAGGTCGCTTTCGAACTCGGCGAAGGTCGCCAGGATGTTGAAGAACATCTTGCCCATCGGGTCTGTCGGATCATGGACTGTTGAGCCCAGCTGCAGTTTCACGCCGCGCTTCATCAACTCGTCGGCGATGCCGCGGGCATCCGGCACCGAGCGGGCGAGACGATCGAGCTTGGGAACCACCAGCGTATCGCCGGCGCGAACCGCTGCAAGTGCTTGGTCGAGACCGGGCCGCAGCCGATTGGTACCGGTCAGACCATCGTCGGTGAAGATCCGGTCTTCCGTCACGCCGAGCTTCAAAAGCACCTCGCGCTAAACCGTCAAGTCCTACTTGTCGGTCGAGCAGCGCGCATAACGATCTCGAGGTTTACGACACCCCCCGCCAAGGAGGCTGTAATCACATATACTGGTCCAAAAAAGCGAGGTGCGGCAATCACTTGATTCCCGCCATCTGCCTGGCAGATCGCATCGACGCTAGGGGCGAAACAAGAACATGCACTTCTGGGAGGGTGTCGGATAACCCTCAGGCTGCGTTTGCCTTGTCTTCCCGCAATCAGCCGGCTCCTCGTTCAAATGGGGATTAAGGCCGTTAGGCGCGTCCCTTTCGGGTGAGTAATGCGAGATAGCAGTCGCTTGCCCAGACGCCGGCCGAAGGATCAAAACCCACACGCGGTCATTCAGGGCTTATTGGTCGCTCTCGACACCGGACGCCCGTTCGTGTGGGTGTATCGCCCTGGCGGGCGGACTTAACGCTCGGTACGCCAGGGTTTGGGACTTTGCGATCGTTCCTGGGGCGCTCGCTGAGCGTCGGCCTACGCCAGAAGCCGACTTTCGCGTGTGCGTGAGCGAAGTCTTCGAATTGCTAGCGTTGCGCCGCAACCAGACAGCAGCTTCTAAGACGATTTCTCGTAGTCGCCGATGGAAAGGGAGCGCGAATGCGAGGCCTAGAGCAGTTGCAGCGGGGTCATCTCGATCTCTATCTGGGCCTGGGCTCGGGGCATTATCAGGTGCCGAAGCATTTCGATATCGTTCTGCATCGCCATGGGATCGAGGCCGTCGGCGGCTCGGAGTGCCTGCTTCAGCCAGTCGCTCATATGCGGGTGGTCAAGTACCCACGCAATTCTCGCGTCCGCTGTCGCAAGCTGGAATTCGGGCTCCTGTCGCAAAGCGATTCCCCATTGTTCACGTTTCATGGATTGCATTCTTCGCAGAGCTCACGACCGGCATTTGGCCTGCCAACCGGGCGCTAAACAGGCCAGTCGCATCCGACGCCCGAGAGGATCTGCGCCCTCGCGAGCAGCGTCTGCGCGCTGCGCCAAGAGCATGCTCCGCGCCGTCATCAGAAATAGCCTTCGCGCTTCTTCTGTTCGAGCGAACCGCCATCTTCGCTGTCGCCGATGCGGCCTTGCCGCTCCGAGTTCGATGCGCTCAGTGTTTCGCGAACGATTGAGAAAAGATCGGAGGCATGTGACTCGACCGCAGCCGTTACCGGCCAACATCCAAGCGTTCGGAAACGAACCGAGCGTTCGCTCATCGTCTCGCCGGCCTTGAAGCGCATCCGGGCCGGGTCATCGACAACCAGCCATCCACCATCGCGCTCGACGACTGGTCGGACTTGCGCAAAATAAAGGGGCGCAAGCGGAATGCGATGCAGCAGTGCGTAACTCCAGATGTCCGCCTCGGTCCAGTTCGATAGCGGAAACACGCGCGCTGATTGGCCTGGAGCGAGGCGTGTGTTGTAGAGGTGCCAAAGCTCTGGGCGTTGCTGTCGTGGCTCCCAGCCGTGACCGGCACTACGAATGGAGAATACGCGCTCCTTGGCGCGGGATTTTTCCTCGTCGCGCCTTGCGCCTCCGAAAATGACGTCATAGCCACCCTGATCGAGCGCGTCCTTGAGAGGTTCGGTGCGCATGGCTGACGTATAGCGTTCGCCATGATCGAAGGGATTGAGGCCTGCGGCACGCCCTTCTTCATTTACCCGCACGATCAGTTCAAACCCGTGATCGCGCGCGAAGGCATCGCGAAAGGCCAGAAGCGATCCAAACTCCCAGGTCGAGTCGATGTGCAGCAACGGAAATGGCGGCTTGCCGGGATAGAATGCCCGCAGAGCGAGATGCGCCATCACGGTGCTGTCCTTGCCCGCCGAGAACAGCATCACCGGATTACGCGCCTCGGCGACAGCCTCGCGCACGATATGGATCGCCTCTGATTCCAGGCGCTCCAGATGTGACATTCTATACGGCTGCGCCGCGACATTGTCCGCCGCTTGCACGGGTCACGCGACCATTTCGGCGCGAACTGGTTGGCGGGTTTCCCCGACCATCGGTTCCCAATTCAGGTCACCAGCGTACCGCCAAGACATTCGACCGGTTTCATCGAGTGCGAAGAGATGCAACCAGCGATTGTCGAACAGCGCCCGCACGCCATCGTGGCGTCTGAGGATCTCGGTCATCGCCTCGCGCGGCGCCTCGACACAGACCGAAAGGCGCAACGGCTCATGGATATAGTGTTCGCCGTCGTGGACCGATTGCCACGGCAAGCCGGGGCGCATCACGCCGCCATTGCCTTCGACAACGCCGATGCCGCCGGTGACATTGTGCAACAGCTTGTTGCCGCCGCCAAAGACGTCGGGGGCGACGGTCGATCCATAATATTGCAGGCTGATCCAGCTGGCGACAACGACTGGCGCGGTCAGGATCAACTCGAGGACGCTGAAGCTGCTGTCGAGCTTCCAGTCATAGTCGTGGAGGAAAGCGCGTCCCTCAAGCGTCTTGCCGCCGGTGCGGCGGCGCGGCGCGGCGATGAACACCTTGCACCCCGCCAATGCCCATTCGGGTCGAACTTCGGCCCAATCGCGGCTCCGCTTGGCGAGACTCGTCTCGCCAGCCCCGCGCGGCAGCCGCAGGGCGCGTTCCCCGCGAGAAACGACACCGGCCGCTTTGAACCAGCCTTTTGCCTGCGCCAGATCGGCCTGACGCTGCGGCGAGGGGCAATCATCGCTGTACAGCGTGAGCGCGTCGGTAGTGGTGTCGTGCAGACCAGCGACGAAGAGCGTGTCTCCCGGAAGCGTAATTCCCTTTGGCACCAGCCCGATACGGACCTCGGGATCGTTGAGGATGGCAGCAAGCAGCCGCGCATTGACCTCACCCGAATAGCCGCCGCAGGCGCCGCAGTGCAGACCGCTGGCATGGGGGTTGTTGACGACGTTGGCGCCGTGCCCGGCAAGGACCACCAGCCTTGCGAAGTTGCTGGTCAGTGACATCGCGCGCAGCACGGCTTCTGCGGCACCGGTGCGAGTCTCGAGATCGAGCGCAGGATCGGGGCGGGGCGCAGGATCATTCGGCGCGGGGGTGGCCTTGAGGCCAAGCGCATCGTTGAGCAGCTTGCCGACATATATCGGCCCCGTTGCCTCGACAAAGGCGAACGACGACACGGCCGCGAGCTTGAAACGGCCCCAGGCGCGTTTGGCGCGTGCCTTGTACCGGGACGACTGGTCGTCTGCCGCATCGGCGGGGCCGCCGGACGCGGTGGTCAGTCCCGGGTTGAGCAGCACGGGCAGGCGGAGTTCATGGACATCCGAAGCAAATCGGCGATGCGAAGCGGTCAGGCCGAAGAAACCGGCGAAGCCAAGGGTCTGGATTGTCGGGTTCACCGATTCCAGCGCCCGGCGATACACTTCGGACCGGACGTCGATGCAAAAGGCCGCCTGGAGCGCCGGACGGGCCGTCAGGACATTTGTTTCGGGCGCCGCGAGGACCCCGGCGAGGCCACGCTGTGCGGCGCGGTCGGCGGCCTCCTGAAGGATGGCATTGACGACATGATCGCTGTCCGGCTCGATCGGCGCAGAATGGGCGGCGACGGCATCACGCCACGCATCGGCAATCTGCGCCGTATAGCGGTTGTACAGCGCGGTTTCCCAAATGAGCCGGATCGACAGGAAATCTGTGATGGTGGCATCTGATTTACCGACCAGTTCGGCCTGCCACAGTAGATAACGCGCATATTGCGACCAGCCGCCCAGCGACATCAGCATTTGGTGGAAATAGGTATCGGACGCGGCGGCTGGCAGGCCGAGTTGCTGCACCGCATCGGCAAGGGCATCGGCGGCGCGTTCGGGTGCCCGCGATACGTGCGCGGCAAAACCGGAAAGGCCGACAATTTCCGGAGTCAGATCATGGGTGGCGACGGCGCGCCACGCCGCATAGGCGCCAAGGCCGCGCGGTGCCGCCCACAGGGCCTGGCCTTCATCGAAATAGCCCCCCGCCCAGGCGCCGAAGCGTTCAGCGATCAGGCCCGGCCAATCGATCCCCGACGCGGCGGCGGCAAGATCGGCTATCGTCGGAACGGCACGACAGGCCGATGGTGTGACCTGAGCCGCCGCCTTGAGCGCAGCGACGCTGGCTGGCCGCGGACCTGCTGGCGCGGTGGCCAGCGCGTCGGCGAGGTCGGTATCGCTAATCGTACCGCTGGCTATCTTCTGCTGATACCAGCTGCGCGGCATGGTGACGGGCTGCCCAGAAATGCGCTCCAGGCGCGCGCCGACCATCGCAAGCGATTCCGATGCCTGGCCGAGATAGGGATTGACGGCGACGCTTGAGGCGAGCGGCCAAACCGGCGGGATGGCCCGCGCGGCCTGATCTGCGGCGGCGTCGAGGGCGTCTGTCGTCGGCCAGAATGCCTTGTCTTTCTTGGTCATGTCGAAAATCTCCAGCATTGGATCAGTTAGCGCCGCGCACACGCCAGCCGCTAAGCAGCCGATCGAAGATCGCGTTGGCATAGAAGCCGTTCGAAAGGTGGACCCGCAGCCCGGCCGCTGCCGGGTGATAGGCCCAGAGCGGGAACATTGCCTGAACGACGGCGACGAGCCCGAAGCTGACGACCGACAGGACGATAAGCGTCCATTCGAGCGCGTCTGGCGCCGGCGCGGGCGGCAGGACGCCGGCCGTGAGCCAGGTCGCGACGAGTTGCAGGGCGAAATAGCCGATCGACGTGGCGACGGCGTAAACAATGGTGCGTTGGGTCAGCGCCCGCGGTGCGGCATCAGCCAAGCCCTGTGCCAGCATATAGGCGACACCGAAGATCAGGATCGCCCCGAGCGCGATGGCTTGCGGTGATTTGGCCTGGAAGGCGAACGCGAAACCGACGAGGACATAGATGCCCAGCGCGAGCAGGAAGGCTCGGCCGACGGCGCCGGCCTTGGGAACCGCGACCGGGCCGGGCCGGCGATAGCCGGCGACAAGCTCGACGGCGCCGCCCGACGCGAGAAAGCTATGCGCCTTGTAGAGCGAGTGGGCGACGATGTGGAGCAAGGCGAGCGGGAACAGCCCCAACCCGCATTCGAGCATCATGAAACCCATCTGGGCAATCGTCGACCAGGCGAGCGATGTCTTGACGGCCGGCTGGGTGAGCATCACGAGGCCGCCGAAAATGGCGGTGAACCCGCCGACCAGCACGAGCACCGCCATCACCGTCGGCGAAAGCAGCATCACATCGGCAAACCGGATGATCAGAAATCCCCCGGCATTGATGACACCCGCGTGCAGCAGCGCGGACACCGGCGTCGGCGTTTCCATCACTTCGGTCAGCCAGCCATGAAACGGAAATTGCGCCGATTTCAGCAGCCCCGCCACCGCCAGCAAGGCCGCCGCGGCGATCGCCAGGTCGTCACCTGCGCCGGCACGCGCCGCGGCCAGGATCGTCGCGATGTCGGCCGTGCCATAGGCGCGGACCAGCAGTAGGGCAGCACCGATCAACGCGGCATCGCCAAGGCGCGCCGTGACGAATTTTTTGGCCGCCGCGCGCCGGGCCTGGATCCGGTCGCCGTAGAACAGCAGCAGCTTGTGCAGGAACACGCTGGTGGCGATCCAGGCCAGCACCAGTTGCACCAGGTTGCCCGACAACACGAGGAGGAGCACCGCCGCGAGGGTGAGGCTCATCCAGCCCGCAAAGACGCCTTGGCGCGCTTCGCCATCGAGATAGGTTCCCGAATAGCGAATCACGACCCAGCCAATGAAGGCGACCAAAAGGAACATCGTGGCGCTGACGGCGTCGATGCGGACCGACAGGCCCAGCCCGTTCATCCCGATCACACCGCTTTCGAACGGCCCCTGCTGAACGAGCAGCGCAACCGAAGCGAGCGCCACCACGATCGCGAACAGCGTCATCGCTTCGGCCATTCGCAGGGCGCCGGCGGCGCGCCGACCCGGGTTCAAGAAGTTGACAGCAGCGCCGGCAGCGAGCGCAGCCGGTGCCGCAAAGGGCAAGAGATCAATTGGCAAGGTATGTCCCCCTGAGGCGTGATGGCTGAAGATGGGTTTTTGTAACCGCGCCTTCCTTGCCGGGAAAATTCATTGTTTCGTTGATTTCGTTCGTTTATGCAGAACGGTATGGGAAGCCTGAATTTTAATCATCTTCGCTATTTCTGGGCGGTTGCGCACGAAGGCAGCCTGACGCGGACAGCCGAACGGCTGAACCTGTCACAGTCGGCGCTGTCGGTGCAGATTCAGAAACTCGGCCGGCAGATCGGGCATCCGCTGTTCGATCGTGTCGGCAAGCGGCTCGTCCTGACCGAAGCCGGCAAGATCGCGCTCGATTATGCCGACACCATCTTCAAGGCCGGCGATGAGTTACTCAGCACGCTCGCAGGGTCACAGGCCGTTCGCCAAGTCCTAAGAGTCGGGGCGCTGACCACGCTTTCGCGCAACCTTCAGCTCGAATTCCTGCGTCCGCTTGTTGGTCGTCCTGACGTCGAGCTAATCGTCCGGTCGGGGACGATGCGCGATCTGCTCGCCGGACTCGAAGCCCATGCCCTTGACGTCGTTCTGGCCAATAGCACCGCGCAACGCGACGCCACGACTCGTTTTCGCAATCATCTCCTCGACCAGCAGCCGATCAGCCTGGTGGGCCGGCCGCGACCGGGCAAAGCGGCGTTCCGCTTTCCCGAGGATCTTCGTGTCGAGCCCATTCTGTTGCCGAGCCTCGACAGCGATACCCGTGCCGGGTTCGACAATCTGCTCGATCTTGCCGGCATTCGGCCGATCATCTCGGCCGAAGTCGACGACATGGCGATGTTACGGTTGCTTGCCCGCGAGAGCGACGGGGTTACGCTCGTGCCGCCGATCGTCGTCCGCGACGAGCTGCAATCCGGCGTGCTGGTCGAGCATTGCCGCATCCCCCAACTCACGGAAACCTTCTACGCGATCACGTTGAACCGCAAGTTCCCTAATCAGCTTCTCGGTGCCTTACTGCTGGGACATTCGAATGAAACGCCGAAGTGAGCGATCGCGAACCGTGGACGACTTTCGGACTATGCCCGATTGGCGCAGCCGACAGTGACAGAGCGTGACCGGCTGAGGCAGGTATCCGCTGCGTGGGATCAAATTCAGTATCGAGGTGGCTGAAGGTTTCCGACACCTGCGATGTATTTAATGCTTTTAATACTCCGGGGGCATCCAACACACTGACGAAATTGACTTGATTCCCGAGGTCTGCCCGGCAGATCGCATCGATGCCAGGGGCGGAACGAGAACATGCACATCTGGAAGGGTGTCGGATAACCCTCAGGCTACGCCAGCTTTGTCTTTCCGCACTCAGAGGGCGACCTGTTCGGATATGCATCAGGCCGTTAGCCGTCATCCGTTACGGGTATGAAGGTAGAGAAGGTGCGGCCCCAATGGACCCTCTCACTGTTTGATCTGGCGACAGAGCCACAATGCGGGCGTCGTCGCCTCGCTCACGATGCTGCGACGCGCGTAAATACCTAAGAAATGTTTATTCTGCAGGCTCAAGGCGCGACACAAAACCGACTGCGTCAGCCTCGTAGTTATGGACGAAATCGTGGGGCACTGCAGGCCCCCAACTCGCAAGGCTGTCGGCCATTTCGTAGTTGGTCGGTGTCCACAGACTGTGGTCCTCGATATGGTCCATGTCGGAATAGTATTCGAACCAGCTACCCCACGGATCCTGAATGTAATGGAAAAAATTCGATCCGATCGTATGGCGACCGAAGCCCCAGTCGCCACGCCGTGCCTTATTTACGAGCGCTCGACCGCCACGACCTACCTCGTCAGGGTCGGCGACCATGAAGCTGCCGTGATGGAAGCCAATGCCCGGTGACTTGGCAAAGGCGACAACGTGATGATCGCTGTCCTTCCTGGCGCAAGTAAAGGCGATGACGTCTTGGGCCCGGTCGGCGAGACCCATGCCGAGACCGTCGGTCATGAAGGCGACGCTGGCGAGGACGTCGGGCGTAAAGACGAGGATATGGCCAAGGCGACGAGGCGACGCCGGCGGGTAGCTGCTGCCAGGCAGCATGGCAGATCGGGACTTCCGCACGAGGCGCCCGGGCGCATTGATTTCGAAAAGGGACACAGGTTCGAACGCCGCGTCTGCGGCGTGTTCGGCGAGATGGATAAGCATGCCGTGAGGGTCGGCAACCCACACACCAGCCTCGCTGAACCCGGCCGGCGCGGGAACGACCTTGCCGCCCGCACGAGTGGCGTCGTCAGCCATCCCGACAAGCGAATCGATTCGGAGCGCGATGTGATGAAGGCGTTTGGCGGCAGCGCCACCGAGCAGGACGATCGAATCGCGATCCTGGCCGGGACAGCGCAAGCGCGCGATATGGCCATCCGTTTCAGCAACGAGGCCAGCATCGGAATAGAACTCCACCCCAGCAGCGACGTCGGGAACCTCCAGCGCAAATGAGAGGACGCCGGTGACTGCCATAGCCTTATCCTTTCACCTTGTTCTCGATCGCGCCGATGCCGTCGATCTCGCAGCGGACCACGTCGCCCGCTTTTAGGAACACCTGCGGCTCCATGCCGACGCCGACACCTTCAGGAGTGCCGGTGGCAATCAGGTCGCCGGGCTCCAGCGTGAAGGCGGTCGACAGATATTCGATCTGCGCGTCGATCCGGTTGATCATCAGCCCGGTATTGCTCGACTGACGCCGCTCGCCGTTGACGAAAGTGCGCAAGTCCAGGTTGTGTGGGTCGGGAACTTCGTCGGCGGTCACGATCCATGGCCCGATCGGCCCGTGCGTGTCGAACGACTTGCCCATTGTGAACGTCGGCGTGTGGAACTGCCAATCGCGCGCCGAGACATCGTTCGCCACGAAATAGCCGAAGACGTGGGACAGCGCGTCAGCGGCTTTGACGTGCTTCGCTGCGGTGCCGATCACGAGGCCCAGCTCGCATTCATAATCGAGCTTCTCGGTCACGCCGGGGTCGATCTCGTCGTACGGCCCGGACAGGCACGTCGTCTGCTTGTTGAACCACGTCTGGTATTTCGAGCGAGCGACGCCGAGCTTATCCGACTCCTCGAGGTGCTTGGCGTAGTTCATGCCGATGGCGAGATATTTGCCCGGCCGCTCGACCGGGGCGAGCAGGTGGGCGTCGGCGAGTGGTACCGCGCGAGCCGCTGCGCCGCACGCCGTCTCGATCTGGTCGAGCCCGGCTTGTCCCGCGGCGATGACCGCTGCCATCGTCGCGAACTGCGGCAGATGCGCCGCCACGTCGACGATGCCGTCGCCGACGACAACGCCTACGCGCGCTGCACCGTTCACCGAGAACCGTACCAGCTTCATGCGGCTTTCTCCTGCGAGCTTGTCTGGATCGGGTCTGAGATCAACGCCTCGGTCAACCCGTCGACCAGTGTTCGCAAACCATCGGCGTCGTTGGCACCGCCATAGACGTAGAAATCGGGGCGGACGATCATCGCCTTCCAACCGTGCTCCTTCAGAAAACTATCGAGCCGCCCATCGAGGTCGATGGTGTCGCCATGATCGCCATGCTGCAGAGCGACGAAATTCGTTCCCATACGGGCCAGCTCTGCTCGCGCTTTCGGCTGGAGCTCGGCGTGTGGATCAAGGCCGCGCGAGACCAGCGTGAAGCCTCGACCGACAATTTCGTCCAATCGCCCTTTGGTCCCGCCGCGCGCGATCATGACGTGCGGGGCAAGGAGCCCGGCACCTGGGCGTGCCGCCCCCATCTCGTCGCGGTCGAGCAGGCCATCGGTAAGGTGCGGAAACGGCGGCGGCGGTTCGGCCCTGCCGCTCAGGAAGTCATCGTCGCGCGCTGCGGCCGCCACAGCGTCGGGGATACAGATGATCTTGCCCAGGTAGATCGAGATAACGGTGATAGCACTGACGTGCGGCGCGCGCTCGGGCTGATAGGTGTCGAGCAGCTGGTCGTCGCTAACGCCGTCGAGAACCAGGCCGAGCTTCCACGCAAGGTTCCACGCGTCGCGCATTCCCGAACACATGCCTTGACCCATGAACGGCGGCATGACGTGCGCCGCATCGCCGGCGATGAGCAACCGACGATCACGCCAGCGCTCGGCGAGGAGCGAGCGGAAGTTGTAGACCTTGTGGCGGACGAGTTCGACCTCGTCGGGGCCAGCCCATGGTTTCAGTAATTCCCAAACCTTCGCTTCGGCTTCGAGCGACGCATTGTCCTCGCCGGGCAGGCGCATGAACTCCCAGCGACGGAATGTACGACCCTCGCGGATGCCGGCCGGGACGATTGTCGTGGGGCGGACCGGGTTGCAGTATTGACCGGCGGCAGGAATGCCGAGCTGCTCGATCGTCACGCCGGGCTTCAACAGAACGTCGATCACCAGCCAGTCGGCTTCGAAACCGCGATCTTCGCGCTCGCCGCCGATCGCCTGCCGGACGATCGAGTTCGCCCCGTCACAGCCGATGATGTAGCGCGCCGACAGCCGCTTTTCTTCCCCGGTTTCGGGCCGGCGAAGCGTCACATGCGCCAGGTCGGCATCCTGGTCGATAGCTACCGCTTCCCAACCAAGGTGGAGGTCGACCGTCGGCTGTTCTTCAACGGCTGTGGACAGCGCCGCTTCCAGAGTCGGCTGATGGACGAAATTGACCTCGGCGCCGCCCGAGATAGACTCGGCCGCCCAGTCGATGACCAGCAGTTCCTTCCAATCAGCGTTGAACCATTGATACTTTGGCCCGCTGTGCGTCACCTGCGGAAGAACATCGCCCAGCCCGTTCGCGGACAGGACGCGGTACAGCTCATGATCGACGCACACCGCACGCGGCAACGGGTAACGCTCTGACCAACGCTCGACGACGGCGACCGAGCGGCCTTGCCGCCCAAGCATCAGCGCCAGCGAGGCGCTGACCGGGCCGTAGCCGACCTGAATGACATCATAGACCTGAGCCTGCATCGTTCCTCCCACCGGCCGGCCTCTGTCGTGCCGCTCACCGCAAAATAATCATCTGTGTCATGTTGACACGTTCGACACTTTCAAGTCAACTGATCCGATCGAGACCGGTTCAGTCGGCAAAACGACGGCCTGAATAAGTAGGCTGCTATGGGGAGGAATCCGATGAAGACGACTTTGCGCCTAACGGTTGCAGCCACGGCACTGGCGACCGCGCTTGCGACCCCGACCGTTGCACAGAACACTGCATCGTCCGTCACGGCGACGAATACGGCGCCGGTCGCGACTCCGCCAGACGATGGGACGGGCGTCGGCGAGATCGTGGTCACCGCGCTCAAGCGCTCCGAGTCTGCCCAGCGGATCCCGGTCAGCGTCACCGCGCTCAGTGGCGCGACGCTTCAGCAGCAAGGCGTCAAAGACCTATTCCAGGCCGTGACCCTAGTTCCCGGTGTCGTGTTCTCACGCGCGCCCGACGACGGGCTGGCGCTGACCTTCCGCGGGCTTGGGACGCAGGCACGGCCGCAGGCATTCGAGCAGTCGGTCGCGCTGTTCACCGACGGCGTCTTCTTCGGCAAGAGTCGGCTGTATTCGACGTCGTTCTTTGACGTCGACCGGATCGAGTTCATCAAGGGAACGCAGTCGACGCTGCTCGGCAAGAATGCCAGCCTCGGCGGCATCAGCGTCGTCACCCGGCAGCCGGGCGACCATCTCTCGTTTGAAGGCCGTGCCGGCTACGAATTCATCGATGGCGGCTACCAGCTCGACGCTGCCGGCGATGCGCCTCTGTCCGACAAGGTGTCGCTGCGTGTCGCCGCCCACTACAATGACCTGAACGGCTGGGTGCACAACGACTTCACGGGGCACCAGGGACCGGAGCACCTCGACCTCGGCCTGCGAGCGACGTTGAAGGCACAGCTCACCGACAGCCTGACCGCGACCGCCTCCTATCAGCACGCCGAGAATCGCCAGATCGGGTCGAGCTACCAGCTCGTCGGGCCAGTGCCGGCGTTCTACGGCGAAGGCGTTCTCGATGATCATACGTCGCAGTTCACCGCTGCTACCGCCAACGGCGATACCTACCATCGCACCGTGTCCGACATCGGCAACCTGCGCCTCGAGCTGCAGCTCGGTGATCACACCCTGTCGTCACAGACGGCGTATGTTCACTACAACCTATTCAATCTCGACGACTTTGATTTTAGCCGCGACGACTCGATCAACTTCAAGCGCGCCGAGCAGTACAGCCAGATCACCGAGGAACTCCGCATCCAGTCGCCCACCGGCCAGCCGCTCGAATATATGGCCGGGTTCTTCTACCTGAACAGCACATGGAACTCGGTCGAGAATCAGCTCTGGGCTGTGCCGGGCTTCCCGCCGGCGGGTGGACCGCCGCCAGGTCAGCTGTTCAACGGCCCCTTCGAGAATGACTTCCACCAGAAGTCGCGCGCCTACTCGGGCTTCGCGTCGGGCACCTGGCACATCACGGAAGCGCTGCGCCTCGCCGGTGGCCTGCGCTATACGCGCGAAGAAAAGAAAGTGGTGTATGGCCGGACCAACTCGGCCCCGTTCACCGTGTGGAATACAATCGCCAACCCTCCGTTCGATCCGACGCCGCTAACCCACAACTCAAACTTCTTCGACGGTAACGTCAGCTTGCAATACGACATCGCGCCGCGAGTCATGGCCTATGCCTCGTTTGGGCACGGCAGCAAGTCGGGCGGATTCGTCGAGACCAATACGATCGCCGTGCCGCCGCCGCTGCTGGTCAACGGCAAGGTCCCGGCGGCGTTGGTCGCCGCCGGTTCGGCGATCCGCGACGAGTTCACCAAAAGCTATGAGGTCGGGGTCAAGACGACCCTTGTAGGCGGCCGACTGCGCCTGAACGTCGCTGGCTTCTGGACCGACATCAAGGACTTCCAGGATACGGTGTTCACCGGCGGGACGCTCGGCTTCCTAACGTTCAACGGTCCGGCACGCAGCCGCGGCGTCGAAGTCGAGAGCGCGTTCAAGCTGACGCCCGAGATCCAGCTCGACGGTGGCCTGACGTATGCCGATTCGACTGGCGTGATCCAACCAATTGACCCGACGACCAACGCGCCGCGGGTCGACGCCAGCGGCAACGCGGTGTTCCAGCGGTTCCGTCGGAGCCAGGCACCGCAGATGATCTTCAATGCCGGCGCGGCCTACAACCCACGGTTGACCGACCAGTTCGATGGACATTTTGCCGTCGCGGTTCGGCACCGCAGCAGCATGTTCAACCAGCGTCAGGAACAGTTCCTGTCACCCGCGCTGACGACGCTCGACCTGACCGCCGGGATCGAGGCGAGCGGCGGGCGCTACGGCGTCGACATCGTCGCCAAGAACGTCACCAACTCGATCAGCCAGGACTTCGCCAGCCCGTCGGTCGATCCGCGTTTCGGGGCTTTCTACGGTGCCTATCTCGCCGGCCCGAACCAGCTGCGGACCGTAATGGTCTCCTTTCACGTCAAATATTGAGAGGCCAACGATGCCGCATCGCTCCGGACCGGTGTTTGCGCCCGATTTCTGGAGCGATGCTGTCATCCTCGATCCGTACCCGCACTATGACACGTTGCGATCTGCCGGACCGGCGGTGTGGCTTGCCGCCAACGGTGCATGGGCGCTGACGCAGTACGACACGGTGCGGGCAGCGCTGCTCGACGCGGCGACCTTCTCGTCCGCATCGGGGTGCATGATGAACGAACCCATGAATGCGGCGACGCAAGGCATCATGTTGTGCAGCGACGATCCCGAGCATCTCGCCATGCGGCGGCTGTTCGCCCGCCCGCTTCAGCCCAAAGCACTCGCCGAGCTGCGGCCGCGATTCGAGGCGCTCGCCGCGGCCAAGGTCGGAACCTTGCTGTCAGGTGGCAGCTTCGACGCGGTTCGCGACCTCGCGCACTTCCTGCCGCTGGCGGTGGTCACCGAGTTGGTTGGCCTCGATGACGAGGGCCGCGCCAGCATGTTGACGTGGGCCGCCGGCATCTTCGACGCCTTCGGACCGCTCAGCAGCCCGCGAACCCTCACCGGCCTCGAGATCGCCCAGCAGGTCATCGCCTACGTGCGCGAGCGGGTGAAGCGCACCAATCTCGTGCCCGGTGGCTGGGGCGAGGCACTTTTCCTCGCCGCAGACCGCGGCGAAATCAGCGAGACGACCGCCCGCATGATGCTGGTCGACTATCTGACGCCGTCGCTCGATACGACAATCAACGCCACGAGCGCCGCCATCGAGTTGTTCGCTAAAAACCCTGACCAATGGGACGCGCTTCGCACTGATCCGACCCTGATCCCGCACGCGATCAACGAGGTGATCCGGCTGGAATCGCCGATCCGCGCTTTCGCCAGGCTCGTCACCCGCGACGTTGTCATTGGCGACGCTCGTCTCGAAGCCGGCGATCGTGCGCTTATGCTGTACGCCTGCGCCAATCGCGACCCGGCCAAATATCTTTTGCCCGACCGTTTTGACATCACGCGCCGTCCCAGCGACCACCTCGGGTTCGGCATGGGTACGCACCTATGCGCGGGAATGCACCTCGCGAAGCTCGAGATCACCGTGCTCCTCGAAACGCTGCTGCGACGAGTTGCCCGGTTCGAGGTCGCCAAACCGGTACGGCGGCCGCATAATACTCTACGCGGTCTAGCCAGCCTTGAGACGGTCGCGATCGCCGCCTGAGGCTTTTGACGCTCCGGCGCTACGATCAGCCTGTCGCGTCTTATGGAGAATTAGAATTGGTCCGATCAGCTGCGCAGAAAGCGACAGCGCCCGCCACGCCCTCGGGCGAGGATCACCGGATTCGCGTCGGAAGGCAGCGTCGCGAGCGGATGCGCGCGCATCTCCTGCAGTCCGTACTGACCGTATGTTCGGCCGAGGGACGGCGCGAACCCGCCAACATCGACGATGTTGTGCGCCATGCTGACGTGTCGCGAGGCACCTTCTACAAGTATTTCGATTCGCTCGATCTCGCGATCGCCGAGCTCGGCTTGCAGCTCGCCGACGAGATGACTGACGGCATTCTGTCGATCTACGATGTCCTCGAAGATCCAATCATGCGAACCGCGACCGGGTTTCAAATGTTCCTATTACGGTCGATGCTGGATCCTGAATGGGGTGCCTTTATAGCCCATATCGGCCTGCTCAGCGGCGACACCTTGTTCACCCGCAAGATCCGCGAGGATATTCAGCTCGGCGTCGAGACCGGCGATTACGTTGTCGCTTCGGTCGAGCTGGCGAGCGATCTTCTGATGGGAGCGAAGATCGAAGCGATCCGCCGCATGATCGCGGGCGGCGGCTCGGTTGCGTACGTCCAAGGCATGGCGATGCTTGTGTTGCGCGCCTTCGGGGTGGCACCGGTCAAGGCCGAGAAGACCGTTTACCGGGCGTTTGCTCGTCTCGTGAGCGAAGCTCCTGGCAAGGTGGCGTGGTGGCGTCAGCTCGAAAATGCCTAAAGCGCTATGGGGGACGTTAGGCCACCAAAGTTCAAAATTGCCGATTCACATGGCAAAGTCGGCGAATCTTGATTAGGCCCAGTAGCGGACGTTCCGCGCCGCTCGGCGCTCCCAGGCCAAGAGCGGAATAGCTGTTTCTACCAATAAGACTTAACAGGCTCAGCACATTATTAATAAACGTGGCTGTCGTGAACGGAGAACAGTCTCGTCTCCCGGAATAGGGGCTATCTCCAATATTTATGGCGGTAGAGACTTATACGTGAACCACAACAGGAACGTAAACGACCTCTTGATTCTCGACACCCGACGCGAAGCTGAGCGCCCAGCTAGATTAAAACGTGAAAGTGCGCCGGGGCAGGGGTGTCGGAAAACTCCAAGGCAGTTTGGAGTGCCGACGCGGTGGATAGGCGGTGGCATCGCGTTCAACATCGCCGTCCAGTTTGGCGCCACGGGCGACGATCGATCTTTAGCGCGCCATCTGGCAGTGGCCGCGCTCAGTGGGCGCTCTCAACTCCGGCTGACGCTGGCGCGATACAAAGTCGTCAGCGAAATCACCGCTTGAGCCCCACTTTCATATTGTCGTCTATGCCGGGATCTTCGCCATAATCTGCTGCACTCCAGCGGGGTCAGCCTCGATCATCTTGAGCAGCCGCACCGATCCAGTATCCGGCGCGCGCCGGCGCTGCTCCCAATCGCGCAGGGTGCCCGGCTTGAACCCGTACACTTTGGCGAACTTCCCTTGGCTTAGCTTGGTGGCTGTGCGCACCGCCTTCACGTCGACGCCGGTCATGATGCGCCCGCAGCTCTCGTCGCCGCGCGCGTGAGCGATCGCGTCGTTCAGGCCCGCGACGATGCCGTTGAAATCCTCGTCGTCCATCACTTGCACTCCTTCTTCAGTTCGGTCGTCAACGCCTTAAATGCCTTTTCCTGCGCATCGGTGAGCGTATCGTCCTTGGTCTTGTCGATGATCCACAGCAGGTAAACCGGGTGCCGCTCGTTCGCGTAAAAGCTAAACACCCGGTAGCCGCCGCTTTTGCCCGTCTCGTCCTTGGCGATGCGGCCCTTGCGTAGCCCGCCTGTATTCTTGATGACCTTGCCGTACTCGGGATCCATCGCATAAGCGTCGTAGATCTCGCCGCGCTCCGCGCGGCTTACCGAAAGCCGCTCCATGCGAGCGGTGAACGCGACGGTTTCGACTATCGTATGGGTCGGCGTGCTCACGCAGGGTCTATACGGCATTGCCGTACTAGCAGCAAGCGATTAGTACGGCAATGCCGTATATCGTACTAAGTACGTTGCCACGTCTCGGGGTCGTGACCGCGAAGCTGTGTGTTTTGGCCATATAGCCGATCACCGCCACAGCCCCTCGAACCGCTTTCCCGCTGTGCGGGTGTAGCGCACCGTGTGCTTGGGGTCGCGGTGGCCGAGATAATCCTGGATGAGCCGCAGATCGTAACCGCGGTTCGCCAACGCAAACCCACAGGAATGGCGCAGCATGTGCGGGTTGACCGGCGGCAGACCGGCGCGCGTCGAGGATTGTGCCAGCACGTAATTCACAGCCTGCCGGGTCATCTGCACGCCGCGCTCGGAGGCGAACAGCCATGGAAGTTCGTCGGTGCGGATGCTGAGGTAGCGCTTCACCGCGCGCAGTTCATCGCCGGCAATCGGTTGCTCAACCGACAGGCCGTTCTTCAGCCGCCGTACCCACAGCCGGGAAGCGGCGAGGTCTACCTCATCGCGGCGCAGACCCACGGCTTCGCTGACTCGCAGACCGTGGCGGTACATCATCAGGACCAGTAGATGGTCGCGGACACCGTGGCGGCCGGCCTTGGCGGATTCCAGCAAGCGCACAACCTCGCCGGCGGTGAGAAAGTCCTTGGCTCGCTCGTGCGCGTCGGCGGCGGCATCATTGCCGACAGTGGCGCTTCCCAGACCACTCTTTACACTTTGCCGTTTGGCAGGTTCAGTTGTCATTGCTGCACCTCCTGCGCGCGGCACGACCAGCGCATCGCCACTCTTCACAATATACGCTTTCTGTAAAGAGTCTGAGCGGCGCGGAGCGGTAGGGCAGTAAACCGCTGTCGATGAGCTGCAGGGTGTGAGTAGTTGTCCCGGTGGCAAACCCCGCGGCCATCGGCAGCAACGCGATATGCGCGATCAAGCAGCCCGCCTTTCCTCCAATTCAAGCCGCTGCTCCATGTCCAGATCAAAGACGCCGTAGGGCGTCACATGCGCCCAGGTGAGCGGCGTCAGCCCGCGCAGGTCGGCCTCTGTCATTCGCCCGCGCCACTCCGGCTCGGCGAGCACGCGCTGAAGCATCAACGTGTTGACGTAGACGAGGCAGGACTGAACGAGGTGCAGCGCCGCAACCGACGCTTCCTGGTCCTCCACGCGGGCACCGCTGAGCTCGCCGCCGCGGCCGAAGAAGATGAAGCCGTTGGCGCTGTTCCAGCTCTCGACGACGTTCAGCCCTTCGTTGATTTCGCGCCGAAGCTTTTCATCGCGCAGGTAACGGCACAAAAACACGGTCTTCATCGCCTTGCCGAGTTCGGCAAGCGCCCGATAGGTCGGGTGCTGGACGTTGCTCCGCGTGAAGCGCCGCAAGATCGCCTCGGGATCAGCAGTGCGTTCCAGCAGCGCTGTCCCATAGCGGATGATCTCATCATACTGCTGCTCGATCAGCGCCCAGTCGATGGGCCGGGTCAGGATACAAGACAGGTTCGGATAGTCGGCCGCCGTGGCGGGCCCCGGCAAGTAGAGCTTCTGCTGGTTGATGGCCTTGATCCTTGGCAGCAGTTGAAAGCCGAGCACGCGGCAAAAGGCGAACGCGACCTCCGACTGTCCATGGCTGTCGACATAGGCGCGGTCGATCTCCGCGTCGGTGTCGTGCCGCAGCACGCCTTCGATCATCGAGGCAACCTCCGACGACGAGCAGCGCTTCAGGCTGGAGTGGATGCACACCGAACCGGTATCGACGTGCCAATAGATCATGACCCCTCGGCCGCCGTAGCGGACGTGCCACTCGGTCATCAGGTTCTGGTCAAGCGCGCCAAAATGGGTGCTGTCGGCTGCGCAGGCGGTGGTGCCTTCACCCCAAAGCGTCGGATCGCGGACGGCCAGCGTTGCGTTGACTACCCGGCGGGTGGCATCACGCAGCGAGGCAGCATCGACATACCGGCGGCGGGTATGCAGCAATTCCTTATGGCTGAATCCATGATCGGCGCCGACCAGGCGCTTCAGCCCAGCATTGGTGCCAAGGCCATAGCAGCACAGCAGCAGGCGTTTCCTGACCTCCTCCCGATCGGTCGCCTCACGCGAGGCCGCGGTGACGAAAGCATCAGTGAAACGGACACGCAAGTCGGCTTCCTTCAACATGTCCAGGAGGCCGGTCATCGGCCAGCGTCGTCCAAGTTCGGCGCGAACCGCATCAAGGTTCGGCGGCTCGGGCTGCGCGTCGAGCGGCGTCACGCTGATCGGATGGCGGCGGCGCGGGTTCAGGCGCACCTTAAGGTCTCGCGGCAGCGTGCGGTTCAACTCGGCAAGTTCGGTCGCGAGCTCAGCGCGGATGCCGCCGGTGAAGGTCCCGGCGTCGAGGGGCAGGTCAAGGGCTTCATAGCAACCGTTCCGCCGGTCGGCGAAATCGGCGGGCAGATCGTCGTCAGGGTTGCGGAAGCGCTGCGCGCCTTTCACCCACACCTCCTTGCAGCGTAGCTTCTCCCGCAGCGTCTGGAGAACGCATATCTCGTAGTTGATGCGGTTGACACGCGTGCCACCGCCCTGTGCGTCCTCGATGACGATGTCGCGCCACTTGGGCCGGACAACGCCGTCGGTCGGCACCTCGTCGCAGGAAAAGTACTGCTGGCCTTCACCCTCCGCGGCCCTGACTGCCGCCAGCGCGTCGATCAGCGGGCGGTGCGAGCCGTTGTTCGAACAAAAGCTGAGCGCCCCCAGCAATTTCGCCATCATGCGCCGGTAGTGCGAGCCGTAAGAAGCACGCACTGCCGTGTGCACCTTGCGCGCCGGGGTGCCGCCGGCGGCGAGCGCTTCCTTCACCAGCGCCTCAAAGGTGTGCTCCTCCACGACCGGGAACACGACGTCCCGGACCGTGCCATCTGGTGCCTCCATCACTGCAAACGCGATGCGGGCCAGCAGCCGCTCCTTGCCGCGGACCGAGACGGCCTCTTCTAGCAGTTCCGCCACAACCTTGCGTTCGGCCTTTACCGTGATGCGATGGGTAACGAGGATCAAAAGGTCGACGAGGCCGTCGATGATCTCCGCCTCGCGCGGAGAGGTCCAGGCGGCAAGCAGCGGCAGGCGGATGCGCGGCGGGTGGCGACGCATCTCCCACGCGCCCTCGACCGACACCCGACGGCGCAGGCGCTTCGCAGCGTCGGGATGGATGGCGCCGAGCAGGTCATGGGGCAGTCCAACAGTACGCAGGCGCTCGAGCTTCTCGACCTCGGCGAGCAGGCTCTCCAAGCCCACCTTGCCCGGATCAGCAGACAAGCGCGTATAGGACGCCCCAACGCCGTCGTCGGCGAGCAGCGCATCAAGCCGTTCACGCATACCGTTGTCGAGCCGGGCAGCAATGAGGCCGAGCACGGCATCGTCATGCGCCACGCGGGCAGAGCGCACGATGCGGTCAAGGCGGTAGCCGCCGGGCCGCATCACCTTTTGGTGCGCGAACCAGGCGGACACTTCTGCTTCCAGCGCCAACGGCGACGGCTCGCCGGGCAAGCGGTCGGCCAGCAGCCACGCGCGGAACGCCGCCTCGGCGGTATCGTCGAAGTCGGAAACAGCCAGGTAGGCGAGTACGGTGCGGCGATGCCGGCGGCCCGAACGACCAGTAAAATCGTAGCGCTCGATCACGTCCGCAGCCATGCCGACCTGCTGCGCCAAATATTCGACGACGGCGGGCGCAATGTCGGCCTCGACATCGGGAAAACGGGCGTGTTCGCGCCAGAAGGCAAGCTGGCACATCAAGCCCAGCTTCGCTTCGTCTCCGTGATCCGCAGTCAGTTGCTCGTCGTCGGGCGACAGGGTCCAACGCAAAACGAGCTCATCCGTCGACCACAGCCGCTTCATTGCCTGCTCCCCGCCGCCGACTCCACACCAACAGCAAGCGTAGGACAGATCAGCGGCAGTACGAAGCTATATGGCCATATCGCACAGCTTCGCGGTCACGACCCCGATACTGGGCGCGGATAACTTTAGGCCGTGCCGACGTTATATTTCCGCAATCAGACAGCCCCGCGTTCAAATCTGCGTTGCGGCGGTGAGGCGTCATCCCTTTCGGGTGAATACTGCGAGATAGTACCCGCGTTCCCAGACGCCGACCGAGGGATCGAGACGAACATCCGGACATTCGTGGCGCCGGAGGTGCGTCCCGAAACCGGATATCGGTTCAGTTGATGCTGTCCGGCTCGAACGGGGCCGTTTGCCGCCTCGCCGCTATCGACGCGGACACGCCAACCTCTATCGTCAAGCGTGCACCGTTACCGTTGGCTTCACTCCGCACGCTTCAGTGTATTCAAGTCGATGACGTAGCGGAAGCGCACGTCGCCATCGATGACCTGTTTGTACGCGTCGTTGATCGTGTCGATGGCGATGACCTCGATATCGGGGCCGATGCCGTGTTTCGCGCAGAAGTCGAGGATCTCCTGCGTGTCGGCGAGGTTGCCAATCAGCGAGCCGGCGACCGAGCGGCGGTGAAAGGCGACCTCGCTGTTGTCGACGCCCGCCATAGGCTCGAGCGCGCCAACGACCGTCAGCGTCCGGTCGCGCTTGAGCAACTTCACGAACGGGTTGACGTCATGCTTCTCGGGAATCGTCGACAGGATGAAGTCGAAGCTCGCCTTGAGCTTCGCTAGCGTCTTCGTGTCGTCCTCGAGAACGGCTGTGACGCCCAACCGCTCGGCTTCCGCGAGCTTCTCCTTCGTCCGGGTGAAAACGGTGACGTCGGCGCCGAGCGCCTTGGCGATCTTGGCCGCCATGTCGCCGAGCCCGCCGAAGCCGACGATGCCGACCTTGTCCCCGGCCTTCACGCCCCAATGCTTCATCGGCGAATAGGTCGTGACACCGGCGCACAGGATCGGCGCGGCGGTCGCAGGATCGAGTCCGACCGGAATCTTTAGCGCGAAATCCTCCGGCACGACGACGACGTTCGAATAGCCGCCAAACGTATTGTCGCGGCCATAATGGTTTTTGCCGTCCTCGGCCTTGGCCTTGGGAACCATCGGACCATTGTACGTGGCGAGCCAGCTGTTTGGCCCCTCGCAGTAATTCTCGTCCCCCGTCCGGCACGGCTCGCACGTCCGGCAGCTGTCGATCATGCAGCCAACGCCGACGAGGTCGCCGACCGCATGGCGGGTCACCGCCGACCCGACAGTCGTCACGCGGCCGACAATCTCGTGCCCCGGCAGGCACGGGTAGACGGTGTTCGACCACTCGTTCTTCACTTGGTGGATGTCGGAATGGCAGACGCCGCAGAACAGCACCGCGATCTCGATCTCGTTCGCCTTGGCCTCGTCGCGCTCGAACTCGAACGGCCTGAGGCGGCTGTAGCTGTGCTTGGCGGCGTAACCGATGGCCTTGATCATCGCGTCATCCCAGGAATGGGCAACGGCCGGGAAGGCCGCGCCCTGCTCAAAGGCGCGCGCGTCGATTAGGTTCCCGGCTTACGCGGTTGTGCGCTTGAGCTCGCGCGCCAAGGCCTTGCGCGTCTTGTCGCCATACGGCGGCTTGAACCCGGCGAGCTTGGCGAGGTCGATCTTCGGCTGCGAATAGATCGCCTTGGCATGGCTGAACGCGCAGAAGCCGTCGTGCCCGTGATAGCTGCCCATCCCGGCCGGGCCGACACCGCCGAACGGCAGATCCTCGGCGGAGACGTGGAACACGACGTCGTTGATCGTCACGCCGCCGGAGATCGTCCGGTCGAGCACGCGCCGCTGTTCGCCCGCGTCGTCGCCAAACCAGTAGAGGCCCAGCGGGCGGTCGCGGCGGTTGATCCGGTCGATCGCGTCGTCAACCGTATCGTACGGCACGACCGGGAGGAGCGGGCCGAAGATCTCCTCCTGCATAACCGTCATGCTGTCGTTGACGCGGCGCAGGATGTGGAGCGGCATCTTGTTGCCGTTCTGGCCGGCGAAGTCTTCGTTGCCAGGGTTGACGACTATGACCTCCGCTCCCTTGGCGCGGGCGTCGGCGACATGCGCCTCAAGCCGCTCGCGGTGGCGCGCGCCGAGCACCGACGTGTAATCGGGATTGGCGAGCAGCGTCGGGTACATCGCCGCGACCGCTGTCTGTAGACCGGCGACTACCGCGTCCTCGCGCTCGCGCGGTACGAGGAGATAATCGGGCGCGAGGCAGATCTGGCCGGCGTTCATCATCTTGCCCATCGCGATCCGGTCGGTCGCGCGCGCGATGTCGGCCGAACGCGAGACGATCGTCGGCGACTTGCCGCCGAGCTCGAGCGTCAGCGGCACGAGGTTCGCCGCCGCCGCCGCCATCACGTGCCGCCCGACTGCGGTCCCGCCAGTGAAGACGAGGTGGTCGAACGGCAGCTCGGCGAACGCCTTGCCCGCCGCCGGGCCGCCGGTGACGACCGTCACCTCGGCGGGGTCGAAGGTGGCGGCGATCAGCGACGCCATCAGCGCGGAGGTCACCGGGGTATACTCCGACGGCTTGATCATCGCCCGGTTGCCGCCCGCCAGAACCCCGGCAAGCGGGCCGAAGGTCAGGTTGACCGGGAAATTCCACGGCGAGATGATGCCGACGACGCCCTTCGGCTGGAACTCGACCCGTGCCCGCGCGCCGAGCAGGCCGAGCGGAAAGTCGAGGCTCCGCCGCTCGGGCTTCATCCACGCCGCGAGGTGCCTGATCGCGTGGCGTAGCGGCTTCGCCGACGACATGATGTCGGTCATCAGCGACATCTCGGTCGACCGGTGGCCGAAGTCCTCGGAGATCGCCGCGACCAACGCGTTCTGATGGTCGATCAGCAGTGCTTCGGCGCGGCGCAGCCGGTCGATGCGGATCGCCGCCGGCACCGGCAGCTCGCGAACGAACGCCGCGCGCTGGACGTCGAGCGCGGCGCGCATCGTGCCCGCGTCGCGCTGGTCCCAAGCCTCGGTCATCGCCGTCGCCATCGCCGCTCCTCAAAGCCGACCGTCAGGGCCGACGCGCGAGTGTCGACCGCGCTATCCGCCGCGTCAACGTTCGCTCAGCCGGCTGCCGTGTCGGCCGCGACGTAGACGAACGCCTGCCGCCCCGACGCCAGCGGGCCGATCGCGGACCGCGCTGGAGCACGATCGAAAGTCCGGTCGACCTTCCCGGTATACTGCCGCGAGAAAGCAGCAAGGGCACGGTGGTCCTCGTCGACTGCCTGACGCTGTGGTTGAGCAATCTTATGTGTGGTGAGTACGATGTCGTCGCCGCCACCGTCGCCCTGGAGGAAGCACTAACCTTGTGCGAGGGGACCGTCATTCTAGTGAGCAACGAGGTCGGGCTTGGAATCGTCCCCGATAATGCGCTCGCGCGCAGATTTCGCGACAATGCGGGACGGCTCAATCAATCCATTGTGGCAATGGCCGATACGGTCATCTTCGCCGCCGCGGGCTTGGCGCTGCGACTGAAATAAACAGTAGGCAACAATTCATTTGAAACGCCCAGGATGCCCGCCTTCGTGAATTCCCGGGACGGCAGCTTTCCAGTCAATCCGGCATCCAAAATAGAATAAACGTAGCCGATGGGGCACGTAGTGACCCGACCAGCGCGGGACGAAAGCCGTCTCATCCGCCGCGTCGGCCAAGGCCCCAAGCGGCCATCCAGCCGGCTCTGACCGCTGCCTCGAAGCGGCCGTCCGTTCGAGACGTGACTGCGGCGTGGTTTGGCCATCCGATGTCCGGCCCGACTGTCTACCCGATCGGGCAGGTGCGCGAGAGCAGCAGAACACCCTATCTATTGTGACAAGGAGATAGCCCATGATTGCCACTGCTTTCGCCGACCTGTCGAACAGTTTTGCCGATCTCGTTGCCCAAACTGCACAGTACGTCGTGGAGGTCGAGTCTCGTCGCTCACTCGCAAGCGGCTTTGTCTGGCGCGACGGGTTCGTCATCACCCCAGACGAGACGCTCGCCGAGGAGGGCGCGGTCCAAATCGAGACGGCTGACGGCACGGTGCTCGACGCGGAGGTCGTCGGCCGCGACGCCGCGACCGATGTTGCCCTGCTCCGCGTGGCCGGGCTTACTCAAACGCCGGTGGCCTTTGACAAGCAGCCGGTCCGGCCGGGCGCGCTCGCGCTGATCGTCGGCGCGGCCGAAAGTGGGCCGCTCGTCGCCCATGCTATGGTCGCGGTGGTCGGCCCGGGCTGGCAGTCGATGCGTGGCGGCATGATAGACGTTCGCCTTGAGCTCGACCTTCGCCTCCGCCGCCGCGCCGAGGGGAGCCTCGCGGTTAACGGTGAAGGCGCGGCGTTCGGCATGGCGGTACGCGGGCCCCGCGGGCGAACGCTGGTTATCCCGGCGGCGACGATCGAGCGGATCGCCGGCGCGCTCGCGGCCAACGGCCGGGTGCCGGTCGCCTACCTCGGTGCGGGCCTACGTGACGTTGTCGTTGGCGAGGACCGCAGCCGTGGGGCGATGGTGATGAGCGTCGATCCCCATGGCCCCGCGGCGCGTGCCGGTATAGACCAGGGCGACATCGTGCTCAGCTGGAGCGGCGTACGCCAGCGTCACGTCGGCATGCTGCTCCAGACACTCAGGGCGACGCCCGTTGGGGCTGCGGTGACGCTCGAGATCCGCCGCGCGGGTGCGACCCGCGACGTTATCGTCACCATCGGTGACCGGCCTGAACGGTGACCGGCCCCGAGACGCTGACGATCGCCCTGAACCTTGCCGACCAGAACCTTGCCGAGCGCGTTACGGCGCTGCTAGGTGAGGTCACGGGCGTCAACCTCGTTGCCGACGAAGCGGCGGCCGATCTTATCCTTAGCCAAGCCAACTTCGGAGACGACGCTACCGCTGGCCGCCCCGCCGACGCGCTCCCAATCATAGCACTCACCCCGCGTGAGAGCGAAGTTGTCGTCCTTCTCGCCGAGGGGCTATCGAACAAGGCTATAGCCCTGCGCCTCGGCATCGCCCCAGACACCGCCAAATTTCATGTCGCCCGCCTGATCGAAAAGCTTGACGCCTCCGATCGCACCGAGGTCGTCATTCAGGCTGCGCGAAGGGGCATTGTGCAGCTTTAACCGACGACGGCGTTCGTTGCGGCGGTGGTGCTTGACACAACGATCGCTATTCTACGTGCCCATCGGCATGCCTGAAAATTGCCTTTCATTCAAGAACGCGGCCACGCCTCGCTGAAGGTCCGCACCTGGGACAAAGCCGCCATTACCGGCGGGGTCGCTGAAAGTCCGTTTAATCAGGATCCTTGGCGAGGATGCGCTGCAACGTCCGCCGGTGCATCTTCAGACGGCGCGCTGTCTCGGACGTGTTCTGCCCCGTCTCCTCATACACCCGCTGGATATGCCGCCAGCGCACCTCCTCGGTTGACGGAGGGTCAACCGGCGGCCCGGCCCGCTCCCCCGGCAGTGCGTTGAGCGCCAGTATGATGTCGGCCGGATCGGCCGGTTTGGTCAGATAGTCGATCGCCCCCGACCTGATCGAGGCGACCGCGGTCGGCAGATTGCCGTAGCCGGTCAGGATGATGATCTTGATCGCCGGATGAAGCGCGCGAAGATCGTCGACTAGTTCGATGCCGTTACCGTCGGCAAGCCGGAGGTCGAGCACCGCGTGCGACAACTCGAGCAGGGGAGCCAGCACGCGCGCTTACGCGACACTGCCGGCCCCGGTCGCGGCAAAGCCGGATCGCTCAAGTGTCGCCATCAGACGCTGTCGAAAGGGCTCGTCGTCATCGACCAGCAATAGCTGCTTGCGCCGGTCGTCCGCCGGCGTGCCATTACCATCGTTCCTGGTTGCCATCGTCGCCCCCTTCAGCGGCAACGGAGATGTTGCTTGGCGCTGTTTCTGCAGCCGACGCGCCGCACGCGGCGTGACGTCGGACTATTTGCGAAGCATGATCGTGATGATCGCAACCAGCATGAACACGACCAGAGCACCGACCGCGGTGAAAATCGACGGATTGATGTTGAAGGTCGCCTTGGTCTGCTCGGCGACTCGGCCCAGCAGTTGCGGCCAGGTATAGCTGACGAAGTCGCCCTGGCTCATTATGCTGACCAGAATGCCATGCTCGTCAACGACCGGCAGATGGCGGAAGCGGTCGTTCGACATCTGCCGCAGCCAGTCGAGAAGATCGTCGTCCTCGCGCGCCAGCTTGAGGTCGGTCGTCATGATCTCGGAGAGCAGTGTCCGCTTGGGATCTCGCTCCTGATTGAGCAGCCGTCGCATGAAATCGCGCTCAGTTACGATCCCGATCGGCCGATGATCGTCGGACACGATCACGGCTGCGCCGTAGTTCTTCTCGCTCATCGTCTGCACGGCGGCGAATACGGTATCGCTAGGTGCGAAGGTTAGTACCTGCGATTTCCGCCGAAACTCGGGCCGATCTCTGATCTTCATCAAACTTCCAATAACCAAGTGCACTCGCGACTGCATCGAGCCCACCGATGACGACGAGCAAACACTCATCGCGATTATTGTGCGAACGTTCCCTGCGAGTTCTACCGACGCGCGCTGGCGGGTTCTGTCAAGCGATACTGTCAACGCCGGTCGGATTGCGAGCCAGTGTGGCGGAGTAAAAGCGAGCCGCGTTTGATGCGGGTTGCTTGTTTGCAAAAAAGGCCGCCGATCGGAGGCTTTTTTGCAAGTGGCTTTGGCGTCAGGGTCCGCCCTGGGTAATTTCGCCCGTATCAGGGTCGATTGCGGTGGCCTGGTTTTGAACCGCCCCGGCCTGGGTGGCGGCGTCGCGGCAACGACCAGCGGATTCCCTAAGGCGGTAACTGTCGTCGTTCATGGTGAGGATGCTGACGTGGTGAGTGAGCCGATCCAACAGCGCGCCGGTTAGCAGATCAGAGCCAAACACCGACGTCCAGTCCTTGAAAGGCAGGTTCGATGTGACGATGGTCGAGCCGCGTTCGTAGCGCTGCTGCGCCACAGTTGCCGACGCTGCGGCCATTCACGGTCTGGCTTTCGGGCGCCGAGGGGGACGAGCAGCGATGCCGACCGAGATCACCATCATCGGTGCCGGCATGGCCGGCCTTGCCTGCGCCAGGCGCCTCGTCAGCGCCGGATACACGCCGCTGGTGCTCGACAAGGGACGCGGCATCGGCGGGCGCATGGCGACGCGACGCGTCACACTGGCCGCCGGCGAGATCGGTTTCGATCATGGTGCCCAGTATCTAACAGCGCGTGACCCCCGCTTTGCCGCGGCACTGCACGATCTTAGGCCCGCTTGCGCCCGTTGGAATGATGGCGCGGTCGTTCCCCGCCTTGTCGGCGTGCCCGGTATGTCGAGCTTGCCACGCGCCATGGCTGCTGGCCTTAATGTCCAGTCGGACAGGCAAGTCACTGCCGTGCGGGCTGTGCCGTGTGGCTGGCAACTCGATATCGGCCTCGCGCGCATCGAGACGCGCCATCTGGTTATCACCGTGCCGGCCCCGCAAGCGGCGGCGCTTCTCGGGGTGGAGCATGCCATCCACCGCCGTATCGCCAAGGTCGTCATGGCCCTCTGTCTGACGCTGATGGCGGCCTTGCCGACAGGCGCACCCTGTCCCTTCCTCTCGCGCTCCTCGGACGATCACCCGTTGGCCTGGATTGCGCAGGATAGCAGCAAGCCGGGCCGCGCCGGCACCCTCAGCACCTGGGTGGCGCAGGCCAGCGCCGAATGGAGCGAACAGCATCTGGAAGAAACGCCCGACGTGATTGCAGCCCGCATGTTGCCGATGCTGGCCGGGGTGATAGGTGTTGCGCCGCGGTTGGCTTCGTTTGCCGCTGCCCACCGCTGGCGCTATGCCAGCACCACTGCGCCGCTCGGCGAACCGCTTCTCAGTTACGACGATCCTACCTGCACGTCGGCGGCGACTGGTGCCTTGGCGCACGCGTCGAGGCCGCATGGTCAAGCGGCACGGCGATCGCCGACGCCATCATCGAATAGTTAAGCAGTATCTGACAGAGCCGCGCGCCGACGTGCCTCATGTCATTCAACGTGCTTCCCGAGCATGAAATGACGATGCTATTGCCAAACTCGCTTCCCAAAATTTGTCCATGCTGATCACAGCGCTTCTTGCGACGGCGCTGCTCTTTGGCGGCACGGTGCTGTATTCGTTCGGCTTTGCGGCTTTCCTGTTCAACGCGCTGCCGGCCGAGATTGCCGGCCCCACCCTCCGCCGCGCGTTCCCGCATTTTTACCTGTTTGTCATCGGAACCGCTGCGTTGGCGGCAGGGCTGTTGTATGGGGAAGACCCACTCGCGGGCGGGTTGATGCTGACCATCGCTGCAACAACCTTGCCGACCCGCCAGTTGCTGATGCCCGCCATCAACCGCGCGACCGATGCCAGCGCGAAATCGCAATTCAAGCTGTTGCACGGCCTGTCGGTGGTCATCACGTTGCTGCACATCGGCATCGCTGGCTTTGTGCTGTCGCGGTTCGTGTGACCTCAATGGCTGAGGATCAACCCGCCACGACCAGTGCCGCCGTTGCTGTCGAACGCGAGGACCGGCCAAAGTCTTTCACTTGTGCCCGAATCCTGACATCAGCACACTGACGGGTACAAATGACGACGCAAATCCTAGCCTCGCCTATGCCGCGCGCCGCATCGGGTCCGCCTTTTGGGGATAAGGTGCAACGACCGCGCCGTCTTCGCTGCGACCGGCGAGCGTATTGGCAAAGGCATGGTTGACATCACGGTGGTGCGCTTCATCGGCGCGGACGACCAGGACCACATCGCGAAGCGTCGCGTTGTCGGGCAGCATCCAATAATGCCGGGCAATCGCTGGCGCGGGGATATTGGCGACTTCGCCCGCGTCGATCTGCGCCAGATATTGGCTGTAGCTGATTACCGCCTCTTCCTCGAAATAGCCGACGACGCGGTGCGCGGTCGCCGGGCTGACGAGGTAGAGAGCCAGAAACCCGATGTAGAATACCCATTGTACAGCAAGGATGATGAAGCGTTCGAAGACCGAAGGCTGCGCGACTTCGATGAAGGTCATCAAGTGCATGCGCTCGTTCTCGGCCTCCTCCAGCAGGATCCGGATCCAGCCATTGTCGTCACACATACGGCGCAGACAGCGCAGATGCGTCATCGAGGCGCCGACCATGCCGGGGACCGCCGCAACGGTTTCAAGAACGATGGCGCGGTGACCGTAGCGCTTGGCGAAGAAGGTATCGGCAACGGCGCGCAGAGTCTTGGTGAAGCTAAGTGCGATGCGATCGGCGATGCCGGCCGGTTGGACGTGGCGGATGACATCGACGAGTTGAAGCTTGGGCGTGGCCATTCCCGGGACCTCGATTACAGGTTGACGTCAACGTAAGCCTGCAGCTCTCGAATAGCAGTCCATCAAGTTGTCGCAGGCTGTCGTCGCTGTAAACGTGCGGCAAGACATTACATTGCGCCATGCTTCGCGACTCTGAGTGTCATCGTACACAGTCGCGGGGCGGAGCTCTAGCCCAGACGAGGTGATCCAAGCCTTTCCGCTACACTCGTATACACCGTGACCTGATTCCCTGCTTTCATCCAGCGGCGGCAAGAGACCGACCGTTGTTGTGACGTGCTCCCCGCTCCTGGACCGCCCGGCTGGACGTCATCCAGTCGTTGCCAGCCAGGGTGGCGGGTCTCTTGCGATCATTAGCCCGCATGTCTCTCCTGCAAGCCAGCTGCTTGCAGGGCCGCCGCAAGTCCCAGATCGATGGCCAACGGCTTGACCATGATGCCGTCAAGCCCGGCAGCTAGGAAGCGAGCATGACTTTCGTGCATACCGTTGGCGGTCAGGGCGATGATCGGCATCAACCCTATACACTCGCGTAGGCGGCGGATGGCGCCTGCGATAGCGAGGCCGCCTTCCGCGTCACCATCGACGCCCATATCAAGCAGGACGAGGTCGAAACCGTCGGCGGTCGCCGCCACGACCGCCTCGGTGCAGGTCCGCGCCAACTGTACCTGGTGACCGTGCCGCTCGAGCAGCGCACCGGTCACCCCCCCGTTGAGAAGGCTATGATCAGACATGTCGGTCACAAAAAACGAAGTGCGGCAATCACTTGATTTCCGACATCTGCCGGCAGATCGCATCGACGCTGGGGGCGGAACAAGAACATACAGTTCTATGGGTGTCGGATAACCCTCAGGCTGCGCCGGCCTTGTCTTCCCGCAATCAGACGGCCACTGGTTCAAATCTGCATCGAGGCCGTTAGGCGTCATCCCTTTCGGGTGAGCACACCGAGATAGCAGCTGCTCGCCCAGACGCCGGCCGAAGGATCAAGACCCAAAGTCAGTCGTTCAAGGCCCTTCGACCAGCACCCAGAAGCGGGCATTCATTCAGCTGCATCTTTCGGCACACTATTGAACCAAGTGACAGAGGTTAGATCATGTCGAGCTTGCTTCCTTCGTTAAGCCCTGTCGTCGATGAAGGGACCGACGCACCCTCTATGCCCTATTGGCGATTGTTTACGCGGCCGGACGGTCTCAGCAGTGTCGCGATGGCGATGCTTGATGGCTTCGCGAAGAAGAGCGTCGGCGGCAGGGCGGCAGCCATGTGGATGCGAGCCGTCCGGGGTACAGTCGAAGCCGTCCAGTTTGTGATCCTGCCCGTCGGATGGGTCGGCGAATGGCATGAAAGCCCGACCGCCCAATGGGTGGTCACGCTGTCGGGCCGCTGGTTCATCGAAACGCAGGACGGCACACGCATCGAAATGGGGCCGGGCGAGATTCATTGGGGGCAGGATTGGGCACCCGATCGGTCGACGGCAACCATGGGCATCGCTCCGGCCAATTGGGTGACGCGCCCTGTGCGCAGCTGCTCGTGCAATTTGTAGCATCATCCGGTGGCGTCGCGGCGTTCGCTGCCGCCTGACGCCGACCGGGTGGCGGGAGGCACGCCGCCGCTAGTCCATCCATCTGCGATTGAGACTTATCGAGATCACGCACGTTGTCGTTTGCCGCCGATTAAAATCGGTCGAGTTGGAGTTCGGCGTGACCCCACCCCTGGTCCTCCCGGCCCGCGCCGCTGCGGGTCCGGCCAGCCCCTCGGCGCTCGCCACTTTCCGGCGGCATTGGCCGGACTATTGCAAGCAGGCGGCGGATCTCGCAGGTTTCGTGATCGTCGCCGGCGGCGTCGCGCCGCTGCTCGAGTATCAGGGTTCGCCGGCGCGCACGGTGATCAAGTCGGCACCGCCGCGCCACGCCGTCCTGGGCTCCGTTATGGCGGTCTTTGTCGCGGCGCTGGTCTATTCCCCATGGGGCGAGCGCACCGGCGCGCATATCAACCCGGCGGTGATCTGGTCATTCTCTCGCCTCGGCCGAATCGGCGGCTGGGACGCGCTGTTCTGCACGCTGTTTCAGCTGATCGGTGCGGTCATCGCGCCGCTGCTGCCGCTGTGGCTAATCGGCAGGCCCTTCGGGCATGAGAAGATCCGTTACGGGACGACGCAGCCCTGCCCCCCCGGCGAATGGGTCGCCTTTGCCGCCGAGTTTGTCATCTCGTTCGTGCTGATGCTCGTGCTGCTCTTCGCGCTCGGGTCGAAAGCGTGGGAAAAGGGCAGCGGGCTGCTGCTCGCCGCGCTGATCGGCCTGTACATCGCCGTCGAGAGCCCGCTGTCGGGGATGAGCCTCAATCCGGCGCGCAGCTTCGGCGCGGCGCTCACCGCCGGACAATGGACCGGCATCTGGGTGTATTTCGTCGCGCCGCCGCTGGCGATGCTGCTGGCGGCCGAAGTCTATCGGCGCGCGCGTCCTGCAACAATCGCCGGTCTGTCGCATTACCCAGTCGCCACGGAGACAACCTCATGACCAGCCAAGAGCCCCGGCCCAAAGCGGCAGCGTTCCATGGGCAGCAACTGCCCTATCCGGCGAAGCAGTCCGACATGGACCCCCAGCCCGACAGCGATCTGTCGAACTACCGGCCAGCGGCCAAGCTGACGGGCAAGGTGGCATTGATCACCGGCGGTGATTCGGGGATCGGGCGCGCCGTCGCGATCGCGTTTGCGATGGAAGGCGCGCGCGTCGCGATCCTCTATAACGAGAACGACGACGATGCCGCCACGACTTGCGCCATGGTCGAGGCGAAGGGTGGCGAGTGCCTCGTGCTGCGCCACGATGTCCGGCAGTCCGCGCAGTGCAAGGCGGCGGTCGCGGCGACCGTCGAACGCTTCGGCGACCTCAACATCCTCGTCAACAACGCTGCCTTCCAAAAGGCGCAGCAGAAATTCGAGGACATCACCGAGGACGACCTGCGCCGGACCTTCGAAACCAACATCTTCGGCTATTTCTTCATGGCGCAGGCGGCCCTGCCGCACCTCGCGGAGGGCGACGCGATCGTCAACACCGGCAGCATCGTCGGGCTGACCGGGCTCGCCATCCTGATCGACTATACGGCGACCAAGGGGGCGATCCATGCCTTTACCAAAAGCCTCGCGCTGAGCCTCGGCGAGCGCGGCATCCGCGTCAATTGCGTCGTACCCGGTCCGGTCTGGACGCCCAACATCCCCGGTACTATGCCCGCCGCGGAGGTCGAGAATTTCGGCCACGAAGTGGCGCTCGGCCGACCCGGCCAGCCCGAGGAACTGGCCCCGGCGTATGTGCTGCTGGCGTCCTCCGATGGCAGCTTCATGACCGGCGCGCTCGTCGAGGTCACCGGCGGTCGGCTGTCCGCCGGATGACCGAAGCTGCCGACTATCGCTACCCAGACGGCACGGTCCGGGCGATGCTCGACGGCGAGCACGTCACCGCGCCGACCCGTCTTGCGTTGCGGCAACGGCTCGCGGACGCCCCGGAGGTCCATTCCGACATCCTCGGTGACCGCGCGGTCACGCTGGCCGCCGTCTGCGCCAGGCTCATCCCGCAGCCCGATCGCAACCCGCCGATCGATGTCGCGGCGACGATCCACGCGCGGCTGGCGACGGGTATCGGCGACGGCTGGCGCTACGCCGACCTGCCCCCCGACCAAGAAGCGTTGCGGCGCGGCCTCGACGGCATCGACGAGACAGCACGCGCGATGTTCGCCGCGCCCTTCGCCGGTCTCCCGGTCGGCGACCGGGATAGCGTGTTGCGCGCCGTCCAGTCCGGCACGCCGGCTGGCACGATCTGGCGCGAGTTGCCGCCGGCGCGCTGGTTCGAGGAGCTGCTCGCGGCAGCGGTAGAGGCGTATTACGCGCATCCGCTGGCGCAGGAAGAGATCGGCTATGCCGGCATGGCCGATGCGCCGGGCTGGGCGTTGATCGGACTGGCGGAACGCGAGGCGCGCGAGCCCGCCGAAACCGTGATTTGATGCGGCGTTACAAGCCCGTCGACATCGTCGACGCGGTCGTCATCGGCACCGGTGCCGGCGGCGCGCCGCTGCTCGCGCGGCTGGCGGGGGCGGGCTTGAGCGTCGTCGCGCTTGAGGCCGGACGCTTCTGGTCGCCGGCGGATGATTTTGCCACCGACGAGGCCGAGCAGGACAAGCTGTTCTGGCGGGACGAGCGGTTGAGTGCCGGCGGCACGCCGCTGGCGTTCGGCAAGAATAATTCGGGCATCGGCGTCGGCGGCTCGACGCTGCATTACACCGCCTATACGCCGCGCGCCCAGCCAGACGACTTCCACCTGCACCGCGATTTCGGCGTCGGGGTCGACTGGCCGCTCGGCCACGCCGATCTCGCGCCCTACTACGACGAGCTCGAAGCGTTTCTCGGCGTGTCGGGTCCGTCGCCCTATCCGTGGGGTCCGCCGCGACCGGCCTATCCGCTCGGTCCACTGCCGCTCAACGCCGCCGCGCAGCTTATGGCGCGGGGTTGTGAAGCGCTTGGCATCAAAGCGTCGCCGGCCGCCAATGCCGCGCTCTCGGCTCCCTATCACCAGCCCGGCGTCGGCTGGCGGCCGGCGTGCAACAACCGCGGTTTCTGCCAGGCCGGTTGCTCGACCGGGGCCAAGGCGAGCATGGACGTGACATTCGTCCCGCTGGCGCTAACGCGAGGGGCCGAGGTGCGCGCCGAAAGCTTGGTCACCGGTTTCGAGCGCGATGCGGCGGGGGCAATCGCCAGCGTCGTCTATCGGCGAAATGGCGTCGACGAGCGCCAGCGTTGCCGCGCCGTCTTCCTGTGCGCCGGGGCTATCGAAACGCCGCGACTACTGTTGATGAACGACCTTGCCAACGCCAGTGGGCAGGTCGGGCGCAACCTGATGGCGCATACCGGGCTGCAACTATGGGGCAGCTTCGACGCGGCGGTGCGACCCTACAAGGGCATTCCCGGGGCGCTGATCTCCGAGGCCATGCACCGGCCCGCCGACGCCGATTTCGCCGGTGGCTATCTGCTGCAGAGCATCGGCGTCATGCCGGTGACCTATGCCGGTACGGTGGCACGCGGCCGCGGCCTGTGGGGCGAAGCGCTGCGCCGTCACATGCGCGGCTATAATCACATCGCGGGTATTAACATTCTGGGGGACTGCCTGCCGTCTGCCGACAACTTCGTCGAACTGTCGGACGAGGTCGATGGGCGGGGTCTGCCCAAGCCGCGGGCGCATTTCACCGCGGGCGAGAACGAACGCCGCATGACCGCGCACGCCGACACGACCATGCGGGCGATCTGGCAGGCTGCAGGCGCGCGCGATATCTGGATCTTCGATCGCTATGCACACATCATCGGCACCTGCCGGATGGGCGACGACCCGGCCGACAGCGTCGTCAACGGCGACGGTCGAACCCATGACGTGCCCAACCTGATCGTCTGCGATAATTCGGTGTTTCCGTCGGCGCTGAGCGTCAACCCGGCGCTGACCATCATGGCGCTGTCGTTGCGCACCGCCGACCGGTTTCTGGCCCGCGCCGCCCGAGGAGATGCCTGATGCCGCAAGATTTCCTCAGCATCGTCAAACGCAAATATGGCGACGGCGGCTATGCCGGCGACGAGCATGGCGGCGCGGCGGGCACCGACGGCACCGGCCTGCCGACCGGCGTGCCCGGGAATTTCATGTTCGCGACCGGCATCGAATGCTCGAACCCGACGATCGACAACGGCCGCACCCGCCGCGACCAGCTCGACGAGTGCGGCCATTATGCCCGTTGGCGCGACGATCTGCGGCTGACCCGCGAACTCGGCCTGAAGGTGCTGCGTTACGGGCTACCGATCCACCGCGTGTTTCGCGAGCCGGGCCAATACGATTGGGAATTCGCCGATCTTGCAATGGCCGAAATTCGGCGGCTCGGGCTGATCCCGATCCTTGACCTGCTGCATTTCGGCGTGCCCGACTGGCTCGGCAATTTCCAGAACCCCGAACTGCCGGTGCACTTCGCCGATTACTGCGGCGCGGTCGCCGAGCGCTATCCATGGGTGCGCTACTACACGCCGGTCAACGAGATCTACGTCTCCGCCCGCATGTCGGCGAAGGACGGCCTGTGGAACGAGCAGCTGAAGAGTGACCGTGCCTTCGTCAACGCGCTCAAGCATCTTGTCGCCGCGAGCATCCTGGGCACGCAGGCGATCGCCCGGCACCGCCCCGATTGCGTCATCGTCCAGTCGGAAAGCGCGGAATACACGCACGAAGCCACGGCAATGCCATCGCCCGAGGTGAAACTGACCAACCTGCAGCGCTTCATCTCGCTCGACCTGCTCTACGCCAAGCCATTCGATGCCGACGTGGCTTACTGGCTCCAGGACAACGGCTTGACCCGCGAGGAATATGACTGGTTCATGGCGGGCGAGCCGCCGGGCTATCAGATCATGGGCAACGACTATTACGGTCGCAACGAGCGCATCCTGCTGCCCGATGGCAACAAGTGCGAGGCGCAGGACGTACTCGGTTGGTATCAGATCACCCACGAATATTACCGGCGTTATCAAAAGCCGGTGATGCATACTGAAACCAATGTCTTCGAGGCCGACGACGCGCCGTCCTGGCTGTGGAAGCAGTGGATGAACGTGCTGCGGATGCGCCGCGACGGCGTGCCGGTGCTCGGCTTCACCTGGTACAGCCTGATCGATCAGATCGACTGGGATGTCGCACTGGCCGCGAAGAACGGCACGGTCAACGCCTGCGGCCTGTACGATCTCGATCGCCAGCCTCGCCCCGTCGCCGCGGCTTATCGCCAGCTGCTGCAGGAGTTCGGCCAGATAACCATCGTGCCGCACGGCGAACTGTTCGTCGTCGGCGATCAGCCCGCGCAGCTGAAGATCGAGGTGTGAACCCGCAACGGGAAGCCCGAACGGACAATGCGGGCAACCCCGGCGCGGGCGACGAACCGGCGCTGGTCCTGCTCCACCATTTCGGCGGTTCGGCGCGAACGTGGCAAAGCTTCATCGACACCGTCGGCGACCGGCGGCGCTGCGTCGCGCTCGACCTGTCGGGCTTCGGTCGGCGCGCCGGTCATCCGGGTCCCTACACTGTCGCCGCGATGGCCGACCATGTCGAAGCCTGCATCGTCGAACTCGGCCTGGAAGACTATGTCCTCGTCGGCCATTCGATGGGCGGCAAGGTAGCGCTGGCGCTCGCCGCCCGCCGTCCCGCCGGTCTGCGTTCACTGCTTCTGCTCGCACCTTCGCCACCCAGCGCGGAACCCATCGATCCGCGACAGCGCGAGACGATGCTCGCCGCATGGGGCTCAGGACCGGCGCTGTCGGACATGATCGATGCGGCCACCTTGCGCACGCTATCGCCCGATGTCCGCGCAACGCTGCTCGAAGACATGCTCGGTGTCTCTCGACAAGCTTGGCGGGCTTGGCTCCTGCACGGCAGCCGCGAAGACATTACGGCAGCGATGGCGCGGATCAACGTCCCGGTTCTCGTCGTCTCGGGGGACGGCGACAGCGCGATTCCGCGCGCCGTGCTCGAGGCGGAACTGCTGCCCCGTCTCGCCAGCGCCGAATTATCGGTGATTGCCGGAGCCGGACACCTGCTGCCGATCGAGGCTACGGCCGAAACGGCCCACATGGTTCGGCAATGCCTTGGCCTTTTTTCTCCCTCCGACGTTGAGGTTTGACACTCGTATCAGCGCGGAGACTGTTCGATGACCGTACCGACGAAATCCTTGACCCTGATCGCCGGCGCGGGACCCGGAAACGGCATGGCATTTGCCAGGCGCTTTGCCGACGACGGCCAGCTCGCGCTGCTTACCCGCGATCCTCGCGATATCGCCGAAGAGGCGGGTCGTCTGAATGACACCAAGACCTACGCCTGCGACGTGACCGACGGCAGCGCCGTCGGTCGGACGCTGGGCGACGTTCGCGCGCGGCAAGGCGAGCCCTCGACACTGATTTACAATGCGGGCTCGGCTAAGTTCGGCAGCTTTGCGGACATCACCGCCGAAAAATTCGAGGAATCCTGGCGGATCAATGCTTTTGGAGCGTTTTTGGTCGCGCGTGAGGTCGTGCCCGCGATGCAGGCGGCAGGCCGGGGGGACGATCATCTTCGTCGGCGCAACGGCATCGCTGCGTGGTGGCAGCGAGAGTGCGGCGTTCGGCCCAGCCAAGGCGGCCCAGCGCAGCCTTGCGCAATCGATGGCGCGAAGCCTTTGGCCCGAGGGCATCCACGTCGCCATGATCGTGCTCGACGGTCGCGTCGCGTCGGCAGCGGCGACCGCGGCGCAACCGGAACGCTCCGCGGACGACTTCATCGATCCGGAGGCGGTCGCCGAGACGGCGCATATGCTGAGCCTGCAGCCACGTTCCGCCTGGACGTTCGAAACCATTCTTCGCCCGTCCCGCGAGACTTGGTAGTTGCGAGGTGGTGCCGCACGGCGATTCGTTCGCGGTGATCCGGTGCGCCGGTTTGGGGACCTTTGAGGTCGTTCGCGAAACCTGAACGTCCCCTTGTCGTTACGCACGGATGTGGCTCGCCCGCGAAAATTTGACGCTGCCTCGCCTGCCGGTCGGAGCTTCACGCGCCGTTGTCGTGGGCGTGCCGGCCCGCGACGAGGCATCGCATATCATTCCTTTCCTGGCCGCCCTCGATCATTCGGCGGGACTAGTGCGCGCCCCTGTGACGATCATCGTCGGAGCGAACAACTGTGCCGACGATACCGCAGCGCTGGCTCGCGCATTCGCGGCCCGATGGGCTCGGATCGAGGTCGAAGAAATCGCCCTGCCCGCCGAGCGCGCGCACGCCGGCGGCGCCCGCCGGCACGTCATGGACCGGGCCGCTGAAGTCGCCGAGGCCGGCGGCGTGGTGATGACCACCGATGCCGACAGTCGGATCGACGTCGATTGGATCGCCGCGAACCTCGGCGAGATTGCGGGCGGTGCGGATGCGGTTGCGGGAGTGATCACCTTTGACCCAGCCGCACGGGTTGGGCTGCCCGACCTTGATCATCGTGCGGATGAATGGCGACTGGCGGAGCTCCACGCCCGGCTGGAGGACCTGATCGACCCGCGCGCGCACGACCCTTGGCCGCGCCGCATCTGGGCGTGGGGCGCGAGCCTGGCATTGACCGTCGACACTTACCGCGCGGTCGGCGGCGTGCCGCTGGTCGCGCTCGCCGAGGATCGCGCGCTCGCCGACGCGGTGGAGCGCGCGGGGTTTCGCCTGCGTCGCAGCCACGCGCCGCTGGTCTTTACCTCACCACGGCTCAGCGGTCGCGCGCCCGGCGGTTTTGCCGACCTGCTTGCCAGCCATGCCGAAGTCTCATTGCCATGCGACGCCGCGCTCGAGCCGACGCGGGCCTTGCTGCGCCGTCTGGTGCTTCGCGCGCGGCTGCGCGTCGAAACTGGTAGCCGGTTTCCGGCGCTGTGGGCGACGATCGAGGCGACGACGCCGCGATTGGGGCGGCGTCGATTATTGCCTGCCGATCTCGCGCGAGAAGTGCAGCAAGCCGAGCGGCTTATTGCGGCGCTGCAGCGGCGCGCAGAACGTCGAGACGATAGTCCAGCCGTCGCTCTTGCCGCGTGATTTGCGTCCAGCCCGCGGTCGCTGCGAGGAAATTCACGACCGCCGCGTCGCCGGTCAGCGGATAGTCGGGGGTCGGCCCGAGCCAGTGGACGAGGATCAGGTCGGCGTCGGGGGCGGCGAGATCACGCAGCCGGTCGGCGAGCCGCGCCAACATCTGTGCCTCGAAATAATAGAGTACCTCCGACAGCACGATCAGGTCGAAAATTTGCTCCGGCATTGAGTCGAGTATCCGCATGCGAGCGAAGTGGACATGGGGTAGCGCGGCGCAGCGAGCCGCCGCACGTTCAAGCGCGGCCTGCGCGAGATCGATGCCGAGCATGGTGTCTGCGCGCCCCGCCAAGTGCTCGATGGGCACGCCGATCGAGCAGCCGAACTCGACCCCGGCCGCATAGCTCTGCTGCGGTAAGGCAGCGAGGGTGTCAGCATATTTGCCGGCTTCGTAAGCGCTGGTCTCGAACCGCCAGGGGTCGGCGTCGGCAGCATACAGCGCATCGAAGTAGCCGGGCTCGCGCGCATCGCCGGTCATGCCCGGAACCGCCCGCCGCGCGTTGCCAACCAGCGTGCGGCGTGGTCACGCGACGCGTCGAGGAATGGCTGGCGCAAATAGGTTTCGAGATCGCGCAAACAACGGTCGAGAGGGTCTGGCGCGATGAAAGTCGACAGGCCGATGTTGCGGCGGGTTGCTTCGATTACTGTCAATGCGGCAGTTTCGAAGGTGCCGCGGGAGAGGTCGACATAGGCGTCGATCGCTTCCGGCCCGGCGGTTGGCGGCTCTGCCCGCCGCGCTGCCTCGGCGACAAGCAGTCGCGCGCTTTCATGCGCGCCCGCGGCGATTGCGAACCGGGCTCGCACGACGGCATCGTCGGCGCGCAGCCGTTCTGCATGCAGCGCCATGATACGGTCGAGGCCGCCGAGCTGAACCGCGATCACCCGCCACGCCCCGCCCGAAAACCACGGACTCCGGTAATAGTCGCCGGTAACGCCGACCACCGCCGCATCGGGCACTTCGAGGCCTTCGAAGCCGACACTCCCGGTCGCCGTGCCGCGCATTCCCGACGCACGCCATACCGTGACATCGATGTTGACACCGGGATCGGCGAGGTCGGGGAGCAACATCAGCGTCTCGCCGTCGATGCGGGCGGTCACCACCGGTCGTCGGACGGTGCCCGCCCCGGAGCAGTGCACCTTGCCGCCGGACAGGCGGTAGCCGCCCGGCACGCGGGTGGCGGTGACGCCGGGGCCACGTTCGGCATTCCAGACGCCGGAGATACGCCCCGCCGCGACTTCACCTCTCAGGATCGCCGCCGCATTACGGTCGCCGAAGAGGTCGACCAGCTTTACCGCGTTGAGATGGCCCTCGAACAGGCTGCCGACAGACAGGCTCGCGCCGCCAAGCGCCGAGAGTATCGGTAATGCGCTGGCGTCGAGCAGATTCACGCACGCCGCGATCAGTCCGGACCCGGCAAGGTCGCTGATATCGACGGCGGGAAACGCGGCGATGGCATCGACGGCCTCGGCACGCTGCCAGATCCGGCTGGTTATCGCCGCCAGTGTCGCATGGCCGTCTGGAACGTCCATAACCGGCTGGGAATTGCGCATCCGTGACGAACCCCCGCCGCCCCGCTGCGTTCCGCCGGATTTCGGCGGAGGCCGTCCTGCGTCTGGCCAAAGGCGGCCGACCCGTCGTCATTGCACCCCACCCCGATGACGAGACACTCGGCTGTGGAGCGCTGATCGCGAACGCGGTTCGTCGTGGCGTGCCGATCGGCGTAATCGCGCTGACCGACGGCGATGCCTCGCATCCGTCGTCGCTGCGTTGGCCGCCGGCAGCACTCGCTCGGCTACGCAGCGGCGAGCCGCGCCGGGCGCTGGCTCGGCTGGGGGCGGGTGCCGCGCCAGTCCGTCGGCTTGGCTGGCACGACGGCCGGGTCGCTGAAGAGGAGGCCATCGCATCGGATGTTCGCTGAATTACGCTAAATAAGAACATATCAAGAAAGGTGCGCGTCCGGACTGGCTCGTCGCGGCAGCTTCCGCCC
>JANOOK010000004.1:0-23527 GCA_031421275.1 Sphingomonadaceae bacterium
AGCCACCTTCGCCTTGAAAGCCGGACTGTGGTTCCGGCGTGTTCGCTTCGTCATCTGATCTCCTGTTCGGCAGCCATCCTGGCCGCCATCAGGCAGAAACTCCACTTAGCCGACTGTGCAGATTAGCCGAGCCACCTCTTAAGACTGAGGGGGGAACGATTGCGCCGCGTAAATCCTTACGACGACATACTAAGAGTGGCCCCCGACGGAGGCCGAACTCTGCATCAAGGATTGACCGAGTGGCTCAACACGATGACGCGAGTGACGCCACAATGCTGAGGGTAGACCGCCGTCGGTTCGTCCAAGGCTCGGCGATTGTAGGTGCGACCGCGGCGCTGGGGTCCGGCTCGAGCCGGACATGGGCGGCGACCGACTTCCGCGAGCCGAAGGTTCTCACCGGCACAGAGTTCAACCTCGCCGTCACCCGCCAGCCGATTAACATCACCGGCCGCCCCAGCTGGGCGAACGCGATCAACGGCGGCGTCCCCGGGCCAGTGTTGCGCTGGCGGCAGGGCGAAGTCGTCAACATCCACGTCAAGAACGAGATGCCCGACGTCACCGGCTTCCACTGGCACGGCATTATCCTGCCCAACGATATGGACGGCGTGCCCGGCCTCGAATTTCCCGGCATCGCGCCAGGCAGCAGCTACCACTACCGCTTCCCAGTCCTGCAGAGCGGGACATATTGGTATCACAGCCACATGGGCTACCAGGAGCAGAAGGGGGCCTATGGTGCACTGATTATCGACCCCGACGGCGAGGATTATATCCGGTCGGACCGCGAGCACATCATCGTACTAAGCGACTGGATGGACGGTGACCCCAAGGTCGTTCAAAGTAACTTCAAGCAGGAGAGCGACTACTACAATTTCAAGAAGCGCACGCTGGCGACTGACGTTGCCGACATCCGCAAGAACGGACTTGGCGCGACGATCGCCGAGCGCTTTCGCTGGTCGAAGATGCGGATGGACCCGACGGGGCTCGAGGCCCCTTCCGGGATCATCTACACCTATCTCGTCAACGGCTTCCCGCCGACGGCCAACTGGACCGGCCTGTTCCGCCCCGGGGAGCGGGTGCGGCTGCGGATCATCAACGCGTCGGCCGCGACCTATTTCGACGTCCGGATCCCCGGGCTGAAGATGAGCGTCGTCCACGTCCACGGCAACAATGTCGTCCCCGTTGAGGTCGACGAGTTCCGCATCGGGGTCGCCGAGACCTATGATGTGATCGTCGAGCCGACCGAGGACCGCGCCTATACGCTGTTCGCTCAGGATCTCGGCCGCACGGGCTATGCGCGTGCGACGCTCTCGCCGCGACCCGGACTGCAGGCCCCCGTGCCCCCAATGGACGCGCGGCCGATGCGCGGCATGGCGGACATGGGGATGGCGATGATGATGCCCGACCAGATCGATGCGTCGGACAAGGACCGCTCGCGCCTCGACGGCTTCAAGGGCAAGAGTTCGATCGACATTGTCGCCGACAAGAAGCTGCTGGTCGGCCACCTGCCGCACGAGATGCGCCCTCCAGAAGCCAAGGCGAAGCTCGGTGTCGAGCAGCAGATGATGGCCAAGATGCTGCTCGACCGCGAGGACTCGCCCGGCTCAGGGCTAAACCAGCTCGGGCGGCGGGTGCTGGTCAAGAACGACCTTCGCTCGGTCAATCCCGGCGTCGATGGTCGGCCGCCGACGCGTGAACTCGTCCTCCGGCTCACCGGCAACATGTACCGATTCATCTGGGGCTTCGACGGGAAGAAATATACCGAGGTCGGGCCGATCGACGTGACGCTCGGCGAGCGCTTTCGGCTGACGATGATCAACGACACGATGATGTCGCATCCGATCCACCTGCACGGCATGTGGATGGAACTCGAGAACGGCCAGGGCGATCATCTGCCCTATATGCACACGATCAACGTCCAGCCCGCCGAGAAGGTATCGCTGCTCGTCACGCCGCTCGCGACCGGGCAATGGCCGCTGCATTGCCACATCCTGTATCACTTCGAGGCGGGAATGTTCCGTACCGTCCGCGTCCTGCCGGCGTGAGATATCGTATGAACGTTACCCTTCGACTATTGGCAATGGTTCTCTGTGCGCTGCTGCCGTCGGTCGCCGCATCGGCGGAGACCGCCGTCGACGCGGTGCCGCCGACCAGCACCAGTTCGCAAATCGGACCCGACCTGAACCGTGCCACGCTTGGCGGGGCCGCGCCGTATGGCGACCCGATCGTCGACAATCGGCTTTATGTCCACGGCATGTTCAGCCAGCTCGAAGGGCGGCTCGGCGACGACGCCTATCTGCGCTGGGACGGGCAGGCGTGGCTCGGCAACGACTACAATAAGCTCTGGCTGAAATCCGAAGGCCGCTACAACGCGGATGGCAAGAACAAGGTCAGCGACGGCGATACCGAGCTGCTCTACGACCGGCCGATCTCGCGCTTCTATAATCTGCAGGCCGGGGTCCGCTACGACCTCGACTCGAAGCCCGGGCGAGTATGGGGCGCCGCGGGAATCCAGGGACTGGCGGTCGGCTTTTTCAACGTCGAGGCGACCGCTTATGTCAGTGGCGACAGCCGCTTCGCGCTGAAGACCAACGCGTCGTGGGATTTTCGGTTCACCCAGCGCCTGATGCTTCAGCCGCAGTTCGAGACCAACTGGTACACCAAGTCGGAACGGGTGCGCGGTGTCGGGTCAGGCCTGTCGGACATCGATAGCGGCCTTCGCCTGCGCTACGAGTTCAGCCGCAAGTTCGCCCCGTACATCGGTGTGTCGTACCAGAAGTTCTTCGGCAAGACCGCCGACATGCAGCGGCAGGACGGCGCGAAGACCAACGACGTTCGCGCGCTGATCGGAGTCCGAACATGGTTCTAAGAAGCGGCGCGCGGGCGAACGAAACAAGGCTCGAACTAATACTGACCCTCGTCGTCGCGGCAGGGATGAGCATCCCGGCGACGGCGCAGATGAAGATGGACATGCCGATGGCGGCGGAAGGGAAGATGAAGGGGCCAAAAATCCCCGCGATGATCGCCGACATGTCGAAGGCAAAGTGACTGCCGACGCCGATCGAGCCGGGCATGAAGGGCTATGGCACCCGCGCCGTCTCGGGCGACACGCTGCCCGGGATGCAGGCAGGGTGTGCCGCAGGGGCGACGGACCGGGTCGCAACCGCACGATGCGATCAGTTGCGACGAACCCTGAGGAGCCAACCCGGCAATACACGGTAAGAGGGGATTTTACTCTTGCTTCACTGGTGGCAGCGCGCGATTTCCATTTGTTCTAAGTCACGAACAAGCTGAGGTCGTGTTGATGGATACGTGAAGTGCTCTGTCGGGAAACACTTGATTCCCGACATCTGCTCGGCAGATCGCATCGATGCTAGGGGCGAAACAAGAAGATGCAATTCTGGGGGGGTGTCGGATAAACCTCAGGCTGTGCCGGCGTTATGTTTCTGTAATATACAGCCCCGCATTCAAATCTGCTTTGTGTCCGTTAGGCGTCCTCCATTTCGAGTGAATACTACCAGATAGCAGCCGCGTTCCCAGACGCCGACCGAGGGATCGGGACCCAAGAGAAGACGTCGGCCTTTGGTTAGCCTCTCCCCGGAGCTTGCCCTTCGTTACTATCGGTAACTGGGTGCAGATGCAGGAAGCTTCCGCGCCACATCGACGTCTGCGCGCTTGTTCGGAGGTCACAAGAGTTGGTCAGTATCGAGGAATGTTCGACTCCATGTTCGGGTGCGGCCAGTCGGTGCCCCGGAGGGTCCGCTCGGGAAAGCGTTCGACGACCGGGCAGACGACGCGCACGAAGTCGTCGTACGGCGCGCCGGTGACCGACAGCCGGTCGGCCCCTGACACCTTCGCCCACAGATGCGGCTGGGTGTCGAGCAGCGCGACGAAGGCCCCGATGTCGGCACCCCCTGGACCCTGGCCGATGTCAAGGCGGCCGAGGTGGTCGACGACTACGATCGTCGGGATCGCCGCAAGAAAGGGCGTCAGTTCAGTCAGAAGGTCGGCCTCGAAATAGACGACGACGTGCCAGCCGAGCGGAACAATCCGCTGCGCCAGCGCGAGGAAGGCGTCCTTCGGAGCATGATCGACGAGGCGCTTCAAGAAGATGAACCGGACCCCGCGTATCCCGCCGGCGTGGAGCCGGGCCAATTCCGCATCGGTGATCGCCGGATCGACCACCGCGACGCCGCGCGCCGTCCTGTTCGACCGGCTATGCCGTCGAGCGTGGCGGCGTTGTCGGTGCCGTGGCAGCTTGCCTAGACGATCACGTTGCGCGCGAAACCGAGTCGGTCGCAAAGCGCGAACAGAATCTCGGGCGTCGCATCCTGCGGCAGATACTTCGCCTTCGGGCTGAACGGAAAGCTCGCCTCGGGTCCGAAGACATGGACGTGCGCGTCGACCGCCCCCGGCGGCGGCGTCCGTCCCAGCGTCGACGGCGTATCGGTCCATGACTTGATCCGCGCGCTCATTCGAACACCTTTCCATCCATCAACTTGCGCGCGGTGCGAAGCACGCCGGCGCTCACGACCGCGCACGCTCCGTCGGTTTCGAGCACGCAACTCGTCTCGCCACTCGGGTGTTCGACCGACAGCGTTTTGCGCGTGCCGGCTGGGACGACCGCGACGGCGGCGGCTGGTGTGCCGGGGATCAGACACGCGGTGGCGACGCTGACCGCACCAAGGACGCCGATCGAGGCGTGTGCCCGCTTCGGGATGAAGCTCCGCACGGTCACCGCACCACCGTCGCGCGGCGGGGCGACGAGCATCATCTTCGGCACCGATTGGTCGGCGACGTCGCCCAGGTTCATCAGCGGCCCGGCAATCAGCCGGATCGCCTCGATCCGCGTCTTGACCACATTGGCGGCGTCGAGCGCCTCGCGGCTCTCGAAGCCACTTGCGCCGACGTCGGCGGCAGCGATGACAACGCATGGCATGCCGTTGTCGATAAGCGTGCACGCGACGCCCTCGATCGTGTCGACCGCGTTGCCTGTCGGCAGCAGCGCCCCGCAGCTCGACCCGGCGGTATCGGTGAATTCGAGCGGTACCGGCGCGGCGGTCCCGGGAACGCCGTCAATCCGCGCGTCGCCGGCATAGGTCACGACCCCGCCGGGGGTCGCGACCGTCGCGACCGCGACTTGGCCGGTGTTGACCATGAAGATCGCAACGCGCGTCGTCGCGGGTCCGGCGGCGACGAGCCCGCGTTCGATCGCGAACGGCCCTACGCCGGCGAGGATGTTGCCGCAGTTCTGCGCATCGGTGACGACGGGCTTGTCGACGAACACCTGCAGGAACAGATAGTCGACGTCGACACCGGGCCGGTGGGAGCGTGATACCAACGCGACCTTGCTCGTCAGCGAGTCGGCCCCGCCCATGCCGTCGATCTGTCGCGGGTCGGGCGACCCCATGACGCGGAGCAGGAACGCGTCGCGCGCGGCGGTGTCGGCGGGCAGGTCACCCGCGATGAAGAAGCCGCCCTTCGACGTGCCCCCGCGCAGCCACATGCACGGCACGCCGTCAGACATAGGTCAGGCCCAGCGCCGCCAGCTTGCTTCGCATGTCGTACATGTCGAGGCCGAGTTCGCCCGCCGCGAGCCGCGCGCGCTTGTCGCCCTCGTTCGCTTCGCGCTTCTGCGCCGCGGCGAGAACGGCGGCGGCGCCCGCCCGCGGGACGACGCATACCCCGTCGTCGTCGGCGACGATGATGTCGCCCGGTTCGATCGACGTTCCCGCGCAGACGACGGGAGTGTTTACCGAACCGAGGCTGGCCTTGATCGTGCCCTGCGCAAACACCGCCTTCGACCAGACCGGAAAGCCCATCTCGGCCAGATCGCGGACGTCGCGGACGCCTGCGTCGATCACGAGCCCGCGGCAGCCGCGCGCCATCGACGAGGTCGCCAGCAGGTCGCCGAAATAGCCGTCCTCGCACGGGCTGGTCGGGGCGAGCACGATGATGTCGCCGGGCTGGACGAGCTCGATCGCGACGTGGAGCATCCAGTTGTCGCCCGGCGGCGCACTGATCGTGACCGCCGATCCGGCAATGCGGGCGCCGGTGTAGATCGGGCGGAGGCGGCTGCCGAGCAGGCCGGTCCGGCCCTGCGCCTCGTGGACCGTGGCGACGCCGCACGCGGCCAGCGCGTCGATCACGGTGGGGTCGGCACGGTCGATATGGCGTTTGACGATGCCGGTCATGGGCGGACTCCGCAGTGGATGCCCTCCGTGCCGCCGCCGCCGCCGCCGCCGCCAGTCACAGTTGCGCCGGGCGCATAAGTTCATGCTAATCGTTTGCCGTGGAACCTGGTCGGCTCAATCTTCGGCACCTCGAGGCGTTCGCGGCGATCGTGCGCCTTGGCAGTGTCAGCGCGGCGGCGGCGGCGGCGAACCTGACGCAACCCGCGATAACCCAGGGACTAGGCCGTCTCGAAGCGCAGCTCGGCGTCGCCCTGTTCGACCGTCATTCCTCGGGCATGGCGGCGACGCCGGCGGCGCTCGGCTTCCTGCCGCGGGTCGAAGCGGCGCTGAGGCAGGTCGCGAGCCGGCGGGTGACGATGGCGCAGCTGACCGCGTTCGTCGCGGTGGCGCGGGGGGGGAGCTACGTCAGCGCCAGCGGGGCGACGGGGCTGGCGCAGCCATCGCTCCACCGTGCCGTTCGCGACCTGTCGCTCGCGCTCGGGCGCGGTCTCGTCGAGCGGCGCGGGCGCGGGCTGGTCCTGACCGCCGCGGGTCTGCGGACCGCGCGGGGGTTCCGCCTCGCGCTCGCCGAACTCACGGCTGGGCTCGCGGAAATAGCGACTTTGCGGGGACTTGCGGCCGGGCGCATCGCGATCGGGGCGATGCCGCTGGCGCGCGCGCGGCTGCTGCCGGCGATCGTCGCCGCCTATCATCGCGACCGTCCGGGGGTCGAGATCATCATCGCCGAAGGGTCGCACGCCGAGTTGATCGAACCCCTGCGCGACGGCGATCTCGACCTGCTGATCGGCGCACTCCGCGATCCCGGTCCCGGACCCGATGTCGTCCAGACCCCGCTGTTCGACGACCGTCCGGTGATCATCGGCCGCGCCGCGCATCCGCTCGCGCACGCGCCGCACGACTTCGCGCACATGGCCGAATATGAGTGGATCATGCCCGCTCGCGCGACACCGCTGCGCGCCATGTGGGAGGCGATGTTCACCCGCGAAGGCGTCGCGCCGCCCCGGGTGCCGGTCGAATGCGGCTCGGTCATCACGATCCGCGGGCTCCTTCTCGACAGCGATTGCCTGACCCTGCTGTCGCCCGACCAGGTCGCGGTCGAACTCGCCGCCGGCCTGCTGGCGACGATCGGGCCGCCACCGGCGGGCATGGTGCGGACGATCGGCCTGACCGCGCGCAGCGGCTGGATACCGACGCCCGACCAGCGCGCGTTCATCGACCGGGCGATCGCTATGGCGGCGCAGACTTCGTAGGAACTTATGCTGCCAATCGGATTGCGATTGGCGTCGGCGGGCGGCAGGCGGCACGCAGCCGGGGTGACTGTAGCGATCTCCCTCATCGGCTTCGGCGAAGCGGCGCAGGCGTTCGCCGGCGGCGCGGGCTGGTCGGCGCGGGGGTATGACATCGCCGATCGCGAGGCCGACTTCGCCCGGCTCGGGGTGACGGCGACGCGCGACAACGCCGGGGCGCTCGCCGGCGCGCTCCTCGTCCTCGGCCTCGTTACCGCCGCTTCGGCACTCGCCGCCGGGCGCGATGCGGTCCCGCATCTCGCGACCGGCGCGCTGTGGTGCGACATGAATTCGGTCGCCCCCGCGACCAAGCGCGCCGCCGCCGCCGTGATCGACGCTGCCGGCGGTCGCTATGTCGACTGCGCGGTCATGGCCCCGGTCCACCCGCTCCGCCGCGACGTCCCGATCCTGCTCGCCGGGCCGCATGCCGCCGCCGGGACCGAGGCGCTCGTCGCCGCCGGTTTCAGCGCGGTTAGCGTGGTCGCCGGACCGGTCGGCAGCGCGGCGGCGATCAAGATGGTACGGTCGGTTATGGTCAAGGGCATCGAGGCGCTGACCGCCGAGTGCCTGCTCGCCGCGCATCGCGCCGGGGTCACCGACGAGGTGCTCGCCTCGCTCGGCCCCGACTGGGCGGCGAAGGCCGACTACAACCTCGACCGGATGCTCGCGCACGGCACCCGCCGCGCCGACGAGATGGACGAGGTCGTCGCGATGCTGACCGACCTCGGCATCGACCCGCTGATGAGCCGGGGAACGGCGTCGCGGCAGCGGGCGCTGGGGGCGATCGGGTCGCCGCCCCCGCGGCTGGCCGCCAAGCTCGCGCTCATCGATCGAGACAAAAGGCAACCCGCGGCATGACCCTGATCATCGACTGCCACGGTCACTACACAACCGCCCCCGCCGCGCACGACGAATGGCGGAAGGCGCAGATCGCGGCGTGGAAGGCGGGTACCGACGCACCGCCCTACCCGGACATCTCCGAAGACGACCTGCGCGCGTCGGTCGAGGCGAACCAGCTCCGCCTGCTCGGCGAACGCGGGGCCGACATGACGATCTTCTCGCCGCGCGCCTCGGTCATGGGGCACCACATCGGCGACGCGGCGGTCAGCCAGGCGTGGACCCGCGCGTGCAACGACCTGATCGCACGCGTCGTCAAGCTCTATCCCGAGACGTTCATCGGCGTCTGCCAGCTGCCGCAGTCGCCCGGCGTCGCGATCGCCGATTCGATCGCCGAACTCGAACGCTGCGTGCTCGAACACGGCTTCGTCGGCTGCAACCTCAACCCGGATCCCGGCGGCGGGCATTTCACCTCGCCGCCACTGACCGACCGGGCGTGGTATCCGTTCTATGAGAAGATGGTCGAACTCGACGTGCCCGCGATGGTCCACGTCTCGGGGTCGTGCAACCCGGGGCTGCACGCGACCGGCGCGTTCTACATCGCCGCCGACACGATAGCCTTCATGCAGTTCCTCGAAGGCGACCTGTTCGCCGATTTCCCGACGCTGCGCTTCATCATCCCGCACGGCGGCGGCGCGGTGCCGTACCACTGGGGCCGGTATCGCGGCCTTGCCGACATGCTCAAGAAGCCGCCGCTGGCGAGCCACGTCATGCAGAACGTCTATTTCGACACCTGCGTCTATCACCAGCCGGGCATCGACCTGCTGTTCGAGGTGATCGACCCGAAGAACATCCTGTTCGGGTCGGAAATGGTCGGCGCGGTGCGCGGCATCGACCCCGAAACCGGCCAGTATTTCGATGATACCAAACGCTACGTCGACGCGCTTGGCCTCGACGACACGACGCGGCACGCGGTGTACGAGGGCAATGCCCGGCGTGTCTTCCCGCGTCTCGATGCCCAGTTAAAGGCAGCGGGACGATGAAGCTTCGGCTCAACGCGTACAACATCGACGAAGGGGGAGTCCGCGCGCGGCAGATCATCGCCCCGTTCGCGGAGGCGCAGGCATGACGACCGAAATTCACGCTTATCTCGCCGAGCTCGAGGACATTCCCGGCACGCACGTCTTCACCGCCGCGCGCAGCCGGCAGGGCTACCATCTCAACCAGTTATGCGTGTCGCTGATGACCGCCGAAAATCCCGCGCGGTTCAAGGCAGGTCATGGGTTCTATGATCACGCCAACGCTTGATCCGAAATCAGCCGATCATCTTGTTCGCTGAACGGATGCTGACATTCTTGCGTTAATCCCATAGCTTATCGATGTGCTTGGTCCATCGATTATCCTGGTGTCCGTCACTCTCTATCTGGCGTTGCTGGTTAATGTCGGTTGGCGGGCGGAACGGCGTGGTAGCAAGGCGTCGCCGCGTTGGCGCGGACTTCGCTATGGACTGTCGCTGGCCACGTTGTGTTCGGCGTGGACCTATTTTGGTGGGGTCGGCGATGCCAGCCAAGGAATTTGGCTGTTTGCGGCCAATGCCATGGGGCCGATTTTGGCGATTACCCTGCTGTATCCCGTCTGGCGACGGATCGCGGTCCTGTCAAAGCAGGAAAATGTTGGGTCGCTCGCGGACTTTCTGGCAGCGCGTTATGGCAAGAGCCGTGCGCTGGGCATTCTTGCCACGTGCGTTTCCAGTCTGGGTGCCCTGCCTTATTTAGCGTTACAGTTAAAAGTGCTTACCAGCGCCTGGGATTTTTCGAGCGGCAGAACGGCACCTATCCATACGATGAACACAAGTGGCATGGGAGGGGCAGGTACGGCACTGGTTATGATGTTGATGCTGGTCGGTGTTGCCATCGTGTTCGGCGCGCGCTGGCCAAGCCTCACGCAGCACAGCCGCGGCTTTGTCGGCATCATTGCGCTCGAATCGTGCGTTAAGCTGGCGGGTCTGCTGGGCGTGGCAGTCCTGTCCGGCGTGCTGCTTCTGCGCTTGCCCGGGCTGTCCAGTTCCGCTCTGCAGGCGATTCCGCCGGTGGGCTGGCATCTTGATCTGGCGTTCCTAACGCTGATTCTTCTCTGCACTGTCACGGCCTTTACTCTGCCGCGGCAGTTCCATCTTGGCTTTGTCACGCTTGAGGACGTGTCCGACATCCGTGCCGCTGCGCTCGTGGTGCCGATCTATTTCAGCCTTTGGGTCGTGGCCACGCTGTTGATCGCCACCGCCATTCGCGCCGGGTTCGGGGCGGCGGATGTCGATGCACATCTGCAAGTGCTCGCGGTGCCGATGCACCATGGCGGGCCGCTGCTGGCGATGGCGGCGTTGATCGGGGGTCTCTCGGCAGGCGGCGGGATGGTGATCGTCGAAACGACCGCGATTGCCGCGATGGTGTCGAACGAGATCGTGCTGCCGCTGCTCGGCGGGTGGATGCGTTCAGGTACGCCCGGGGCCGATCTTGGACGCGCCATCCTGACGATCCGGCGCGTGACGACTTTGTGCATTGCGCTGCTGGCGTGGCTCTATTTTCTTGGCATTCGCGAACTCGAAGGCACGATGCAGCTTGGTCTGACGGCGCTGACGGCGTTTGCCCAGCTCAGTCCCGCGCTGCTTGGCGGGATCTATTGGCGGCGCGGCCATGCGCGCGGCGCGATTGCCGGGATCGTCGCGGGCATGGCTGTCTGGGCGCTGACATTGGCGGGCCCTGATCTGATGTTTGCACGCGGCGGAGGCGGATCGGGCATCAACGGGCTTTGGCCCAGCACCGGGCGGTGGATGCCCTATGGCGCGGTGCTGGCCAGCCTTGCCATCAACACCGCGCTGTACGTGCTGGTTTCTCTGCGGTCGAAGACACAGTTGATTGACACGATCCAGGCCAATACCTTTGTCGCCAGCGCCGCACCGACGCCGCTGGAGCCGTCACGCCCGATCAGCGCGACGATTGGCGAACTCCGGCACTTGTTGACGCAATTTTTGGGCGAGGCAGAGGCCGACAAGGCGCTGCTCGATTACCGCATTTCGACCCGCGCCGGCGATCTGTCCGAAGCCGCGCCCGTCAGCCCGACGCTGGCCCGTTCGGCCGAACGTCTGCTCGCAGGCGTGATCGGGGCGCCGTCGGCGCGCAATGTCGTAGCGATCGCGCTGGCCGCCGACAGCCAGGATGCGGGCGATATCAGCCGTATCCTCGACGAGGCAGGGCATGCTGTGCATTTCAGCCGTGAACTGCTGCAAACCACGCTCGACAGTCTGGCGCAAGGCGTCAGCGTGGTCGACGGCGATCTGCAGCTGGTGGCGTGGAATACGCGCTGGCTGCAATTGATGGGGCTGGGGCCAAGTGATGTCCATTTCGGCAAATCGTTGTCCGCGTTGATTGGCAACACGGCGCAACAAGCCGGTCTGCGCATGCATCTGGCCAGTCGGCTGGATGCGATTGCAGCGGGTCGACCGCTGCTCGATGAAATTCACGGCGATGCTAATGGGCGTACACTGCAAGTTGCGGGCCGGCAGATAGGACAGACCGATTATCTGATCACTTTGGCCGACGTCACCGATGCCAAGGCCGCGGCGCTGGTGCTGGCGCGAAGCAATGAGGAACTCGAGGTCCTTGTCAGCGAACGCACAACTGAATTGACGGCGGCGCGGCATCTGGCCGAGCAGGCCACTGGTGCTCAAAAGCGGTTTGTCGCCGCCGCCAGCCACGATCTGGTCCAGCCGCTGCACGCTGCACGCCTGTTCATCGGCAATGCCCTCGTCGGGGCAGAGGCCGATCCGGGACAGGTCAGTCTGCTCGAACGCGCCGATCAGGCGGTGGAGGGCGCGCACCGCCTGCTGCGCGCGCTGCTCAACCTCTCGCAGCTCGAAACAGGCGCCCTCAAACCGCGCATGGAGCCGGTCGACCTGCACGCATTGCTGGTCTCGCTCGGACAGGAATTTGCCGGGCAGGCTGCGTCGCGCGGGCTGGGTCTGGTCGTGCTGCCGACCACCGCCTGGGCGCTGAGCGATCGCGATCTGCTGCGATCGATGCTGCAAAACCTGCTGGTCAATGCCTTGCGCTATACGCCGCGCGGGCGGGTGGTGATGGCAGTGCGCGCAATGGGGCAGTCCGTCCGGATCGAAGTGCGCGACAGCGGTGTCGGCATCGCGCCCGACAAACTGCCGGCGGCGTTCGGCGAATACAGCCGCCTGCCCGAGGGGCGGCGGCTGGCTGACGGTGCGGGTCTGGGGCTGTCGATCGTGGCGCGGATCGCGCAGATGCTCGATCATCCGGTAACGGTGCGTTCGCGACCCGGGGCGGGCAGCACGTTTTGCATGATTGTCGGCACCGCCGCGCCGGTTGCACTGCGAACGCGCACGATCAGTCCGGCCGTCGATCTGGCGGGGTTGCGCGTGCTGTGTATCGATGACGAGGCCGAAGTTCTGCTCGGCACCACCGCATTGATCGAGCGTTGGGGCGGCGTGGTGACCCCGGCCGAAAGCGCCGAAGACGTGCCGGACGGGACATGGGATGTCGCGCTCGCTGATTATCGTCTTGGTGGCAGCGACGGCCTTGCCGCGCTGCGCGCATTGGCGGGGCGCGCGCGGTGGCGATTGCTGGTGACCGCGACCAGCGAAGAAGGTTGGGCGGAAGTGCTGGCGATCGAAGGCATCGGTCTGTTCAACAAACCCGTCGCCCCGCTGGCCCTGCGCGCCGTGCTGGCGGAGGCGGCCAGCACGGCGGCCCGCGACGATCAACCGGGACGGTCGCGCGCCAGGGCGAGCAGCTGAGACCGGGTCTGCACGCTCATTTTGCGGAACAGGCCGGTCAGGTGGTATTTGACCGTCGCTTCGGACAGCCCGAGTTCATAGGCGATCTGCTTGTTCATCAAGCCCCGGTGCACGCCATCGAGGATGCGCGCCTGCGTATGGGTCAGCCCGTTCTGCGCCTCGTCGGGATCGGCCTCGGGAAACCACGTCCCGCCGCCGATCAGGACCAGGACTGCGGCTGACAACTCGTCGATCCCTGCCGCCTTGGAGATGAAGCCCGCCGCGCCGCAGGCCTGCGCGGTCGCCACGGTGTCGGCATCGTCGATTGCCGATACGATCGCCACCGCAAGGTGCGGGTAACGCGCCTTGATTGCCAGCAGTCCGCCGATCCCGGCGCTGTCGGGCAAATTGAGGTCGAGCAGTACCAGGGCTGCCGCCGAATCGGCGGTCAGTCGTTCGCGTAGCGCAGCCATCGTGTCGCTTTGTTCAATCTGGACATCGACGCCAATCTGGCTGACCGTTGCCGCCAGAGCCTGCCGAAACAGCGGATGATCATCGACCAACACAATCCGCATCATCCGATACCAATTTCGCTTTTTCCGGCTTTTGTTGTCGCATGATCTCGCGCCAGAAACCGGTTCCCGCTTTTTGGCATCACGCCCGGGCCGAACATATCATGCCCCGCACCGTGGGCAAGGCATACGGGCTCGACCTACGTCTAGGCGCTTTTTGCGTGACCTGACGGTAGATCTTCCCCCAAGCCGGTCGAAACCGGATACTTAGACGGATTTTTGGGGGGGAATGATGCTCGATCTGAACAGCGCAATGCGCCTGCGTACCTTGGCCGCAAGCTCGGCGCTGGCGCTGGCTGTGCTGATGCCCGCCATCGCGCATGGGCAGGCTACGACTTCAGCTGCCGGGTCAGCCGCCAGCCCGCCTGCCGATGCCGATACCGGCGAAATCATCGTCACAGCGCTCAGGCGCTCGGAAAGCGTGCTGAAAGTTCCGGCAGCGATCTCTGTCGTCGGGGGCGGCGATCTGAAGACGGTCGGCGTGAACACCGTCACCGATCTGCAAAACCTCATCCCCGGATTGAACATCGGCACCGGCGGTTTTGGCATCAACATCAGCATTCGCGGCATCACCTCGACGGATCAGACCAGCAAGGGTGAGCTTGGCATTGCCTACAACGTCGATGGCGCCTTCGTCGGCCGCGGCCAGGAACAGGGTCTTCCCTATTTCGATGTAGAGCGGGTCGAAGTGCTGCGCGGACCGCAGGGGACGCTTTACGGGCGTTCCTCCACCGGCGGGGCCATCAACGTGATCACGAAAAAGCCGACGATCGGCGCCTTCGAAGGCTACGGCAAGTTCGAGTACGGCAACTACAACGCCGTTCGCGGCGAAGCGGCGATCAATATTCCCGTGAGCGACATGATCGCGGTTCGCGTTGCCGGCAACTTCAACCGGCGCGATGGTTATCTGAAGGCGCAAGGCTTCAGCATCGTCGATACGAATGCCGTTCCGCCGACCAGCAGCTACACGTTCGCGCCGGGCAACCAGAAGGCGAAGAACGATCAGTCCGACCAGACCGGCCGCGTGTCGATCGTGATCAAGCCGTCCGATGACGTGACCTTCATCGGGATTGCGACGATCGGACACCAGGGCGGGGTCGGACCAGGCACCGCCCTCCTCGACTCGCTGAATGCCGGCGGCTCGCGCCAATTCGACATCCTCGCAAACCCGGTTCCGGCCTTCCAGGATACCAACTTCCAGAATTTCGTCGGCACGTTGAACGTCAAATTCGGCGGGGCGCAGCTCGACCTTCTGGGCAGCCACCAGCATTTTAATGATCACACGCAAGTTACCAGCACAAATAATCCGCTGGCAAATCCGACCGGGGCGGGTCCAAGCCCGGTTTTCCCGGGCAGTTCGGCCTTCACGCTTGCCGACTATCAAGGTGTCTTCAATACCACCCAGTTGGAAGCCCGCATCTCCAATGTCGATCCGGGGATTATCGATTACGTCGCGGGGGCGAACTACTATTATGAAAAAACCCATGAGAGCGACCACAACTGGTACGCCCCTGTGGGAAGCCCGCTCAACACCCTGACGTATCAGAATGGCATCGACCCGCTCAACACGACTAGCCACAAATCCTACGGTGTCTTCGCGCAGGGAACCTATCACGTCACCCCCGAACTCAGCATCGTCGCGGGAGTTCGGTATACGCACGATGAAACCGTGCGGGTCGGCACATTTGCGGTCCCATTCTTTAATCCCGCGCTTGGTTCGCCATTCTCACCGGCAACCTACTGGCTCGATCAAAAAGGCCAGCCTTGCCACTATCCGAACGATTGTGTCGGCGGCCCGAACAACGGCAATCAATCGGACAGCAAGGTTACCTGGCGCATCGGTCTCAATTATCAGCTCACGCCGAAGGATTTGCTTTTCGCCTCGGTCTCGACGGGCTTTAAGGCTGGTGGGTTTAACGATTTTGATCCAGCCACCGGTACGACCTCGCCTTATGGTCCCGAATCACTGACCGCTTACGAAATCGGCTACAAGGGCAAACTCATACAAGGCCTGACCCTGACAAGCGATTTCTATTATTATAACTATTCAAAGCAGCAGTTCAATTCTCTCGTCTTCTTCGGGCCGGGCGGCACGCCCCCGGGTGTGCTCTACACCGCTATTGGCAAGTCCCAAATCTATGGCTGGGAGAACGAGTTCAGCTACCAGATCGACAACGACACGACCCTCAGTGGCAATCTCACTCTCGGCCACTCCAAGGTCGGGAATTTGTTGACCGGCCGAGTTAGCACAAACCAGTTCCAATATGCCGGTCAACGGCTTGACCGCAGCCCGGAATTCACGGCGACGGGGGTTGTGAGCCATAGTTTCGAACTGGGCGGTGGCTCACGGCTCAGGCTGCGCGGCCTCATCAAATACAGCTCGAGCTACCTGATTTCCGACCTGTCGAATGTCGTCCAGTTCAAGCAGGATTCCTATACCCGAAGCGATGCCAGCCTCACCTATGCGACTGCCGGTGATCGTTTCACGATCCAGGCGTTTGTCGAGAATATCGAGAACAAGCTGCAGAAGGCCAGTGGTCCCAACAATTACGCCGGTGGCTATGGCGGGACGAACGGCAATTTTGTGCCCACAACCGAAACGATACCCAACTCGATTTCCTTCGGCGTCAACACCCCGCGCTTCTTCGGTGTGCGGCTTGGCGCCAAGTTCTGAGGCAGGCAGTTCCCGTTCCCTCCCTGTATGGTCCGCCGTGCCTTTGTGCGGCGGGCCGTCTTCTTGATGGCTGAGCAATGGAAATCCAACGGGAGTTGCCGGACCACACCTATGACGCGCGCGGCATCGCCGTAATGGGACTGTGCTTTGTGCTCAACATGTTCGACGGTGTGAATATTTTCACGCTGACATATGTTGCTCCCGTGCTGCAGAAGCATTTCGGCACCGATGCCGCGCATTTTTCGGTCGTGTTCAGCGCGGGGCTGGTCGGTATGGGACTGGGCGGGCTGTTTCTGGCCCCGCTGGCGGACCGGCTGGGGCGCCGTCCGGTGATCCTGTCTGCGCTTGTCCTGATGGCCGGCGCGATGGTTGCCAGCGCCCATGCGCCCGACATCTGGAGCCTTGCGGCCATCCGGCTGGTGGTCGGGCTTGGCATCGGCACCGTCCTGGCCAGCATCACTGCACTCTCGGCCGGTTTTGCGCCCGAACGCTGGCGCCATGTCGCGACGGGCGTGCCGCAGGCGGGGTATCCGATCGGGGCGACGATTGCCGGCTTCGCCACGGCCTGGGCTCTGCCTGGGTATGGCTGGGCCGCCGTGTTCACCGCCGCGGGCTATCTCACGCTGTTGCTGGTGCCGGTTTGCTGGTTCCTGCTGCCAGAGGCACCGGAAAAGGCGCAGCGCACGCATCACTCGATTGCGCAGACGATCGGCGGCGGACGGCGGCGCAATACGCTCTTGCTGTGGGTGGCGACCGTGGGCGGGTTCATGGCGCTGTATTTCATTGCCAGCTGGATCACCAAACTGGCCATCGCTGCGGGTTTACCGCAGGGTCAGGCCATCATTGCCAGCGCGATCTATTCGGTCGGGTCATGCGTCGGCACGGTCCTGATCAGCTTTGCCGCAATGCGCGTCGATCTGCGTAAGCTGGTGTTTGCCAATCTGGCCATCGCGAGCGTGCTGTTCCTGGTGTTTGGAGGCGTGCGCATGGGCCTGACGCCGCTGCTCTGGGTGTGTTTTTTCATCGGCATGGCCTTGCAGGGTGGCGTTAACGGCAACTATCCGCTGGCCGCCGCAATCTACCCCGCCGCAATGCGCGCGACCGGGCTGGGCTGGGCCATGGGCATTGGCCGGATCGGCGCGTTGCTCGGGCCGCTAATTGGCGGCTGGGCGTTGAGTGCCGGATTGCCGCTGGTGATGGTGTTCGGGATATTCTGCGTGCCGATGCTGGCGACCGGCTTTGCCGTCATGGCCGTGCGGTTGGATAAGGGGCGCTGACATAATGGGACGGGCCATTCGCGTCGTTTTACCCGCGGAGCCGGCCGCAACACCGGGACGAGTCGTGCTGCAATTTCGCGAACGCGCCGCCTATGCTGTCAACGCTTTCAACTCAGCCGCCAATCTCACGAATGTAACGGCCTTTCTGCGACAGTCGTTTGCCGCTGGAGGTCACGCGAATTGAGTTCAACCGCCTGAAGATCGCCCTGAAACTCGAACGGGATGAGCCATGCTGAAACATTTGCTGATTGCGATTTTTGGCCTGGCGGGTGTGTTCGTCGCTGGCCCAGCCGTTGCCCGGAACGGCCCGGGTGCGGGACTTACCCAGCTTGCGCCGGTGTCCCCGGTGGTGTCGTGCGCCAGTCTGGCAACGCTCGACCTGTCGGCCGCGGTCGGCAGTCCAACCACGCAGGTCGCCCGCGAAGTCGCGGGAGACAAAGCCTATTGCGGCGTCACCGGCACCATAGCGCGCGACATCCATTTCGAAGTCCGCCTGCCGCTGGCCGGATGGACCCAGCGGTTCCTCCAGACCGGCTGCGGCGGGCTGTGCGGCAATGTGCAAATTCATACCGATAATGCCGAAGGCTGCACGCCGGTCACCGACGGCAGCATCGTGCTTGCCAGCGACGATATGGGCCATCACGGCGTGGGCGGCGGGTGGGGTGTCAATGCCGACCAGCGCATCGATTTCGCTTATCGCGGCAACCATGTCACGGCACTGGCTGCCAAGGCGCTGATCAAGGCCTTTTATGGCCAGCCTCCGCGCTATGCCTATTTCTCTGGCTGTTCGGACGGTGGGCGTGAAGCGCTGATCGAAGCGCAGCGTTATCCCGGGGACTTTGACGGCATTGCCGCCGGTGCCCCCGCGTTGAATTTCACGGTGCAGAATTCGTTTCATCACGGCTGGCTGGCCAAGGTCAACACGGGCGCCGATGGCAATGCAATCCTCACCGCGATCGACATCCAGCCCTTGCATACCGCCGTGCTGGCGGCTTGCGACGGGCTGGACGGTTTGATCGATGGCCAGATTACCGATCCGCGCGGCTGTCATTTCGATCCAGCGACGCTGGCATGCAAAGGCGAATACCGACCCGGCGTTTGCCTGACACCAACGCAAGTCACCGCAGCCAGTGCGATTTATGGCGGTGCACGCAGCCCGACCGGCAAGCGGCTCGAAGTCGGGCCGCTGCAACCCGGGAGCGAGGCCGAATGGGTTGGCGTGTTTGTACCGCGCGAGAAGACTGGGCATATCGGAAGCGAGGGCATGGCGCTCGATACCATTAACAACCTGCTGTTCACGCCCAACCGCACCTACTCGATCGCCGGTTTTCCCTTCGCCGAGGAAACGCTCGCCAGCGAGGAATCGGCTCGCGAGCTCTACAATGCCGATAATCCCGATCTTGGAGCCTTTGCCGGCCATGGCGGCAAGCTCATCCTCTCTCATGGCTGGGCTGATCCGCACATCAGCCCGCTCAACACGATCGATTATTACGAGCGGGTCGGCCGCAAGATGGGCGCCGGAGCGCGCGACGACTTCCTGCGGATGTTCCTGCTGCCCGGGATGGGCCACTGCGGCGGCGGCGAGGGACCGAGCGAGTTTCCGCTGCTCGCCGGGCTCATGGCCTGGGTCGAGGGCGGCAGCGCCCCGGCTGTGATGATCGCGCGTCGCAAGGCTCCACCGCCGGGCGCAACCGCTGGGCTCGCCGCCAGCATGGGCGGCGCGCCGATCGGACCGATGCCCGGATCGGCGCGCGCCGCAGCCGCGCATGACGGTCCACCGCCCGAAGTGGTCGCGGAAATGCGCGCACATGATCTGCAACTAGCCAAGCTGGGCCCGCGCAGCCGCCCGGTCTTTGCCTACCCGAAAATCGCGCGGTACACCGGTTCGGGTTCGATGAACGAAGCGGGCAGCTTTGTCGCGCTCACCGCGGCGCCGGTGGACGGAATCAGCGACTGGGCCGGTGCGCGTCCGTGAGCATCGGTCCCTCGGCACGCGCCATCATCCGCGCCGGCCTTGCGGGCGGTGTGGTCGGCGGGGCGTGCATCTGGGTTTACGAAGCCTTGGTCTGGGCCAGAGTGCAGCATCTGCTGCCGTTCTCCGCGATCCCGGCCAATGCCACCGGGCTTATGTTTGGCAGGGCCGTCCAGCAGGGGCTGGGGATATGGGCGAGCGTGCTCGGCACATTGACCCATTTCGGCTTTGCCATCGTGTGGGGAGCCTGGTTTGCCGCGATCTGGCCGTGGTTTCGGCAGCGCGGCTGGGAAGCGACGACGTTGGCGCTTCCTTTCGCTCTGGTGCTGTGGGTGGTGATGCACGGCGCGATCATGATCGCGGGTCATGAGCACCCGAATTACCTTGATCCCAACGTGGTGATCGGCGGCGTGATGTCGCATCTGTTTTTCGCGGTGCCGCTCGCATTGGTGGTGTGCACTCTGCTGTCAAAGAAGACGAGCGATTGATGCTTGTAAGATTGCTTGATGCGAAAATGGTTTGCATCGCCTTGAACAGCAATTCGCGCTCGGGAAGCATTCATCCGAGTGGTCGCGGACACATCCGAGGCAAGTTTATGTTTATCAAGGATGCTGAGGCAGCCGTCGTCGGATTTCATTTGGTCGGTCAGTTCTTTGATCAAATGCGTGCCGCCGAGATGGCACAGGCGGCGCACACGCTTGAAGAGTTGGGAGTCGAACCCGGAATCACACGGCTCACGATCTTCCGGCAGACCGAAATGGCGTCAAGTAATGCGAGCGGACTCGCGTGATAGTCGATCTCGACGATCACTTTACTGTCTTGCCGTCCGCATACGATGCATGGCGGGAGGTCCGGATGGCAGCGTTCAGGCAGGCAGTGCCGCACCGCCATGTCCTGAGATTTCGGCCAACGAGATCTGCGCGACAGTTCGGGCAAATCAGTTGCGGCTGCCCAACGAGTGTGGTGCGGACATGACGATCTCCTCACCCCGCGCCTCGGCAATCGCACTCCATGTCGGCGACCAGAGCGTCGCAATCGCTTGGTTACGCGTCTGCAATCATCTGATCGCGCGGGTGGCGCAGCTGTATCCCGACGTGTTTGCGGCGGCGGCGCGGTGCGCGATCGCCGGAGGCACTACCGCAGGCCCGCCTGTATGCTGAACAAGCCCGCTTTTGCCAAGCACGTCACGAGCAACGTGTTCTTCGATACGTGCGTTTATATCACCGGCATCGATCTGCTGGCGGAGATGATCAACACAATTAGCATCCGGATCGGCAGCGAGATGGTCGGCGCGGTCCGCAACATCGACCTGTTGACGGTCAGTATTTTGACTACGCAAAACGCTATTTCGTTCGGCTCGACGTCGATGAGACGCAGCCCAGCGCAATCTTTGAACACAATACCCGGCGCATATTCCCGCGGCTTGACGCACAGCTCAAAAAGACGTGGGCTTAAATCATGAAAGACCCCTCGCATGGCGCGAATAATCGGCGGCATTGGCACTTCTCACACGCCGACCATCGGCTTCGCGCTTGATGCCAACAAGCAGCAGGAGCCGGCTTGGGCACCAATTTTTGCGGCCTACGAGCCCCTGAAGGCTTGGCTGGTCGAAAAGCAGCCTGACGTCGTCTTCACAATCTACAACGATCACGTCACGTCGTTCTTCTTCGATCACTATTCGGCCTTTGCGCTGGGGGTCGGCGAGCAACATGCTGTCGCCGATGAAGGCGGAGGCGCGCGCGGCCTGCCGCCGATGAGGGGTCATCCCAGGCTCGCGCAGCATATTGCCGAACGCCTGGTCGCCGACGAATTTGACATGTCGTACTTCCAGCGTCGTGGCTTGGACCACGGCGCTTTCTCGCCGCTCAGTCTGTTGTTCGATCACGAAAACGGTTGGCCTACGACGCTCGTGCCATTGGCGGTTGGCGTCCTGCAGAATCCGGTTCCGACGGCAAGGCGCTGCTGGAAGTTGGGGCAGGCGCTGCGCCGCGCAATCGAAAGCTATCCCGAAAATTTAAGCGTCGTGATTATTGCGACCGGCGGACTGTCGCACCAAGTTCATGGCGGCCGCGCGGGTTTCAATGATTCGGCTTGGGACGCGCAGTTCCTTGATCTCTTAGTCGACGACCCCGAAACGCTGGCGCGGATGAGCCAGGCAGAACTGGCAATGCGCGGCGGGTGGGAAAGCTCGGAGGTGATCATGTGGCTGATCATGCGCGGCGCGCTTGCTGCGCGGCCGGAGGTGGTATCACGCAACTACTACCTGCCATCAATGACGGGCATCGCCACTCTGCTGCTCGAAAATCGCGCCGGAAACTCCGACCTGAAGCCAGTGGATCTGCTCGACCCATCAACCCTTGCGCTGCCAGCCAGCCAGCCGTTCACTATCGACGTTAGTGTCGCCAACTATGACTTGAACCGATTTCTACAGCAAATGATCGAACCGGAACATCGCGCAGCATTTTTGCGTGATGAAGATGCTGCCCTTGCGGACTCCGGACTTGCTCAGACGGATCAGTCGCTGATCCGCGAACGTAATTGGACAGGATTGATCGAGCGCGGCGCTATATTCTTCGGGCTTGAAAAACTAGCCGCAGTCATCGGCCAGCCTAACGCGATCATCTACGCCGGTATGCGCGGTGAGACGCTAGATCAGTTCAAGAGCAGTCGCAATGCCCCAAATGCACTATATTCGGTGAGGGGCTCTTTGAGCGGAAATAAGGATTAGTCGTGATCGCGCGCTTTCTGGGTTTCGCTCGTTAAAAAATATAATGCGTCTAGATGAGATCGTACTTCTTGATTCACTGTTCGTGAAGGTTGTTAGATCGTAGTGCCGACTTCCCATCCGTCAACGGAACGCCGCGTCGACTCAAGCGGAAAAGCCATAGTCCTGTCATGGCAGAACCTTGACCATTCAACGAGCAAACTCGAGCGAACGCGCAAGTGTCGGCTTCTGGAATATTCCGACGTTCCGCCGCCACCTCACAAATGGCGGCTAAGTCCCAGACGCGGTCATTCACCCGTGCGCCAAACCCGATCAACGAATGGTCTGGTTCAGGTCGCTTCAACTCAGCATCCGGAATATTGCAGTTGCCCGGGCCACAAGCTCGTCGTCGGCGGAAATCCTGGCTTCGGCAAAGGCCAGTGTTCGACCCAACTTGGTCGGCTCGGCGGTGACCTCAAGTTCGTGTCCCATATCGATACTGTCGATGAAGTCCACTGAAAGCTGAATTGTAACGTCAAGGGCGCTCGAGGTTTCCGACACCCCCTTGAAAGCCTGCAGCGCGTAAGCTGGGTCGCGGGCAACCTATTGACGGAATTGACTAGTTTTCCGTGCCCTTAGCCTCCACAGTAAGACGAAAGTCGGCCTTGAAGGCGAAAGTAGGCGACAAACCCTGTCGGATTCCTTTAGCGTGTGAAAACACAGCCTGAAGGGTTTTTGGCACATGCTGGTCGGCTACATGCGGGTCTCCACCGCCGACGAGCGTCAATCGGTCGATCTGCAACGCGATGCACTGGTCGCCGCGGGTGTGGATGAACGTCATCTCCATCAGGACCGTGCGTCCGGCGCCAAGGATGATCGACCAGGTCTGAAAGCTTGCCTCGCCGATCTCCGACACGGCGACATCTTGATCGTCTGGAAACTCGACCGCCTCGGCCGCTCGCTGTCGCACCTCCTGACGATCATCACCGACTTGAAGAACCGCGGCGTGGCGTTCCGCTCGATCACCGAGCAAATGGACACCACGACGCCGCATGGCGAATTCCTGTTCAACGTCTTTGGCTCACTCGCGCAGTTTGAGCGCGCGCTTATCACCGAGCGCGTTAACGCCGGTCTGGCCGCGGCGAAGCGTCGAGGCCGAATAGGCGGCCGACCGCGATCGCTCGACGGGGAGCAGATCGAGCAGATCCTTGCTGCTCTC
>JANOOK010000005.1:0-4956 GCA_031421275.1 Sphingomonadaceae bacterium
GATCGGCTGGTTCGGCTGCGCGATGCTGTGCTACGTGACGCCCAAGGAGCACCTCGGCCTGCCCGACCGCGACGACGTCAAGGTCGGCGTCATCACCTACAAGATCGCCGCGCACGCCGCCGACCTCGCCAAGGGGCACCCCGCCGCCAAGCTCCGCGACGACGCGCTCAGCCGCAGCCGCTTCGACTTCCGCTGGCGCGACCAGTTCAACCTGTCGCTCGACCCCGAAACCGCGCTCAAATACCACGACGAGACGCTGCCGGCCGAAGGCGCCAAGACCGCGCACTTCTGCAGCATGTGCGGCCCGAAGTTCTGCTCGATGAAGATCACCCGCGAAGTGCGGGATTACGCGGCGGGGATGAATACGGGAGAGATGGTGGCAGCGGAGGCTGAGGCAGAGGCAGAGGCAGAGGCCGGGATGGCGGGGATGAGCGAACTGTTCAAGGAGAATGGGAGCGAGATTTATCTACCCGCGACCTGAGCTACCGCGACCGGCCGCGGTGTATAGCCTTCGGCCGGTCGCGCCGCTATCGTTCGCGGCGCGGGGACAGCAATGACCAATCGGCTCTATTACGGCGATAATCTCGACGTGCTGCGCGGGTTTGCGGCGGCGTCGGTCGATCTCGTCTATCTCGACCCGCCATTCAACTCGAACGCGAGCTATAACATCCTGTTCAAGTCGCCCGCCGGGCGCGGCGCGGATGCCAGCATCGAGGCGTTCGACGACACGTGGACGTGGGGACCGAAAGCGGAGGACGCGCTGCTCGACATCGCCGCGTCAGGCAACTTCGCGCTGAAGTCGCTGCTCGACGCGATGGAGCGCTTCATCGGCAAGAACGCGATGATGGCGTATCTGGCGATGATGGCAGTGCGGCTGGTCGAACTCCACCGCGTGCTCAAGCCGACGGGATCGCTGTACCTGCACTGCGACCCGACGGCGAGCCATTACCTCAAGCTGGTGCTGGACGCGGTGTTTGGACCGGAATGCTTTCTGAATGAGGTGATCTGGAAGCGGACGAGCGCTCATAGCAGTTCGAAGCGCTATGGGCCGGTGCACGATGTACTCCTATTCTACTCCAAGTCATCAACCTATATTTGGCGTCCCGCCTTTCAGCCATACGATGAGACCTACACGAATGCGTTCTACACCCATGTTGACTCCGATGGTCGGCGCTGGCGTCGATCTGATCTCACGGGCGCGGGCACTCGAAATGGCGAAACTGGGAAGGACTGGCGCGGCATAAACATCACTGCCAAGGGGCGTCATTGGGCTTGGCCTCCAACTGAGCTGGAGCGGATGGATGCCGATGGCCGACTACACTGGCCGGCGAAAGACGGCGGAATGCCGATGCTGAAGCGTTACTTGGATGATCAGCCCGGCATACCGGCGCAGGACGTAATTACTGACATTCCACCGATGCATAATCTTTCAGAAGAAAGGCTAGGTTATCCGACGCAAAAACCTGTGGCTCTTCTTGAAAGGCTAATCGCCGCCTCTTCCAACCCCGGCGACGTTGTCCTCGACCCGTTCTGCGGGTGCGGGACGGCGGTCGATGCGGCGCAGAAACTCGGGCGGCAGTGGATCGGCATCGACGTGACCCATCTCGCGGTCGGGCTGATCGAGAAGCGGTTGCGCGAGGGTTACGGCGACGCGGCGGTATTCGAGACTATCGGCGTGCCGAAGGACCGCGACTCCGCGCTGCGCCTCGCCGAGGACAAGCCACACGAGTTCCAGAACTGGTCCTGCCTGAAGATCGGCGGCTTCCCGCTCGACGGCGGCCGCAAGGGGGCGGACAAGGGCGTCGACGGCCACTTCAACTTCTTCACCGACGCCCGCAGCACGCGCCCCGGGGTGATTTCGGTCAAGGCCGGGCGCAATATCGGCGTCGCCATGCTGCGCGACCTGCGCGGCGTCATGGAGCGCGACAAATACGAGCTCGGCCTGTTCCTATCGGCCTATGAACCAACCGGCCCGATGCTCAAAGAGGCGGCGGAGGCCGGCAAGTTTCAATGCGAATTCGGGCGCTTCGACCGGGTCCAGATCGTCACGCCTGCCGACGTCTTCCACAACAACTGGCCCAAGCTGCCACCGCTCGTCGGCATCAACCGCAAAGCGGCGCGCGTCGACCTGCGGCCACAGGCGCAATCCGGCGCGCAGGGGGATTTGCTACAGCCTTGATCCGACAAGGCCGAAGCACGACGATTAATGTCATCCCGGCGTAAGCCGGGATGACAATGTTTCAGCAATACCCTCTGGACGAGGTTGTTTCCAAATGACGGCGGCAGGCGGTCATTCTCCGACAGGCCGCCCTGCAGAAACCGCTGTCCTACACGAACCGTATCGGTTATTACCGATCCATGAAACACACCCCGCACCCCGCCCCTGCCCCGCCCGTCCGGCCTTTCACGCCTGTGCCCGTGCGCCCGCGGCACGATGGCTGGACGCCGCAGCGGCAGGTCGAGTTCATCGAGGCGCTCGCGGCGACCGGGTGTATCAGCGAAGCGGCGGCGCGGGTCGGGATGTCGAGCCATAGCGCGTATAAGCTGCGCCTGCGCGACGACGCGATGGATTTCCGGGCGGCGTGGGACGCGGCGCTGACCGCTGCGGTTCGGCTGCTGTCGGAGGGGCGTTCAGCCGGGCGGTGCACGGCGTCATGGTGCCGCATTATTATCGCGGCGAGAAAGTCGGCGAGCATCGCCGTTACAACGAGGGGCTGACGCGCTTCCTGTTGCAGCACCTCGACCCGCTCAACTTCGCGCCCGGGCTCATCTACAACGCGCGCAACCTCGACGAGGAGCGGATCGCCGCCATCGGCAATGCGGTGCTGGCGATCCGTGAGGCGGCCGAACCCGATCGAAGCGCGGGCGAGCCGGGAACACCGTCGGCACACCTTGGCGAAATGCCCGCCGAAGCTGCGGCGCGGGCAACGGCGGAAGCGGCGATCGCCGAGACGGCTAACGACGGCGACATACCGACCGAAGGTACCGAGGTGGGGGGTGACGCGTCACCACCTTCGGTACTTTTCGAGCGGTGGGGCGACGAGAACTTCCCCACCCGGACCGCGGTGTAAGCTCGAACGGCGGCCGATTCGTGCCCGCCCTATCATACCGGCGATCGCGACATGCCACCGGGTTCGCCGCATAGCTTGCCGCCGCCGTAAGGTGCTGCACCAGCATCGGGGCTGGCGGCCGACTGCCACCTGAAAACGGCGGAACGTCGCGAATTCAAGGGGCGCGGCGGTTTTGTCGCAGCTGCCGCAATTGCGCCTTCATCCATTCGGGATACAACGGTGACCGGGGGGCCAATCCTTATGGGAGCAGCTCGCATGGTATCCTTGACCCGAACCGTCCAACGCTCGGCCGCCGTCGTCACGCTTGCCGTCGCCGCGCTCGCCGCCGCCCCGGCGACCGCGACGACGACGTTCGATACGACCCTGAGTTCGCTGAACCAGGTTCCGAAGCAGGAAAGCAATGCGTCGGGAACCGGCACGCTGACGCTGGCGACCGACCAGAACAGCTTCACGATCCTGATGAATTATACGAATCTGTCGTCGGCGATCCAGGGCGCGCACGTCCATTGCTGCACGACGGCGCAGGGTAATGCTCAGGTTGCCGTCGCGTTCACGGTGCCGACGAGCCCGACAACCGGCATCATCAGCGGGATGATTACCGGAACCTTCGATCTGACGATGGCATCGACCTACACCTCGGGCTTCCTCGCCGCTTACGGCGGCACGGCAGCGGGGGCCCGCACGGCGTTCCTGAACGGCCTCGGCAGCGGGCTCGCCTATCTCAACATCCACTCGACCGCGTTTCCGAGTGGCGAAATCCGCGGTCAGCTACCCGCCATGTCCGGCGTCGGCGCGGTTCCCGAGCCCGCCAGCTGGGCGCTGATGATCACCGGCTTCGCGCTGGTCGGCGGCACGATGCGCCGCCGCGCGGGGCGTGGGGCAACGGCCTGAAACGGCTCCGGCGCGTGGTTCGCCACGCGCCGGTTCGTCGAGCGATTTGACAACTATCGTTCGACCACAGTTAGACCATAACCGCTCCTCCCGAGCGACGTCGAGCGACGAACGGCCCGACGAGCCTGCGTCCCTCGACTTCGCTCGGAATGAGCGGGAGCGGGTAGTTGTCTTGAAAAGGCCCGGAGTGCCCTAGCCGCGCCACGGCGAGATGATGACGTTCAACCGGTCGTCGCCGTGCTCGAGCAGCGCGGCGCGGAGGCGGTCGGCGCGGCGCTGATGGAGGACCCGCTCCCACCAGTGGTGGAGCACCAGCTCGGGGATGAGGATCGCCACTGACCGCCCCGGCGTCTCGGCATCGAGCTTTTCGATGAACGCGAGCAGCGGCTCGTGGATCGTCCGGTACGGCGCGGGGAGCAGGATCAGCCGCGGTGGCTGCTGCCCGGCCGCGGCGAGCGGGGCGGCGACTTCCTGCTGCCAGCGCGCCTTCAGCGCCGCGCCGTCGTCCGCGCACTCGGGACCGTCGAGGCGGAGCAGATGAACGGCGACAACGTCGGGCGACAGCGTCATCGCGAACCGCAGCGCCCGGTCGCTGATCCGGTTGCGGTGCTCGATCGCGACCAGCACCGTCGGCGGCGCGGTCTCGCCGAGCTCGAACGGCCCGGACGCGGCGAGCTGCGCGTCCTGCCGATCGTAATAGGCGCGGACCGCGCGGAGCAGGGCGATGGTGGCGGGGATGGCGAGGACGACGATCCACGCGCCCTCGCGGAACTTGGCGGTCAGGATCACCGCCAGCGCCGCGGCGGTGGTGACCGCACCGAGGCCGTTGATCAGCAGCCGGCTGTGATTGCCCCCGAGCTTGCGCCAATGCCCGACCATGCCGGTCTGGCTCAGCGTGAAGGTCAGGAACGCGCCGATGGCGAACAGCGGGATCAGCCGGTCGGTGATGCCGCCGAACAGGGTCAGCAGCCCGCCGGCCGTGACGGTCAGGAAG
>JANOOK010000006.1:0-9227 GCA_031421275.1 Sphingomonadaceae bacterium
CCCCTGAAGGGGAGGGGGAGCAGGAAGCAAAGGGGGCAGTGAACAGGTTCAGCCCGCCCCCTAGAAATTCAGCCGCGCCGTCACCCCGTAATAGCGGTCCGCATCGCGCGGAATTTGGTACCGATACGCGCCGCCGGTGCCGCCGTTGCTGATCGCCGCGGCGAAGCTCTGGTCGAGCAGGTTACGCACGACGAAGGTCAGCTTGTATTTGTCGTCGTGGTCCATGACCGAGGCGGTCAGGTTGACCAGCCCGTACGCCCCGATCGTCCCCGCGGCGCGCTGGACCGAGTCGGCGACGAACAGCGACAGCTCGCTCGACTGGTATGAGCCCTGCGCGCCGAGGCCGAAGTCGACCGGCAGGCTGGTGACGATACGGTAGTCGATGCCGATGTCGCCCTTCCACTTCGGCGCGAAGCCGAGCGGCGTTCCCGACTGGATGACGCCGGTGTTATTGCCCTGCGGAATCTTGAACTGGTCGACGTGCGCGTCGGTGTACGCCAGCCCGCCCGAGATGCTGAGATCCTTGACCGGACGCAGCAGCAGGTCGAGTTCGCCGCCGCGGGTCGAGACGCTGCCGGCGTTGGTGAAGCGCGTCGTGACGACGCCGTTGACGAGGTCGGGGTTATTCGCCTGAAAATTCTTGTACTTCGCCAGATAGGCAGCGAGATTGAGCGTCAGCTTGCCGCCGAACAACGTGTTCTTCAGGCCGATCTCATAAGCGTCCGACGTCTCGGGCGAGATGCTGTTGGTGCCGGTCGCGTTCAGGTTGAAGAAGACATTGAACGCCGGCCCCTTATAGCCGCGCGAGTAGGTCGCATAGGCGACCGAGTTACCGGTGACATCGAACTGCGCGCCGGCTTTGCCCGACAGATTATTGCTGGTGGCGCGCGCCCGGAACGGGATGCCGTTGGTGGCGACGATCGCCTGGTTCACTGCAAGATTGGCCGGGACGCCGAGGCCGACCAAGCGATTATATTCGGCGTTGACGCCGCTGTCGAAATTGCCGCCGATGCCGGGCAGCCCGACGGTATTGGGCACCGTCACCCGGCTGTGAAAGACGTCGAGCTGGTCGATCGTGAAGCGCAGTCCGCCGATCAGCCGGAAGCGCGACGCGAGGTTGAGCGTGCCTTGGCCGAACAGCGCGACGTTGGTGAATACCGAGCCGAAGTCGGCGGTGCCGGTCGGAAACGTCGACGGCGCTGCCAGCGCACTACTGCACGGCGTGAGCACTCCGGCAGGCGCGACGGCCCCCGGAGCCAGCCGGCATAGCTGGTCGCTGCGCGTGAAGATACGCTCGGACTTGGCGCGCGAGTAATAGGCCCCGAGCACATAGGTCAGGAACTGTTTCGAGGGCGATGTCAGCCGCAGCTCCTGGCTGACCGTATCGCCGGTCTGCGGCCCGTTGTCGTGCAGTTGGTTGAAGCCGATATAAGCCTGCGGCAGGAAATCACCGTCGCGGATTTCGGTGTTGCGGTAGTTGCGATACGCGGTGATCGACGTCACCGTCTGGGTGCCGAGTTCGAGATCGGCTTGCAGCGACACGCCCCAACCGATCTCGTTGGTGTGCGTCACGAGATTCTGGTCGACCTGCCGCGTCCGGTTGCCCTGCAGCGGCGGCAGCACCGTCTGGATCAGCGCCAGGTTCGCGATGTTGGCCGGAGTGGTTGCGGGCTGTGGCGGCCCGCCGATGACCTCGGCGCAGCAGTCGTCGTTGTTCTTGTGATAGTCGCCGATCAGCGTCAGCTTGACGGTCTCGCTGGCGTCGCCCTCGACGATCGCGCGCGCGCCGTAATGCTCGAAGCCGTTGACCCGGCGGTTGACGTTCGGCGCGACGTTGAAGATGTTGCCGTCGTATTTATCGTAAAAGCCCGTCAGCCGGCTGCGGACCTGCGCCGACAACGGCACGTCGAGCGCGCCGCGGACACGGTATTCGGCCCCGTTACCCGTGTAGGTACCGCCCTCGGCATAGCCGCCGAGCTTGTCGCCGGGGCGCTTCGAGACGATGTTGATGACGCCCGCACTCGAGTTCTTGCCGAACAGCGTGCCCTGCGGTCCGCGCAGTACCTCGATGCGCTCGATATCGACGAGGTCGCTGAACGCCTCGCCGGCGCGGCTGAAGACGACGCCGTCGAGCACCGTCGATACCGACGGTTCACCGGCGATCGAGAAGGTCGCGGTGCCGACGCCGCGCAGGAATAGCGATTGGTTGAGCGTCGTCCCCGCCTTCAGGAAGTTGAGCGACGGGACCAGATACTGCGCGCCTTCGAGGCTGACCCGCCCCTGCGTCGCTAGCGTGTCGCCGCTGACCACCGACACCGCGAGCGGCACGTCCTGCAGCCGTTCGGCGCGCTTCTGTGCGGTGACGATGATCTCGGTGGTATCGCTGTCGGCGTTGGCGGCAGTGGCCAGCGGTGCGGTCGTCGGTGCGACTTGCGCCTGCGCCGAGGCAGCCAGCGCCAGCACCGCAGTCCCGGCGAGAATGGCAAAGCGTGTCATCGAGGTCCCCTCCACCCCGCAGTCGGTTGCTGCAGGTTCCCTCCGCGCTACTAGCCTGTTCGCGCCGTTACGACAGGGTTAAAATTGCGTGCGGCACAAAACAGCTCGCGCCTGTGCCCGTTCGGCAACGCCGGTGCCGTTGGCAACCTTTGCGAGTGCGGCTAGGGTGCTGCGGTCAAACAGGAGCTCGCCGTATGAAAGCCGTCCGCTGCGTCGAGCATGGTCTGCCCGAGAAGCTCGTCGTGGACGATATCGCGCTGCCCGAGCCCGGCAAGGGGCAGGTGCGCCTCAAGGTCCATGCGGCGGGCGTCAACTTCCCGGACTCGCTGATCATCCAGAATCTCTACCAGTTCAAGCCGCCGCTGCCGTTCACCCCGGGCAGCGAGGCAGCGGGGGTCATTGACGCGGTCGGCGAGGGCGTCACCGCGTTCAAGCCCGGCGACCGCGCGCTGGTGATGACCGGCAACGGCGCGTTCGCCGAATATGTCACCGCCAATGTCGCGCAGACCATCCCTATCGCCGATGGCATGCCGTTCGACATCGCGGCGGGGTTCACGATGACCTACGGCACCTCGCACCACGCATTGAAGCAGCGCGCCCGGCTGCAACCCGGCGAGACCGTGCTGGTGCTCGGCGCGGCGGGCGGCGTCGGGCTGACCGCGGTCGAACTGGCGAAGCTGATGGGCGCGAAGGTCATCGCCGCCGCATCGTCGGACGAGAAGCTCGCACTGTGCCGGGAATACGGCGCCGACGAGACGATCAACTACAGCACCGCGGACCTCAAGGACACGGTCAAGTCACTGACCGGCGGCAAGGGCGTCGACGTCGTCTATGACCCCGTCGGCGACCGCTTTGCCGAACCGGCATTCCGCGGCATCGCGTGGAACGGGCGCTATCTGGTCGTCGGCTTCGCCGGCGGCCAGATCCCGTCGCTGCCCTTGAACCTGCCGCTGATCAAGGGCGCGTCGATCGTCGGCGTGTTCTGGGGGGCGTTCACGCAAGCCGAACCCGCGATGCACCAGGCGAATATGCGCGAGCTGCTCGACTGGTACGCGGCGGGCAAGCTGCGGCCGCATGTCAGCCGCAAGTTCGCGCTGAGCGACGGGCCGGCGGCGATCCGCTGGGTGATGGACCGGAAAGCGACGGGGAAGGTGGTGCTGGAGGTGGGGTAGGGCGTTACCTGCTGGAGAGTAGAGTCTAAACCCACCGCTCCGCCGCCGTCTCGTCTTCCGCTTTGGGCGCAACCCAGCCCGCGTCCTCGCGCTTCCAGAATGGCGCGCGGGTTTTCAGCCAGTCCATCAGGAAGGCGGCCGCCTCGAACGCCGCGTGCCGGTGCGCCGATGCCACCGCGACCAGCACGATCGCATCGCCGGGAAGCAGCCTGCCGTGGCGGTGGATGACGGTAGCTCCCAGCAGTCGCCAGCGTGCGGCGGCGTCGGCGGCGACCGCGGCGAGCTGGCGTTCGGCCATGGCTGGGTAAGTTTCGAGGGTGAGCGCGCTGACGCCGGCACCATCGTTGAGATCGCGGACGAGACCGGTGAAGCTGACCACCGCGCCGATGTCGGTGCGGGCGGCAGTCAGCGCGGCGACCTCGGCGGCTAGGTCGAAAGGGTGGGATTGCAGGCGGGTAATAATCACGTGGTGAGCTGCCGCTGGCTGTCTACCTTGCTGCTCCCTCCCCCTTGCGGAGAGGGGGCAGCAAGTAAGTCAGCAAGACCCCATGTCCGTCCTTGCAGGGGAGAAGGGGAAGGAAGGCGCGTGCTCACCCCCCGGTCACCGGCGGAAATATCGCCAGTTCTGCCCCGTCGCGCACGGGCGTCGCATCGGTCGCGAACTCCTGATCGACTGCAACCCTCAAAGCCCCGCGATCCGCCAGCGCCGCGCCATAGCCACCCGGACGCACCGCCAACCAGTCGAGCAGCGCACCGACCGTGTCTACGCCGGCGGGCAGCGCGACGCTCTCGCTGTCGAGGCCGATGCGCTCGCGAACCCACGCGAAATACAGCAGGTCGATCATATATCCATGTGCTTGAGCCCGACCCGCAGATAGTCGTAGCCGGTGACCAGCGTCAGCGCCGCCGCCAGCCACAGGCAGCCGAGGCCGATCTCGCGCGCCGGCAGCCACGGCACGTAGCGCTCGGTGGCCCCGGCGAGGATCAGCCCGCCGAGCGCGATCATCTGGAACGCCGTCTTCCACTTGGCCAGCGCGCTGACCGGCAGCGACACCTGCAGCCCCGCCAGGAACTCGCGTAGTCCGCTGACGGTGATTTCGCGCAGCAGGATGATCAGCGCCGGGATTACCGCCAGACCGTGGACGATACCGCTGTGGACCAGCATGACAATCGTCGCAGCGACCATGATCTTGTCGGCAATCGGATCGAGGAAGATACCGAGCCGCGAGACCGCTCCGCGCGCGCGCGCCAGATAACCATCGAGGTAGTCGGTAGCACCGGCGACACAAAAGACCGCGAAGGCGAAGCTCCACGCCAACCAGCCGTGGCCCCACATTAACAGCACCAGCAGCGGCACCGCGAAGATGCGGCTCAGGGTAAGCAGATTGGGCAGGCTCGACAACATCGCGCCATCGTAGGCGAAGCTGCTGCCGGGCTCAACGGCAGAGGCCTCGTGAGCGTCGAGCGGCCGACGCTCGGGCGCTCGTCCGCGACGAATTGGCGAGGAAGCACCCACATCGTCTTGCGCGCGGCGATCTGCCGATCAGGCTGGGCACCCAACATCGCGCCCGGGAACTTTCGGCACCGTGCTGCGCTTTTACACTACCGTAACATCATCGAAGGGGTCTCAGTCATGCTTCGCTACGCGCTCATCTTTCTCGTCGTCGCATTGATCGCTGCGGTGTTCGGCTTCGGCGGCATCGCCGCGGGCGCTGCTTCGATCGCGCAGATACTGTTCTACATCTTCATCGTCCTGTTCGTCATCGGGCTGATTATGCATCTCGTGCGCGGCAACACCGCCGTTTGATTCAACCGGTTGCGTTGCGTGTGAAGGCCGCCGGAGCGATCCGGCGGCCTTTCTGCTGCTTGCGCTGCGGTTTGCTTGACACTCGCGGGGTGGCGGCCTAATCCCGCCATCCCTGAACGGGGGTGTAGCTCAGTTGGTTAGAGCGCCGGCCTGTCACGCCGGAGGTCGCGGGTTCGAGCCCCGTCACTCCCGCCATGTTTCACGATCATCCGGGCAGCGTTCGATGCGCACCTCACCCGGTCGCCTCCAATCCTGCCAGTGCACTCCGCCCACGCTTAACGATCAGCTTGTTGAGTGCGTTCACATACGCCCGCGCGCTCGCCACCAGCGTGTCGACGTGGGCGCCGGTGCCGCGCACGGTGCGGCCGTCCTCCGCCAGCAGCACGCTGACCTCGGCCTGCGCGTCGGTTCCCTGGGTGACGGCGTGGACCTGATACAGCTGCAACGTCGCGCCGTCGTGCGGGACCAGCTTGCGGATCGCGGCGAACAGCGCGTCGACGGGGCCGTTGCCGCGCACCGCCGCGGTCGCTTCGACGCCGTCGATCGACAGCGTCAGGATGGCGCGCTGCGGGCCGTGGCTGCCGCAATAGACTTCGACCTCGATGACCTGGATCGCATCGTGACCGCGCAGCACCTCGTCGTCGACGAGCGCGACGATGTCCTCGTCCCACACTGCCTTCTTCGCGTCGGCAAGATCCTTGAAGCGCTTGAAGGCGTCGCCGAACTCGTTGTCGGTCAGCACATAGCCGAGCTCGCCGAGTTTTTGCCTGAAGGCGGCGCGGCCCGAATGCTTGCCGAGCACGAGGTTCGAGGCGCCTTGCCCGACGCTGTCGGGGGTCATGATTTCGTAGGTCGAGGCATCCTTGATCATGCCGTCCTGGTGGATGCCGCTCTCGTGTGCGAAGGCGTTCGCGCCGACGATCGCCTTGTTCGGCTGTACCGCCATGCCGGTGATGCCGCTGACCAGCCGGCTGGCGCGGGTGATTTCGGTCGTTACCACGCCGGTGCGGAACGGCAGCACGTCGTGACGCACCCGCAGTGCCATCGCGATCTCCTCGACCGCGGCGTTGCCGGCGCGCTCGCCGATGCCGTTGACGGTCGCCTCGACCTGCCGCGCGCCCGCCATCACCGCGGCGAGCGTATTCGCCACCGCCAGCCCAAGGTCGTTGTGGCAATGCGTCGAGAAGATCACCCGATCGGCATTGGGAACCCGCGCGAGCATGTCGGCGAACATCGCGCCGTAGGTCGCGGGCGTCGCATAGCCGACGGTGTCGGGCAGGTTGATCGTCGTCGCCCCCGCCGCAATCGCGATCTCGATGGCGCGCGCGAGGAAATCGGGGTCCGAGCGCGTCGCATCCTCGGCCGACCACTCGACATCGCCACACAGATTGCGCGCATGGCCGACCGACCGCGCGATCGCCTCGAGCACCGCCTCGGGGCTCATGTTGAGCTTTACCCGCATGTGCAGCGGCGAGGTTGCGATGAAGGTGTGGATGCGCGGCTGGCGGGCGAACTTCACCGCTGCCCAGGCGCGGTCGACATCACCGAGCGAAGCGCGCGCCAGGCTGGCGACCGTGGCGGTCTGGCACTGGCGGGCGACCTCGCGCACCGCCTCGAAGTCACCGTCGCTGGCGATCGCGAACCCGGCCTCGATGACGTCGACGCCCAGCGCCTCGAGCTGCGCCGCGACCCGCAGCTTCTCCTCGAGGTTCATCGAACACCCCGGCGACTGCTCGCCGTCGCGCAATGTCGTGTCGAAAATCCGGATATGGTCGGTCATGAGGTCGCCTGTCGGTTGCGGTTCGGGCAGCTGGTCCGAAAACCCTCAGGCGAAGTGACCGGGGCGATGCCCGCACGTCAGCCGCACCTAAGGGCGCGTAAGTCGCAGACCGGGAAGCATGGCGCTCATCACTGCAGTGTACCTGCTGCCGGTCCGAAGTCCAGTCATTACTGCCGCACGCGGAGGAGCCTGCCATGCACCCGGGTTGCACCGCGACGCATATCCGGCGACAGCAGGGCATGGCATTTCCGCTGCTCCCCACGCTCGGTCCGGTCGACGCGATCGCGCACAACATCCAGCTGGCGGTCGCGCCGGTGTTCCTGCTGTCGGGGATCGCCGGCATCCTGAACGTGCTGACGACGCGGCTGGCGCGCGTTGTCGACCGGGCCCGGCATATCGAGGCCGACATCGCCAGCTACGACGCGCCGAAGCGTGAGCGCGCGCTCGACGATCTGGCGATCCTCGACCGGCGTATGGTGACGGTGCAATATGCCGTCGCGATGTGCACGCTGTCGGCGCTGTTCGTTTGCCTCGTCGTCGCGATCCTGTTTGTCGGCGACCTGTTTCCGTTCCACGGCTCGGCGGTGGTCGCGACATTGTTCGTCGGCGCGATGATCCTGCTCAGCGCCGGGCTGGTGCTGTTCCTGGTCGAAGTGTGGATCGCGACGCGCTCGGTGCGGGTGCAGGGCGAGCTGCTGGTGGGGCGGCGGCGCTGACTTTCTGCTCCCTCTCCCGCAAGGGCGGGAGAGGGAGCAGAAAGCTCAGTTCTTCGCCTTGTCGACCAGCGCGTTCTTGCCGATCCATGGCATCATCGCGCGTAAGCGCCCACCGACCTCCTCGATCTCGTGGCGCGACTGGAGCTGGCGCGCGGCTTTCAGCACCGGGTTGCCGGCGCGGTTGTCGAGAATGAAGTCGCGGACGAACTTGCCCTGCTGGATATCGGCGAGGACGCGCTTCATCTCGGCCTTGGTCTCGGGCGTGATGATCCGCGGGCCGGTCAAATAGTCGCCGAACTCGGCGGTGTTCGAGATCGAGTAGCGCATGTTGGCGATGCCGCCTTCGTACATCAGGTCGACGATCAACTTGACCTCGTGCAGGCACTCGAAATACGCCATCTCGGGCGCATAGCCGGCCTCGGTCAGCGTCTCGAAACCCGCCATGATCAGCTGGGTCAGCCCGCCGCACAGCACCGCCTGCTCGCCGAACAGGTCGGTCTCGCACTCCTCGCGAAACGTCGTCTCGATGATCCCTGAGCGCCCACCGCCGATCGCGCTGGCATAACTCAAGCCGACGTCGTGCGCGTTGCCGCTGGCGTCCTGATGCACCGCGATCAGGCACGGCACACCGCCGCCGCGGACGTATTCGGAGCGCACGGTATGGCCGGGGCCCTTCGGTGCGATCATGAAGACGTCGATGTCGGGCCGCGGCTCGATCAGCTGGAAGTGGATGTTGAGCCCATGCGCGAACGCCAGCGCCGCACCCGGCTTCATGTTGGGGGCGAGGTCGTCGGCATAGATGCCCGCCTGATGCTCGTCGGGGGCGAGCACCATGATGACGTCGGCGTGTGCGGCCGCCTCGGCGTTGCTCATCACCTTGAAGCCGGCAGCCTCGGCCTTGGCAGCGGTCTTCGAGCCGGGGCGGAGCGCGACGGCGACATCGGCGACGCCTGAGTCGCGCAAATTCTGCGCGTGGGCGTGGCCTTGGCTGCCATAGCCGATGATGGCGATGCGCTTACCCTTGACGAGCGCGAGATCGGCATCGGAGTCGTAGTAAACGCGCATATTGTCTGTCCCAGTTTGATTTCGTTGTTCTCACTCACCTTCCGTCATTCCCGCGAAAGCGGGAACCCATCACCGGCTGCCTCCGGAGCGAGACTTTTTCCGGATACCTCGGGAGATGGGCTCCCGCCTTCGCGGGAATGACGATAAGGCACGCCCTAAACCGCCTCGAACCCCCGTGCGATCGCCGCCAC
>JANOOK010000007.1:0-17538 GCA_031421275.1 Sphingomonadaceae bacterium
CGCGCCGTTCCCACCCCCCCGCGAAGGCGGGCCCCCATCCACGCCAACCGTCCCCCGTGTATGGGCCCCCGCCTTCGCGGGGGTGACGAAAGATTACAACCTGTCATGGATTATGGCGGCTTCGTCTACATGCTCGCGAGCGGCAAGCACGGCACGTTGTACGTCGGCGTAACCGCGCGTTTTGCAGAACGTATTTACGAGCATCGCGAACACCTCATGGACAGCTTCACCGCTAGGCATAAGGTCACCCGCCTCGTCTGGTACGAGCAACATGCGACGATCGAGCTGGCGATTGCTCGCGAGAAGCAGATCAAGCACTGGAAGCGTGACTGGAAGATCAATCGCATCGAAATCGATAATCCGCATTGGGATGATCTGGCGGTTGGGCTATTCGGATATCAGCCAACTGGTATTCGTCACCCCCGCGAAGGCGGGGGCCCATAACCCCTGATGCTCGTGGTTATGGGCCCCCGCCTTCGCGGGGGTCACGTCAGAAAATGAGGAAGTGCGATGCGTCTCCGATCACTGCTTCTCTCCGTGTCGATCGCGCTCGCTCCCGCCCCCGCCGCCGCCGCAGGTCTGCGCGTCGACATCAACACCGGCATCGCGCAGCCGCTGCCGGTCGCCGTTCCCGCCTTCGCCGCCGCGGCACCCGCGCCGACCGCGGCGGGCACCACGACCGAACTCGGCACCAGGATCGCGCAGGTCATCGCCGGCGACCTCGGCTCGTCGGGGCTGTTCCGTCCGCTCGACCCCGCCGCCTACACGACGACGGTTGCCACCGCCGATGTCACCGCGCCGCAGTTCGCCGGCTGGCGGACGCTGGCGGCGCAGTCGCTGATCACCGGCAGCATCGCCGTCAACCCCGACGGCGGCATCACCGTCGGCTGCTATGCCTATGACGTGTTCTCGAGCGAGGAACTGGCGCGGCAGGGCTTCGTCACCACCGCGGCGAACTGGCGGCGCGCCGCGCACAAATGCGCCGATCTCGTCTATTCGCGGCTGACCGGCGAGACCGGCTATTTCGACAGCCGCGTCGTCTACGTCTCCGAAACCGGGCCCAAGACGCACCGTATCAAGCGCCTCGCGGTGATGGACCAGGACACCGCCAACCACCGCTTCCTGACCAATGGCCAAACGCTGGTCCTGACCCCCCGCTTCGCGCCGAACCAGCAGACGATCACCTATATGTCGTTCGCCAACGATAAGCCGCGGGTGTGGGTGTATACGCTCGGCACCGGGCATCAGGAGGTCATCGGCGAGTTTCCCAACATGAGTTTCGCACCGCGTTTCTCGCCCGACGGGTCGGCGATGGTGTTCTCGATGTCGATCGGCGGCAACACCGACGTCTATCGAATCAATATCGCCAGCCACAAGCTGACCCGGCTGACCGAGGCTCCGGGGATCGACACCGCGCCGAGCTATTCGCCCGACGGCAGCCGGATCGTCTTCGAGAGCGACCGCGGCGGTACCCAGCAGATCTATGTGATGAACGCCGACGGCTCGGGCCAGCACCGCATCAGCTTCGGCGAAGGCCGCGCCGCGACGCCGGTATGGAGCCCGCGCGGCGACCTGATCGCCTTCACCCGGCTCGGCAGCGGCAAGTTCCGCATCGGCGTGATGCGTCCCGACGGCGGCGGCGAGCGGCTGCTGACCTCGGCGTATCAGGACGAGGGCCCGACCTGGTCGCCGAACGGCCGCGTCGTGCTGTTCTTCCGGACCACCCAGGGGCGCGGCAACACCTCGCTGATGTCGGTCGACCTGTCGGGGCAGAACGAGCGCAAGCTAAAAACACCGCTCGATGCGTCCGATCCGGCGTGGTCGCCGTTGTTGCCGTAATCAAACCGGCCTAAAACCAGGCGGATTTGCGAAGAAAGGGCGATCGATGCTGAACCGTGTTGCGCAACTTACCCTCGTCGCGGCGCTGCTCGCCACCTCGGCCTGCACCAAGAAAAAGCCGCTGCCGCCCGCGCCGCCGCCCGCCACCGCGCCGTCGACGCCGAGCGCGACCCCCGGCAGCGGCGCGGGCTCGACCGGCACGACGTCGGCCAACACACCGGGCAGCATCGCCGATTTCAAGGCGGTCTCGGGCGGCGACACGGTGCTGTTCGGTTATGACAGCTACGAGATCGACGACCCGTCGCGCGTCATCCTCGGCAAGCAGGCCGAGTGGCTGGCGCGCTATCCGGTGGTAAAGGTCACCATCCAGGGCCACACCGACGAGCGTGGTACGCGCGAATACAACCTTGCGCTCGGCGACCGCCGTGCCAATGCGGCGAAGAACTTCCTTGCCGCCCAAGGTGTCGCGACGGCGCGCATCGCGACGATCAGCTACGGCAAGGAGCGCCCGGTGGCGGAGGGTTCGGACGAAAGCGCCTGGGCGCAGAACCGGCGTGCGGTAACGGTGATCGTGTCGGGAGCGCGCTAGGGCTGGCGATTGGCGGCGCTGGAGCATCTCGCACTCAGGTCCAAGCACCAAACCCGTTCATCCCGAGCGAAGTCGAGGGACGCACAATCTCCGGGCAGGTCCCTCGACTTCGCTCGGGATGAGCGGGTAAAGTTTCGAGATAAATATACGAGACGCTAAACGACCTTCCCGGGATTCATGATTCCGAGCGGATCGAACGCCGCCTTCAGCCACCGCATCGCCGCCAGCTTCGCCGGGTTGCCCAGCCGGTGCAGCTCGGCGCGCTTGACGCTGCCGATGCCGTGTTCGGCAGCGATCGAGCCGTGCGCGACGGTGACCGCGTCGTTGACCCAGGCCGTCACCGCCCCGCCATGCTGCTCGACCCAGGTGCCGCTGTCGCTCCCCGCGGGCGCGCGGACGTTGAAGTGGACATTGCCGTCGCCGAGATGCCCGAACGCCAGCACGCGGGCACCGGCGAACGCCGCCTCGACGCCCGCGGCGGTGCGCGTGATGAAATCGGGCATCGCCGCGACCGGCACCGCAATGTCATGCTTGACCGCGAAGCCGTCGCGGCGCTCGGCCTCGGGCAGGCTTTCGCGCAAGTGCCACAGCTCGCTCGCCTGCGCTTCGGACTGCGCGAGCGTCGCGTCGCCGATCACGCCGTCGTCGAGCGCCGCCGCCAGCACCGCGGTCAGCGCCGTCGCCAGACCGGCATCGACGCGGACCGACGACAGCTCGATCAGCACATGCCACACCGGGTCGCTGGCCAGCGGCGAGCGGTGGCCGCCGCCGTCAGCGAGCACCAGCGCCAGGCCGCTCGCCGGGATCAGCTCGAAGCTCTCGACCGCTTCGCCGACCGCTTGCCGCAGCCGGACGAGCAGCGCCAGCGCCGCCTGCGGGCTGGCGAGCCCGGCCCAGCCAACGACGGTTTCGACCGCCGCCGGCACCAGCCGCAGCGTCACCGCGGTGACGATGCCGAGCGTGCCTTCGGCCCCGATCAGCAGCTGCTTGATGTCATAGCCGCTATTGTCCTTCGCCAGCGGACCGAGTTGGTCGAGCCGTGAACCGTCGGGCAGCACCGCCTCGAGCCCGGCGACGAGCGCGCGCATGTTGCCGTGGCGCAGCACCTGCACCCCGCCGGCGTTGGTCGACACCAGCCCGCCGATCGTGGCGCTGCCCTTCGCCGCGAGCGACAGCGGGAAGCTGCAACCCGCGGCGGCGACGTGCGCGTGCACCGCTTCTAGGATCGCCCCCGCGCCGACGGTGACGGTCAGCCCGGCGCTGTCGACCGGCCCAAGCGCGTTCAGCCGCGCGACGCTGACCACCACCGCACCGCCGCCGGGATCGGGGGTCGCACCGCCGACGAGCCCGGTGTTGCCGCCCTGCGGGACCAGCGCGACGCGGTGCGCCGCCGCCGCTTTCACCAGCCGGGCGACGGCGGCGGTATCGCGCGGGCGCAGCAGCAGCGCGGCGCGGCCCTGCAGCCGTCCGCGCCAGTCGGTGAGATAGGGCGCGAGCGTCGCTGCATCGTCGCTCCAGCTGTCGGCACCGACGGCGGCCTTCAACGCGTCGAGCGCAGCCGCCGATGGAGAGAGCAGTTCGGACATCGCTCCGATGTATATCGCCCGGCGCGGCAACGCTATGCGGCGCGCGCTCTCAAGCACCACACAGGGCCTCACTTCCCGTCATTGCCGCGCCCGCGGGAATGACGGAAGGTAGGCTACAGGCGACGTCCGCAAACTGAACAAACCCGCAAATTCACCCAGCGTTCAACAACCTGTCGTCAAGCGCAACGTCAGCGCAACGAAGGTGCCAGCCGCTAAAGATGTCGTCCCGCGCGTCCCTGACCGGTCCGACCAGCAGCATTCCGCTACTGCTATTGATCGGCCTGTTGTCGACCGCGGCGGTGTCGCGGTCCGCCACGCCCGCCAGCCCGACCAGCCATCGCCCTTCCCCACCCGCTGCCGGTCACCATCGCTGCGTCACCGTCGCCCACATGGCCGGCGCGGTGGTGATCGGGGACCGCGCCGTCGAGCTGACGATGGTCAACGGCCGGCGCTGGCGGATGGCGTTCGCGCGCGATTGCCCGGCGTTGAGCTTCTATCAGGGCTTCTACTACCGCCGCTCGCAGCAGGGTGCGCTATGCGCCGGGCGCGATGTCGTCGTCGCGCGTTCGGGCGGCGAGTGCCCGATCGCCAGCATTGTCGCACTATCCCCGCTACGCCGCCATTAAGCCCGTCGTGTGTGGCGGCAAAGCCACAGCTGCCGACATCAATTCGCAATCTGTCTGAAACCGGCACGAGTGCTGGACAAGTGCAGTCAAGCTTGGTCAATTAGCGGGGACGCCGGGCCCGCAACGGTTCGGTGAAAACGATCTGGCGGCAACAGCCAGGGCTTCGGCAGTATTTTGGGGAGGATATCGCTATGGACACTATCGTCAGCTCGCGGCGTCGGACGATTTCGACCGCCGCGCTTATCTCGGGAGTGTCGCTGCTCGGCCTGATGGCCGCCCCGGCGGCAGCGCAGACCTCGACTTCGCAGGGCACCAGCGGCGGTAGCGACAGCGGTGTCGCCGCCAGCGGCAGCCCCGGTGCCGTCGGCGTCGGCAGCGGGCTCGAAGAGATCGTCGTCACGGCGCAGCGGACCTCGCAGAGCCTTCAGGACGTGCCGATCGCCATCTCGGCGTTCACCTCCGAAACGCTTCAGCGCCAGCAGATCAACAACTCGTCCGACCTGCAGCTGACCTTGCCCAATATCACCTTCACCAAGAGCAATTTCACCACCGGCGTCTTCACCATCCGCGGCGTCGGCGACCTGTGCGTCGGCGTCACCTGCGATTCCGCCACCGCGATCCACGTCAACGACCTGCCGCTGTTCAACACGCGCATCTTCGAGACCGATTACTTCGACCTGCAGCGCGTCGAGGTGCTTCGCGGGCCGCAGGGCACGCTTTTCGGGCGCAACGCCACCGCCGGCGTCGTCAACTTCATCACCGCCAAGCCCGACCTGCATGCGCTGCATGCCGCGGTCGAGGGCGAATACGGCAACTACAACGAATATAAGATCAAGGCGATGATCAACGTGCCGCTGACCGACACGCTCGGCATCCGGGTGGCGGGCACTTATCTCAATCGCGGCGGCTTCACCGAGAACCTCTACAACAATAGCCGGATCGACAGCCGCGACGAATATGCGGCCCGCGCGTCGCTCCGCTGGCAGCCGACGCCGTCGACGACGGTCGACCTGATGGGCTATTACTTCCACGAGAAGGACAGCCGCCTGCGCAACCAGAAGCAGCTCTGCGAGCGCGACCCGACCGGCGTGCTCGGCTGCTTGCCCGGCGGACTGGCGAACCAAGCGACCAATGCCAATTCCACCCTGGCAAGTCTGTTCGTGTCGCAGCAGTTCCTGGGCTCGTCCGCCATTTTCGGTGCGCTGGCCCCCGCGCTCAGGCCGCTGGCGATCGCCAATCTTTATGGTCCCGACAGCTATGCCGGCTCCGCCGTGCCGAGCGATCCGCGCAAGGTCTATACCGCCTATCGGCCGAATTACTTCGCCGACGAGATCAACGCCACGGTCAAGGTCGAACATGATTTCGGCAAGTTCAAGCTCGCTGCCTCGGCGCTCTACCAGCGCAATTCGGTCGATTCGAGCCAGGATTACAACCTCACGCTTAACAATGCGGGCCCGGCAATCGGCGGGCTGACGGTGGCATCGCTGTACGGTGCCGGTCAGGCCGGCGCGATCTCGCCGGCGCTGGCGCCGCTCGCGTTACCGCTCTCGCAGATCAAGCCCGGCATCACGGCGCTGACGCCGAACGGGCCCGGCGGGCCCTATTGTACCTCATCGGTTTCTGATACGACCGGGACCGGCTTGTTCGGTGGGCACGGCGTCTGCGCTGCAGTACCGTTGAACTTCGACCGTTCGGTGCAGCGCGACGACGGCTATACCGGCGAAGTCATCCTGTCGAGCCAGTTGGACGGCAAGTTCAATTTCCTCGTCGGCGGCATCTACAACCGCTTCAGGACGACCGAGAACAGCTATTACGTCAATGCTTTCGGGCTCGATTACGGCTCGGCGGTGCTCGGCCTCGCCAATACCCTCGGCCGCCAGTTCGCCGGCTTGACGAACTTCCCGAGCAGCTTCGAGGCGTCGCCTTATTATCGCAATAACACCAATTACTACCGGCTCGACTCCTACGGTCTGTTCGGCGAGGCGTATTTCAAGGCGAACGACCGTCTCAAGGCAACGATTGGGCTGCGGTATAACAACGACAAGAAGATCGTGAGTGCGCGCACGACGTTATTCACCGATAATAACGGCTTCGTCGCGCCGGTTACCTTGGCGACCAACAACAGCGCCGTACTGGTTCCCTATGGTGCGGCAAACATCACCAATGCTGCCGGTTATGCCAACCTCGACTTCGATCCGACACTTGCCGGGCCGCAGGAGTATCAGATACAGCGGGTGAGCTTCTCCGAGTTCACCGGTCGGGTCGTCATCGACTATAAGATCACCGACGAGAACCTGCTGTACGCCTCCTATTCGCGCGGCTATAAGTCGGGCGGTATCAACCCGCCGCTGTCGCCGGTGTTCACGGTCAGCAATACGTTCACGCCGGAATTCATCGATTCTTTCGAAGTCGGATCGAAGAATACCTTCCTCGGCGGTACGCTCCGCCTGAACGTCTCAGGCTTTTACTACAAATATAAGGGTCTGCAGGTCAGCAGGATCGTGGCGCGGACGTCGGTCAACGACAACGTCAACGCCAACATCTACGGTGTCGAGGCGGATGCGATCATCCAGCCGATCCCGGCGCTGGCGGTCAATCTCGGCTTCAGCTATCTCAAGACGAGCATCGCCGGCGACACTTTCTTCGTCAATCCGCGCGATCCGAGCGGCGGTCGCAGCGATGCCGTGATCATCAAGGACATCACGAACGCCTCGAACTGCGTGCTCGTGCCGACCACGCCGGGCAACGCGGCCGGCGCGAACGGCTATGTCGCGGCGATCAACGGCAGCCCGACCCTCGGGCTCAACGCACCGACGCCGTTCCCGGCGGGTAGCGGCATCAACGGCGCGACCGGAGCTTTCGGCATCTGTTCGGCGCTGCGCGGCAACGCAGCGACGGTCGGTGCCCTGTTCGGTGGCGTCCAGGTCCTGAGCGAAGGCGTTGCCGCCAACGTCCGCGGCAACTCACTCCCTCAATCGCCGAACTACAAGGCGTCCGCGGGAATTCAGTATACGATCGGTGCCGGACACGACATCTCGGTAGTGCCGCGCTTCGACATCGCCCTGACCGGGAACAGCACCGGCAGCATCTTCAACGACTATGCCGACCGCATCCCGGCCTATTACATCATGAACGCGCAGCTTCAGGTGAACGGCAAGGACGATCGCTGGTTCCTGCGCGGCTTCGTCCAGAACCTCGCCAACAACAGCGCGATCACCGGGCTTTACGTGACCGACCAGTCGTCGGGGCTGTTCACCAACATCTTCACGCTCGAACCGCGCCGCTACGGCATCGCGGCAGGGGTGAAGTTCTAGCGCCAGCTGCACGGCGGACGCAATGTCACCAATACCGAGCGCACTGACAAACGTGCCGATATGGTTATCACTGCCGTTGAAATTCGTCTTGACCGGATCGGCACCCCGGAAAGTTCCTCGGGTCGAATCGGCTAAGCGTTTGATTACACTCGACGAAGTGCTGTTGAGTGAGAGACCTTTGAGTGAACTTCCGCGGTAGCTGCGGGCCAGGTCTCCGGCGACCGGGGCGTCTCCGGCGATGTCCGACGCTTCATCTGGTTGCAGGGTGACCTGACGTCAGTTCGGGCCAGTTATTGACTTTCGGGTGAAAACAGCGTCAAGCGCGGCACATGCGGCGCGGGTGGCATTCACTTGGGCGCTCCGTACCCCAAGGACCTGCATGAGTTTCGAAGCACTGGGCCTGTCGGAGGAACTGCTCCGCGCGGTGGCGGACAGCGGTTACAACGACCCGACGCCGATCCAGCGCCAGGCCATCCCGTCGGTGCTGATGGGCCGCGACATCATTGGCGTGGCGCAGACCGGCACCGGCAAGACCGCCTCGTTCGTGCTGCCGATGATCGATATCCTCGCCGGGTCGCGCAGCCGGGCGCGAATGCCGCGCTCGCTGATCCTCGAACCGACCCGCGAACTGGCGCAGCAGGTGTCGGAGAACTTCGACAAATACGGCAAGTATCACAAGCTGAACATGGCGCTGCTGATCGGCGGCGTCTCGATGGGCGACCAATTGGCGGCGCTCGAAAAGGGCGTCGACGTGCTGATCGCGACGCCGGGCCGCCTGATGGACCTGTTCGGGCGCGGCAAGATCATGCTCAACATGTGCAGCCTGCTCGTGATCGACGAAGCCGACCGCATGCTCGACATGGGCTTCATCCCCGATATCGAGGAAATCTGCACCAAGCTGCCGAGCCCGCGCCAGACTTTGCTGTTCTCAGCCACCATGCCCGGTCCGATCAAGAAGCTCGCCGACCGCTTCATGACCGCGCCCAAGACGATCGAGGTCGCCCGCCCGGCGGAATCGAACGCGCTGATCGCGCAGTTCGTCGTCGAGACCAGCCCCCGGGGCAAGCGGGAGACATTACGCAAGCTGCTGCGCGACCCCGCGGTCAAGAACGCCATCGTCTTCTGCAACCGCAAGAAGGACGTCCGAGAACTCGCCGACGTCCTCAAGAAAGCCGGCGTCTCGTCGGGGCAGATCCACGGCGACATGGAGCAGGCCGACCGCATCCGCGAACTCGATCGTTTCAAGGCCGGCGATATCATCGTGCTGGTCGCCTCCGATGTCGCGGCGCGCGGGCTCGACGTGCCCGGGGTCAGCCACGTCATCAACTACGACGTCCCGCATCATGCCGAGGACTATGTCCACCGCATCGGGCGTACGGGACGCGCCGGGCGCACCGGCGTCGCCTACACGCTGGCGACCCCCGACGAGGGCGACAATCTTCGCGACGTCGAGAAGCTGATCGGCCACGCCATCCCCCGGCACGGGCGCGACGCCGCCGACGGCAGCGAAATCGCGAGTGCCGCCGAGCAGATCGCCGTACCCACCGACGCGCTGCCGGTCGAGGAACGGGCTGAGCGCGTCGAGGTCGATGCAGCCGACGAGGTCGGTCACGCCGAGGCCGGAGCCAAGCCTCGCGGCCGGCGGCGGCGCGGTCGCGGCGGTCTGGGCGGCGCTGGCGAAGCCCGGCCTGAAACAGCGGGCGAGACGACCGGCGAACCTGCCGCCCCGCCCGAGCCGCGTCGCGCCACCCGCGACGAGCCCCGCCGCGATTCCCGGCCGCGGAGCAGTGAGCGCGAGCCACGCCGCGACGACGGCCGCTCGAATCGTGACAACAGCCGCGACGACCATCGTGCCGACGGCCCCGACGTCGGCTTCGGCAGCGACGGCCCGCCGGCGTTCATGCTGGTCAAGGCGCGCGGCTGAAGCCGGTCGCATCGCCGCCGTTTCAGGAGCTTCGCATGGCCTATCGGAATATCCTGCTGACCGAAGCCGCCGATGTCGTGACGCTGACCTTCAACCGGCCGCATGCGCTCAACGCGCTGACCACCGATATGCTGGCGGAGACGATCGAGGCCGTCGACCGCCTTCGCGACGAGGTGCAAGCCGGGACGAGCCGGGCGCGCGTGCTCGTCATCACCGGGGCCGGGCGCGCCTTCTGCAGCGGGGCGGACCTCGCCAGCGGCAGCGCCAGCAGCGAGGGCGGCTCGGCCAGTGCTGATATGGGAGCCCGCCTCGAGACGCACTTCAACCCGCTGCTCGAGCGGCTGTACGCGCTGCCGCTACCGATCATTTGCGCGGTCAACGGCCCCGCCGCCGGTGCCGGCTGCAGCCTCGCGCTGGCCGGCGATATCGTCATTGCGGCGGAGTCGGCGTATTTCCTGCTGGCGTTCGTCAATATCGGGCTGGTCCCCGATGTCGGCGTGACCTGGGCGCTGCCCCGGCTGATCGGCAAGGCGCGGGCGCAGGCGATGATGATGCTCGGCGACAAGATCCCCGCCGCGACGGCGCTCGACTGGGGCATGATCCATGCGGTTGCGAGCAACGACGAGCTCAGGCTTACCGTCGACAGGCTTTCTGCCCGGCTCGCGAACGGGCCGACGCAAAGCTACGTGCTGATCCGCCACGGCCTCCGCGCATGCCTCGACGTGCCGTTGACGCAGGCACTCCACATCGAGCGCCAGCACCAGCGGCTCGCCGGCCGCACCGCGGACTTCGCCGAAGGGGTTACCGCCTTCTTACAGAAGCGCGCGGCGAAGTTCAGGGGGCGCTAATCGCCCAATGTAGTCGAACCGAGACATTTGTCGTCATTCCGGCGAAGGCCGGAACCCATGACCACAGACTTCATAGATTCGAGGTCTTGGGTCCGGCCTTCGCCGGGATGACCATGGTTTGGCCTCAACTCACCGGGCCGGAATGGCTCCTCGCCCGGTAGCGACCGACGAACTGGGCCGCGAACGCCGCCACCCGGCCTTCGCCGATCGCGGCCCGCAGCGCCGCCATCAGCTGCTGATAGAACCAGATATTGTGCTCGGTCATCAGCATGGCGCCGAGGATCTCGTCGCTGCGGACCAGATGCGCCAGATACGCCCGGCTGACGCTGGCGCACACCGGGCAGCCACAAACGGCGTCGAGCGGCGCAAGGTCCTCGGCAAAGCGCGCGTTGCGCAGGTTCAATGGCCCGTCATGGGTGAACGCCTGCCCGGTGCGCCCCGAGCGCGTCGGCAATACGCAGTCGAACATGTCGACGCCGCGCAGTACCGCGCCGACGATGTCGTCGGGCTTGCCGACGCCCATCAGGTAACGCGGGCGGTCCGCCGGCAGCTGGCCGCAGGCGAAGTCGAGCACGCCGAACATCGCCGCCTGGCCTTCGCCGACCGCGAGCCCGCCGATGGCGTAGCCGTCGAAGCCGATCGCCTGCAGCGCTGCGGCTGACTCGGCCCGTAGCGCCTCGTCCATCGAACCCTGCTGGATGCCGAACAGCGCCGCCGCTGCGGCATGGGCCGGCCCACTGTCGAAGCCGTCGCGCGACCGCTGCGCCCAGCGCATCGACCGCGCCATCGAAGCCGCCGCCTGCTCGGGCGTTGCCGGGAACGGCGTGCACTCGTCGAACGCCATGACGATGTCGCTGCCGAGCAGCCGCTGGATCTCCATCGACCGCTCGGGCGTGATCAGATGCAGCGAGCCGTCGAGGTGCGACTTGAACGTCACCCCGTCCTCGGTGAGCTTGGTCAGCTCGCCGAGCGACATCACCTGATAGCCGCCGCTGTCGGTCAGGATCGGGCGGTCCCAGCCCATGAACGCGTGCAGCCCGCCGAGCCGCGCAATCCGCTCCGCCGTCGGGCGCAGCATCAGGTGATAGGTGTTGCCGAGGATAATGTCGGCCCCGGCGGCCCGCACTTCGCTGGCGCGCATCGCCTTGACCGTCGCTGCAGTGCCGACCGGCATGAAGGCGGGTGTTGCGATATCCCCGCGCCGCATCGCGATCGTGCCCGCCCGCGCCGCGCCGTCGGTGGCGGCGATCGTGAAGGCGAAACGCGGGCGGGTCATCGCGGGTCGGTGCTCAAGCCTCGCGGTTCCAGAACAGTGCGCCCGACTCCGGCGGGGCGTTCGCGACGCGCAGCATCTCGGCCGCGCGGAAGCGCCGCGTGCGGATCAGCATCCCGATGCCGCGCAGCCGGTTGGCGAGTCCCGGCACGCGCTCCGAGGTCAGCAGCTTGATGCCGTGCGGGCCGATCGAGGCGAGCATCGCGGCGGCGCGCAGCTGCCAGCGCCAGCGCGGCTGCCCGGCGCTCCGGTAGTCGTTCCAGGCGTGGCGGATATGCCGCCGCCATTTGGTCGCCAGCGCATCGAAGTCGGGCCGCGCTGGGTGATAGATGATCATGCCGGGCACGTAGCGCGTCACATAGCCGAGCGCGCGGGCGCGCAAGCCCCAGTCCATGTCCTCGGCGGTGTCAATGCCGCCGAACGGCCCGACCGCGTCGAATATCGCCCGCCCCATCGCCAGATTGCCGGTGCCCGAGTAGCCGTGCGCCTCGATGAACATCTGCTGGCGGTACGAGAACACCGCCTCATAGGCCTCCGTCGGGCTGACGTTCCGCGGGTCGGCGAACGGCACGCGGACATCGCCGCCGACGACGCTTCGCGCGGGGTCGGGTTCGATCGCGGCAAGTGCTGCGGCGAGCCAGCCGGCCTCGGCGCGACAATCGGCATCGATGAACGCCAGCACCGGTGCGGTTGCGGCGAGCACGCCGCGGTTGCGCGCCAATCCCGGCCCGGGCTGCGGCTCGCTGAGGAAGCGCACTCGAGGATGCGCGGCCTGTACATCTCTCAACGCGACGTTCGACCCATTGTCGACGACGATGATCTCGATATCGCCGCCGCCGATCTGCTGCTGCTCGACCGAGACGAGACACTCGCCGAGCGCCTCCAGCTGATTGAGATGCGGAATGACGACGCTGGCGCGGGGGATCACTGCGGTGTCCGACATACCTTCTGGAATGCTCATCAGGATGCGCGGTCCTGTATCCGATGGCGCTCGGCAGGGCCATCCGAAGCGCCAGCCGCTGCCCGAGCGATCGGGCTGGTCGCCGCCGCCAGCCACCCCTGTGCGATGATCGCGTCTGCCGCAACCTTCGCCGCGATCGCGTTGCCGCGTGCGGTCCAGTGCAGATGGCCATGTTCGAGGTATAGCGGTGCCGCCATCGGGTTCGCGGCGCGGAACGCCTCGATCGGGCTGACGACCGCCAGCTGGAACAGCACCGGCTGCGGCAGCCAATCGCGCATGGTGATGAACTCGCTGCGCGAATGGCGGGCGGGGATGTCGAACACCATGAACTTCGCGCCCGCGCCGCGCGCCGCGCCGTCGACCGCGAAGATCAGCGCATTGTCGAGTGCCGGTGAGCCGGGGCGCGCGTTGACCGGCGGCAGCACGCCGTCTTCCGCCTCGCTGGCGGGAGCCGTCGCCGCGCTGCCGCCATGCGCGGCGGCGATCTGGGCCCGCACGAGCAGCGCCTTGACCATGCCTGCCGCACGCTCGCGGACGGCGCTGTAAAGCTGACTGTTCTCGATCAGCCAGCGATAAGCCCGGAAGCGCATCAGCCGGTCGCTGACGCCGATGCCCGGCAGGAACGGGCGGCCGGTCGCCGCCAGTTTTCCGTCGTCATCGAGCTTGAACAGGTTCGAGCGGATGTTGTCGTCGGGGTCGGTCGCATGCCACGACATCAGCACGATGTCGGGGTGATACCGCAGCGCGCGATGCTGCAGCGCGATCAGCATCTCGGCGGTGCCGAAGCCGCTGACAGCGAAGTCGAGCACCCGGCAATTGTGCCCGCGGGCGCGCAGGTCGTCTTCGAGCTGCTTGGCGAAGCTGTGCGGGTAGTCGCTCTCGAAGCCGACGAAATAGCTGTCGCCGAGCAGCGCGACGCGGCACTCGCCCGGCGGTTTGGCGAGCGGCGGCGCGGGGCGGTCGTCGCGCATGCCGGCATCGTTATAGCGCACGGTGACGTCGACCTCGGGGGTCCACTGGCGGAAGGCGACGTTCGGCATATTGGCGCGGATACCGTCGGCGCTGCCGGTGACATAGCGCGGCACCAGCGGCTGCGGCAGCAGCACGCGCAGGAACAGTTCTCCGAATAACAAAGTGTAGGCGGCGATCGCGCCGATCGCGAGCAGACGGCGCACGGTGATCCGGGGCGCGGTCAAAAGTCGAAATAGATGAAGTCGGCGGCTCCCGAGGGGGCCAGGAACAGCAGCGCGAACACCATGAGCAGCGCCACGTTCAGACGCGCGAAGCTGGGTAGCCGCGGCAGGAACTCGAGATCGCGGATATACAGCTGCCACGCCTGCACCAGCAGCAGCGGCGCGACGTAGAAGCCGAGCGTCTGCCACGGTGCCGCGGACCAGCCGCGCCCCGCCGCCATGCCGCGCAGGAAAGCCTCGACGGTGGCGATGTCGGGACTGCGGAACAGCAGCCAGCCGAACACCGTCAGCACGAACATCACCGCGATCAACCCGACGTCGCGCGCTGCTGCCGCGGCAGTTCCCGGCTCGCCGCCAGCCGCCCAGCGGTCGATGCCGAGCAGGCGGTAGACGATCAGGATGCTACCGTGAAAGGCTCCCCACGCGACGAACGTCCAGCTGGCACCGTGCCACAAGCCGCCGAGCAGCATCGTCAGGAACAGGTTGCGATAGGTCAGCCACTTGCCGCCGCGATTACCGCCGAGCGGGATATAGAGATAATCGCGCAGCCAGCTCGACAGCGAGATATGCCAGCGCGTCCAGAATTCCGACGGGGTGCGCGACACGTACGGGATATTGAAGTTGATCATCAGGTCGATGCCGAGCACCCGCGCCAGCCCCCGCGCCATGTCCGAATAGCCCGAGAAATCGCACAGGATCTGGAAGGTGAACGCCAGCAGCGCGACCATCAGCTGGCCCGCGGTCGCATGCGTCGGATCGTGGAACACCGGCGCGACCAGCTTGGCAAGGTTGTCGGCGATGACGACCTTCTTGAACATGCCCCATAAAAACAGCGCCGCGCCGCTGCCGGCGTTGCTCCAGCTCAGCTGGCGTGGCACCGCGAACTGGCGGAGCAGATGCCCGGCGCGCTCGATCGGCCCGGCGACGAGCTGCGGGAAGAACGCCACGAACGCGCCGAAGCGGATGATGTCGGTCTCGGGCTCACCTTTGCCGCGGCGCACGTCGATGATGTAGGCAAGCTTCTGGAAGGTGAAGAAGCTGATCCCGACCGGCAGCACGATCCGGAGCGTGACGTCCGAAACCTCCGCCCCGCCGAGCCGCGCCAGCCCGACCAGCGAGTCGGTGAAGAAGTTGAAGTATTTGAAAAAGCCGAGCAGCAACAGGTTGAACACGACGCCCGCGATCGTGCTGGCACGGCCGCGGCCCGCCGGGCTTAGCCGATTGACGAACCACGCGAACCCGGCAAGCACCGGGATCAGGCCCAGGCACATCAGGTAGAAGCCGAACGCCACCGGCAGCCCCGGCCCGAACGCGACCGTGCAGCCGATCAGCAGCAGCAGCGACGCGTCGCGGATCTGGCGACGCTCGATCCGTTCACCACTTGCCCCCTGTCCGGCGACGAAGGCAGCAGCGGTCGCAACGATGATCAACGACAGGAAACGCAGATCCCAGACCGCGTAGAAAATGTAGCTGGCGACCATGACGATGAAGTTCTGCAGCCGCAGCCGGCGCATGGTGGCCGCGTAGCAGGCGAAGAACACCGCGAAGAACGCGAAAAAGGGCGGCGTCTGAAACAGCATTCAGTCTATTCGTCCCCCGCCGCAGCCGTCGTCGCGACGGTCGTTACGCGACACGTCTTAAGTTAGCGTCTCTGCCGCAACGGCGCGCGCCCGACAAGAATTTTAGCGGTCGTCGGCCTCCGCCGGACCAACCCTAGCCAAAGCATTCAGGGCTGCCACGCCGCGGGGGGAACGCGGCGTGGCAGTAGCAGGCTACTCGGGCTTGGACTTGGCAGCCTTCTTGTAGAGGGCGATCTCGGTACGCGTCGCCGGGCGACCGTCCTTGACGTATTTCCCATGCTCCTTGGTCACCGCACTTTCGGCAGTTGTGACCGCACCTGGCGCGACGGCATCGGGCGGAACAGCGCCGGGTGCTTCGGCACCAGGCGCAGGAGCGATCGCGGTCGGAGGTGCCGCCGCCTCGGGCTGCACCGGGGTAACGGTCGCAGCCGGCGGCTGACCTGCTGGTGCAGCAGTCTGGGCAGTAACGGCACCGCCAATAAGCAAAGCTGCGCCGGCGAGCATAACACTGGTTTTCATAATAAACTCCTTGAGGTGGCAAGCTGGCCAATTTGTCGTCGGCGACAAAGTATGGCTCGCCGCCACTTTTGAGGTCGATTGCTGACCGACTTGGACAGCGACAGTCAACATAGGGCGGATTTCTGCCTTGTCTGTAGTCGACGCTGTCGTGCCATCGTGCTTTAATATCAGCCGAAGGGTAGAGCGGTTGATTTCGTTGTCAGGCGGGAAGGCGGTACGTTTCGTTCGGCAGTAGCAGGCTTGCGTCGCCGTAGCTGTAAAAGCGGTAGCCGTGCTCGATCGCATGGGCGTACGCCGCCTGCATGCGGTCCAGCCCCATCAACGCGCTGACCAGCATGAACAAGGTGGATTTCGGCAAATGGAAGTTGGTCCACAGCCCGTCGATCACCGCGAAGCGGAACCCTGGCGTGATGAAGATGCGCGTCTCGCCGTCGAACGCCTGCAAGCCGTCGGGCGTCCACGCGCTCTCGAGCAGGCGCGCGGCGGTCGTGCCGATGGCGATGACGCGCCCGCCGGCAGCCTTGGCGGCGTTGATCCGCGCCGCGGTCGCCGCGTCGATGCTGCCGGTCTCGGCGTGCATCGCATGGTCGTCGGTGTCGTCGGTCTTGACCGGCAGGAACGTCCCCGCGCCGACGTGGAGCGTCACCGTCTCGCGCGTCGCGCCGACCGCGTCGATCGCCGCGAGCAGTTCGGGGGTGAAATGCAGCCCGGCGGTCGGTGCGGCGACCGCGCCGGGCTTGGCGGCATAGATCGTCTGGTAGTCGGTCAGGTCCTGCGCGTCGACGGCGCGCTTGCTGGCGATGTACGGCGGCAACGGCATCTGTCCCGCAGCGGCGAGCGCCTGATCAAACGGCAGCGCGCTGTCGAACCGCCATGCGACCGAGCCGTCGTCGCCGCGCGCCTCGACGACGCCTTCGAGTCCCGCGCCGAAATCGATGCGGTCGCCGATACGCAGCCGCTTGGCGTTACGCACGAAACTCCACCAGCGGCGGTGGTCGATGCGCTGGTGCAGCGTGACGCGCAGCTTGGCGCTGTGCTTGTGCCCGAACAGTTGCGCCGGGATGACCCGCGTGTCGTTGAAGACGAGGCAGTCGCCGGGGCGGAGTTGCCCGGGCAGGTCGGTGACGTGCAGGTCGGTCAGCGCCGCGGGCGTGACCTTGAGCAGCCGGGCGGAGTCGCGTGGGCTCGCCGGGCGCAAGGCGATGCGCTCGGGGGGCAGCGTGAAGTCGAAGTCGGCGACGAGCATGGCGGTCAGTCACTCTCTTGCCGTCACCCCCGCGCAGGCG
>JANOOK010000008.1:0-9839 GCA_031421275.1 Sphingomonadaceae bacterium
GGGAGAGGATCAGTGTATCTTGCGTTTAGAACTAACTAACCCGCTCATCCCGAGCGACGTCGAGGGACCTGCCCGGAAATTGTGCGTCCCTCGACTTCGCTCGGGATGAGCGGGTTAGTTAGATCTAAACGCAAGAGACACCGATCCTCTCCCGCAAAAGCGGGAGAGGGAGCAGCGAAGCAAGCCTCCTACGCCGCCTGTTCGGTCTGCAGCACCCGCATCGGTTCCTTGACGCCGGTCACCACGTCGCGGTCGACGACGATCTCCTCGACGCCTTCGAGGCCCGGCAGCTCGAACATCGTGTCGAGCAGGATCGATTCCATGATCGAGCGCAGCCCGCGCGCGCCGGTCTTGCGCTCAATGGCGCGCTTGGCGATCGCCGACAGCGCGTCGGTGGTGAACGACAGCTTGACGCCCTCCATCTCGAACAGCCGGGCATATTGCTTCGACAAAGCGTTCTTGGGCTCGGTCAGGATGCGGATCAGCGACGGCTCGTCCAAATCCTCGAGCGTCGCGATCACCGGCAGCCGGCCGACGAACTCGGGGATCAGCCCGAACTTGAGCAAGTCCTCGGGCTCGCACAGCTTGAGCATCTGGCCGGTGCGGCGCTCGTCGGGAGCGGCGACGTGCGCGCCGAAGCCGATCGACTTGCCCTGCAGCCGGTCGCCGATGATGCGCTCCAAGCCGCTGAACGCGCCGCCGCAGATGAACAGGATGTTGGTCGTGTCGACCTGCAGGAACTCCTGCTGCGGATGCTTGCGGCCGCCCTGCGGGGGCACGCTCGCGGTGGTGCCCTCCATGATCTTGAGCAGCGCCTGCTGGACGCCCTCGCCGCTGACGTCGCGGGTGATCGACGGGTTGTCGGCCTTGCGGCTGATCTTGTCGATCTCGTCGATATAGACGATGCCGCGCTGCGCCCGCTCGACGTTATAGTCGCTCGCCTGCAGCAGCTTGAGGATAATGTTCTCGACGTCCTCGCCGACATAGCCGGCCTCGGTCAGCGTCGTCGCGTCCGCCATGGTGAACGGCACGTCGAGCAACCGGGCGAGCGTCTGCGCCAGCAACGTCTTGCCGCAGCCGGTCGGGCCGACGAGCAGGATGTTCGACTTCGCCAGCTCGACCTCGGCGCCCTTGGCACCGTGGTTCAGCCGCTTGTAATGGTTGTGCACCGCGACCGACAGCACGCGCTTGGCGTGATTCTGGCCGATGACGTAGTCGTCGAGTTCCTTGCAGATCACCCGCGGCGTCGGCACGCCGTCCTTGGTCTTGACCAGCGCGGTCTTGGTTTCCTCGCGGATGATGTCGTTGCACAGCTCGACGCATTCGTCGCAGATGAACACCGTCGGCCCGGCAATCAGCTTGCGCACCTCGTGCTGGGACTTGCCGCAGAAAGAGCAGTACAAGGTGTTCTTCGAGTCCCCGCCCGTCAATTTGGTCATGGGATTCCTTTCCCGCAAACGCGCGGTTACGCCAAGTGTGACAGTCTAGCGGTCAATGCCGCCCCGCCGCAAGGGGGCGCGGCACCGATCCGGCCGGGCAGCGCCGTCGTCAAGCCGCCTTCAGCGTCTCGCCCTCGAGCGGCGTCGGGCGCTTGGTAACGACCTCGTCGATCAGTCCGAAGACCTTGGCTTCGTCCGCCGACAGGAACTTGTCGCGCTCCATGGCAAGCTCGATGACCTCGAGCGTCTGGCCGGTGTGCTTGGCGTACAGCTCGTTCATCGAATGCCGGACGCGAAGGATTTCCTTCGCCTGGATCTCGATGTCGGTGGCCTGGCCCTGCGCGCCGCCCGACGGCTGGTGGACCATGATCCGCGCGTTCGACAGGCTGGTCCGCATCCCCGGCTCGCCCGCGGCAAGCAGGAAACTGCCCATAGACGCGGCCTGTCCGACGCACGTCGTCGCGACCTTGGGCCGGATGTACTGCATGGTATCGTAGATCGCCATGCCCGCCGTAATCACCCCGCCCGGCGAGTTGATGTACATATAGATGTCCTTCTTCGGATTCTCCGACTCGAGGAACAACAGCTGCGCGACGATCACCGAGGCCATATGATCCTCGACCTGGCCGGTGACGAAGACGATGCGCTCGCGGAGCAGCCGCGAATAGATGTCGAATGAGCGCTCGCCGCGGTTCGAGGTCTCGATGACCATCGGGATCAGGCCGGCGACGGGTTCGGGCAGATACATGGGGAAGGCTCCGTTGAAGGTAGGCTCTACGTCGGACGTTTCGCGGCGGGTTTCAAGGCTTAGTGTGACGCGGGTGGCGTCGAAACCGAATCGGCATAACCGGCCAAAGTTGACGAAGTTGACGACCTTCCCGCCCTTGCAAAACGTCGCGGCAGCCGGAGGCTGGCTTCCGGGCAGATCGAAACGCGGCTGGAGAATGGCAAATTCACCGAAATACCTTAACCGTTCTGGCACATTCCGTAAAGCTAAATCTCACGACACCATGCGCCAGAATCCCAGCTGCGGCGCGCCCATCAGCGCGGGATGCGCCCAGGTCGCGACCACGTACAGCAGCCCGCCGCCGGCCAGCGCGGTCCAGCCCGGCAGCGCCGTCGCCCACCGCGCGTGTCCGGCGACCTGCGCGCCGAACGGCACGAAGCTGGTCCCGCGTTCGTGGGCGGTCCACGCCTCGCCGAGCTGCATTCGCTTCTTGCCGTCCTGCAACGCCGCGCCGACCAGCGCCAGGATCGCGATCGCCGCGGCAAGGAGCACCGTGCGCAAGTCCCCCGACAGCGCCCCGTGGACCGCCGCCCAGATCGCGAACGCCCACATCATCGGGTGCCGGGTGATGCGCTGGACGCCGCGCGGACCCGCTGCGGCGCGACCGCCGCTGCCCATCAGCGCCGGGTTGGGCGCGGTCACCGAGCCGACGAACAGCACGCTCGCGATCAGCATCAGCAGCGCGGCCACCCACCACAGCGCGTCGGGCGCGGTCCACAGCAGCCGCACCGGCGCGTGCCGCCATTCCGCCACCGCCCAGCCGAGCGTGCCGAGCGCGATCAGCGAATAGACGATCGCGAAGCCGCCCTCGCCGACCATGCGCACCAGCGGCGCGCGCAGCGGATGCGACAGCACGAAATGGCTGCCGACGAACAGAACGAGGGCGAGGACGAGCAGGGTCATGTCAGGCTCAACCAGGGATCGTCACCCCCGCCTTCGCGGGGGTGACGATCAGTTTGGACAAAATCAACTTCGGTCCCCTCACCTCGGATACTGCAGCGGCAACGCGTCGTGCGGCAGCCGCAGGTAGCGGTCGCGCAGCTCGGTCTGGCGGGTGCTCAGCGGCTGCGGCACGCCGTCGATCAGCACCAGCGTCGGTGCCGAGGCCAGTTCGAGCGGGTCGCCGTCCCAGACGACGACGTCGGCGCGCTTGCCTGCGGTAAGCGAGCCGGTGTCGTTGAAGCCCCAGATGCGCGCCGGGACCGAGGTGATCGCGGCCAGCGCCTGCGTCCAGCTGAGCCCGACGCCGCCCGGCACGCGGCCCTGCGCGACGGCGTTGCCGGCGAACTGCGGCAAGTTGCGCGTCTGGTTGCCGGTGCCGTCGCCGAAGCTGCCGATCGCCACCGTCACACCGGCCGCCACCATGCGCCCGATGTTCGACTTGGTTGCGGCGAGCGACTCGAACTGCTCGGGCCGGTCGTCGAGCGTGCCGGTGATGACGGGCACCCTCGACGAGGCGATTTCGGACGCGACCAGCCAGCCCTCGTTGGCCCCGATCAGGATCAGCTTGAGGCCCGAGAAGCGCGCCCGCAGCCGCAGCACGTTCATGATGTCCGAGGCCCGCTCGACGTGCAGGACCAGCGGCACGCGGCCCTCGACCACCGGCACCAGCGCCTCCGCATCGAAGCGCGTCAGCAGCGCCTCGCGCGGTTCGAGCGCCCGGTAACGGCCGCGGTTGGCGGCGAGATCGCGCGCCTCGGTCAGCCCTTCCTCGAACGCCGCGAACGCCGCCGGGCGCGAGCCGCCGGCGATCCTCGCGCCCTGCTCGCCGAGCTCGACGAACTGGAACGCCCGGCCGCGCATCAGCAGATTGGGACCGGCGGCGAGCGTGATCAGCGCACCCTGACCGCCGAACACGGCGTGCGTCGCGCCGAGCGCTACCGCGGCCCGCGTCACCCCCGCCTGCCGGGTGACGGCGACGGGGCTGGCGGCCGCGTTCAGGCCGGCGGCGGCGTCGAGCCCGGCGGAGAACGGCGTCCGGCGCGCGGCGGTGTCGTTCGACGGCGTACCCTCCTCGACTTCGCTCAAGCCGACCTGCGACATCGCCGCGATGATGCCGGGCGTCACCCACTTGCCGGTGGCGTCGATCACCGTCGCGCCGGCAGGCACCGCGACATTGCCGACCGCGATGATGCCGCCGCCCCGAAGCAGCACGGTCGCGACGACCGGGTCGGCAAGGCCGGTCGCGACGGTGCCACCGACGATCGCGGTGATCGGGGTCTTGACCGGCGGATAGGCGGTCGCGCTCGCCGCTAACGGCGTGGCCAGCGCGACGATGAGCAGGGCGAGGCGCTTCACTTGACGTCTCCACGGCCCGGCTGGCCGAGCTCGAAATCGGTGGTGCCGCGCCGCCGCGGGTCGCCGGCGTCGTAGAGCAACGCGCCGTCGATCCAGACCGTCTCGGCGCGCGCATAGACAGAAAAAGGGTCGCCGTTCCACAGCACGACGTCGCCCATCTTGCCCGCGACGAGGCTGCCGGTGCGGTCGGCGATGCCGAGGCCCTTGGCCGGGTTGAGCGACAGCCACGCCCACGCGACTTCGGGGGCGATGACGATGCCAGCGCGGCGTCCGGCGGCGAGCGCCTTGGCGGCTTCCTGGTTCAAGCGCTGGATGCCGTCGGGATCGTCGCTGTGGACGATCGCGCAGGCGCCGGCGTTGTGGACCAGCGCAATGTTCTCGCGGATGCCGTCGTACGATTCCATCTTGAAGCCCCACCAGTCGGCCCACATCGCCGAGCAGATGCCCTCCTTCGCCAGCAGGTCGGCGATCTTGTAGCTCTCGACGGCGTGGTGGAAGGCGGCGACGTGATAGCCGAACTCGTGGCTCATCGCGATGACGTTGGCCATCTCGTCGGCGCGGTAGCAGTGGTTCTCGACGAGGATCTCGCCGTTCAGCACCCCCATCAGCGTGTCGTTCGCCAGCTCGCGGCGCGGCGCGTCGGTCGGCTTGGCGGTGCCGGCCTTGGCTTTGCGGGTATAATCGTCCCACTTGCGCTTGTAGATCGTCGCGTCGGACCACGCCTGCCGGTCGACCGCGATGTTGCCCATGCGGGTCGCCGGCTCCTGCGCCTTGGCACCATAGACGCGCTTGGGGTTCTCGCCGCACGCCATCTTGAGGCTCGGCAGCGCGCCGGGGAACTTCATGTCCTGCGCGGTCCGGCCCAGCACGTTCTTCAAAGTCACACCACGCCCGCCGAACAGGTTCGCCGAGCCCGGCAGGATGTGCAGCGTGGTGACGCCGCCGGCGATGGCGCGGGTGAAGCCGGGGTCCTGCGGCCAGATCGAATGCTCGGCCCAGACCTCGCTGCGGTTGGGGCCGGTCGCCTCGTTGCCGTCGGCGTTCGATTCGACTGCCGGCGACGGATAGACGCCGAGGTGGCTGTGGATGTCGATGACGCCCGGCGTCACCCACTTGCCGGGGGCATCGATGACGGTGGCTCCGGCGGGGATGGCGACGGTCTGGCCGACCTCGGCGACCTTGCCGTTCTCGATCCGCACGGCACCGCCGGTGAACTTATGCCCTTCGCCGTCGTACACCGTCGCGCCGCGGATGATCGTGGTGACGCCGGGGTAGGGCTTGTACGTCGACGGGAACGGATCGTGCGGAATGCTGACCAGCTCGGTCGGCTTGCCGTCGTTGGCCTTAGCCGAGGCGGTCGCCGGCGGCGGCGTCTTGTGCGCGCACGACGCGGCGAGCAGCGCCAGGGTGATCACTAACTTCCGCATCAATCGACCCCGTGCATCCAACGCTTCAACAGTGGCGAGATCAGCAGCAGCACGCCGCCGATCGCCGCGGCAATCCAGCCGATCGTCTGGAACACCCCGGCGTAGGTTTCGAGGCTGACTTTCAGGTTGGTGACCTGCCCGCCGACCGTCTCGACGCTCGCCACCTGCGCCACCGCGCCGCCGACGTATTCGGCGACCGCGATCGACAGGAACCAGACGCCCATCATCATGCCGACGATGCGCGCGATGGCGAGCTTGGTGATCATGCTGAGGCCCACCGGCGAGATGCACAGCTCGGCCATCGAGTGGATCAGGTACAGCCCCGCCAGCCACCAGATCGCCACCTTATAGCCGGCGTCGGCGAAGTGCGTCCCCCAGACCAGGAACAGGAATCCCGCCCCGACGCCGACCAGCGCGATGCCGAACTTGACCGGGATGCCGGGCTCGATGCCGCGCCGTGCCAGCGCCGCCCACATCACCGCGAACACCGGCGCGAGCGCGACGATGAAAAAGGCGTTGAAGAACTGCGTCTGCCCCGCCGAAATGCTGAACAGGCCAAACACGCTGAGGTCGGTATTGCGATCGGCGAACAGCGTCAGCGACGACCCGGCCTGCTCGAACAGCGTCCAGAAAGTGACGTTGAAGATCACCAGCACGATCGCGGCGCACATCATCTGAAACTCGACGCGGGTGCCGTTGCGATACGACCAGATCAGGATCGCGGGCAGGCCGAGCAGGAACGTGCCGAACATGACCTTGCCCAGCACCGGCAAGGCCAGCAGATAGCCGACGAGCCCGGTGCCCGCCGGTGCCGGAACCGCGGCCAACGTGTTCGAGAACAGCAACCACGGGATCGCAATCGCCGCGATGGATGCGGCGTAGACCAGCGGTGCGCGGTCACGGTCGGTCGCAGGCGCTTCACCGAACCCGGTCAAGCGTCCGCCATCGAACTGGATCAGCGCCCACGCGATCAGCATGCCGATCGCGGCCAGCCCGAACCCCGCCCACCAGCCGAACGCCACGGCGAGCACCGGGCACAATATCTGTGAGCCGATCGAGCCGAGGTTGATGCCCATGTAGAAGATGGTGAACCCGGCATCGCGCCGCCGGTCGCCCTCAGCATAGAGCGCGCCGACCATCGTCGAGATATTGGGCTTGAAGAAACCATTGCCGACACACACCGCCGACAGCGCCAGCAGCATCACCGCAACGTAAAGCGGCGAGCGCTCGGCATCCGATGCGAAGTCGGCCTTGGCCAGCGTGCGCGCCACCCCGCCATCGGCGCGCAGCAGTGCGACCGAGCCATCGTCGTTGCCCTTGATCCGCAGCCGCGTACCGCGGTCGACGACAGATTGCACTTCGCTGCCGCCGCTTTTCTCGACCGAGACAGCATGGCGGACGCCGTCGAACACCGCCACCGGTTGCGCCGCGTCACCGCCGAAGCATAGCACGAAATAGCCGACCGACATGACCAGCGCGCCGAACTTGACCGCGCGCTTCGACCCGAGCACCCCGTCGGCGAGCAGTCCACCGATGAACGGTGTCAGGTAATTCAGGCTGAGATACGCGCCGTACATGCCGCCTGCGGCCTTGTCGCCATAGACGAAGTGCTTGGTCAGATAGAGCACCAGCAGCGCCCGCAAGCCGTAAAAGCCGAAGCGCTCCCACAGTTCGGTGGTGAACAGCCGCGCCAGCTGCCGGGGGTGGCCGAACCATGCGGTGTCGGTCGCGGTAAGTGTCGCCATGCTATTCCCTGTGTCGACCGCTCGCATGGCGGGCGTTGGCGGCTACACTAGCGGTGCGCGCGGCGAAGGGAAGGGGTTACCGTGGGGGATCAGGCGGCGACGGTCTCGACCGGAACGACGCTTGCATCGGCGAAGCGCGCGATGCGCTGATCGAAGGTGACGAAGCTGCTTGCCTGATGGGACAGTGCGAGGTGCAGCATGTCGGGGAAGTCGGCTCCGGCAACATATCGTTCGAGTGCCCGGCGGATCGCGGGCTCGTCGGGACAGCTAAGGTCGGCGAGCCGTAACAAGGTATCGAAGGCGATAGCAATTTGGCCGGGCAGCCATCCTAGGCCGCGGTCCAGCACCCAAAAAGCTTCGATCACGACCGTTGCGAGAAGCAGCGTCGGCTCTCCTAAGATTTGCAGCGCAGCTGCCAGCTGCCGTTCGTTATCCTCCAGAAAGAAGCGCATGACGACGTTCGTGTCGATCGATCTCACAGCGTGCGCTGATAGCGCTCAATCGCAGCCGCGGCGCAAATCTCGTCGATTTGCTCGTCGGTAATCTTGGGACCCCGATACGGATTGATTTGCTGTATTATCTCAAAGGCTTCGGCGGCGGTCAGGCCCTGCTTCGACAGCGGCTCCACCACCGGCCGCAGCACGACGTGCCCGGCCGCGATATCGACCTCCAACTCGGCCCCATCGGCCCAGCCAAGCTCACGTGCGATGGCGTCCGGCAAAACAACGACCTCGTCTGACAGCGGGTCCGATCTAAGCCTTACGTGAGTGTTCACAGGTCGTCATACCCCAAGCAGCACCAGCGCACCACAGGTTCGACTACCGCCCCTTCACCCCGCCGCCGGCAGCGTCAGCGTCACCGCGAGCCCGCCCAAATCCTCTGACTCGCCCAGTTCGACGGTGCCGCCATAAATCTCCGCGACGTCCCGCACGATTGCCAGCCCCAGCCCGGTTCCCGGCTTGCCGGTGTCGAGCCGGGCGCCGCGTTCGAACAGCTCGGCGCGGCGCGCGGCGGGCACGCCCGGGCCGTCGTCTTCGACCAGCACGGTCAAATTCTCGCCCGCCGGCGCGACGGTGACGAACACCCGCCCGTGGCCGTAGAGCGCGGCGTTGTCGATCAGGTTGCCGGCCATTTCCTCGAAGTCCTGGCGTTCGCCGCGGAAGGCGAGATCGTGCGGGCCGGCGATGTCGATCGTCACGCCGCGGTCGGCGTGGATGCGCGAGATCGTCCGCTGCAGCCCTTCGAGCGCCGGCCAGATCTCGGCGCGCGAGGCACTGGCGGCGCGGCGCCCGACGGCGCGGGCGCGCGCCAGCTGGTGATCGACATGGCGGCGCATGATCGCGGTCTGCTGCGCGACGACGTCGGGCAAGTCGGGCCCGCCTTCGCGCGCGGCCCCGATCAGCACGCTCATCGGCGTCTTCAGCGCATGCGCGAGGTTGCCGGCATGCAGCCGCGCCGCCTCGGCCTGCGCGGCGCTATGCTCGAGCAGTTCGTTCAGCTCGGCGACCATCGGCGCGATCTCGGGCGGGAAATCGTCGGCGACGCGGGTCGCGCCGCCCGAGCGGATCGCGGCGATCGCGCGGCTCACCTTGCGCAGCGGCCATAACCCGTAAGTCGACTGCAACGCCGACAACGTCAGCAGCCCGACGCCGAGCGCGCCGAGCGACCACAGCAGGGTCCGGCGCAACGACACGACCTGCAGGTCGAGGTCGCGCGTCGACTGCGCCACCTGAAAGTGGAACACCGTCCGGGTCCCCGGCAGCACCGCATCGCGCTCGACGATGCGGAGCGGCTCCTCATGGAAGCGGTCGCTCTTATAGACGCACGGCGTCCGGCAGTCGGCAACGAGATCGGGGGTCAGCGCGCGGTCCCACAGCGAACGCGAGCGGAACGGCTCCTGCCCGACCGCCGAGACCTGCCAGTAGAAGCCCGAATATTGTTCGTAGAAGCGCTGATCGCTCAACGGCCGGCTCGACCGTACCTCGCCCGTCGGACCGACTTCGGCGGACGCGATCAGCGCGGTCGCGACGTAGCTCAGCTGCTCGTCGAAGTTGGCGGTGATCGCGGTGGTCAGCACGCGGTCGAGCGCATAGCCGCCGATGAACAGCAGCGGGATGATCCACGCCGCCGCCAGCCCGATCAT
>JANOOK010000009.1:0-7481 GCA_031421275.1 Sphingomonadaceae bacterium
GTTCCTCCGTGACAAGGTCCCCGAGATCAAGGCGGTCACGGCGCACGGCCAGATGTCGCCGACCGAGGTCGAGGAGCGCATGAGCGCGTTCTACGACCGCAACTACGACGTGCTGCTGTCGACGACGATCGTCGAGTCGGGACTCGACATCCCGAGCGCCAATACGATGATCATCCACCGCGCCGATCGCTTCGGGCTGGCGCAGCTGTATCAGCTGCGCGGCCGCGTCGGGCGGGCGAAGGTCCGCGCTTATGCGTACATGACGACGCCCGCCGACCAGGCGATCACCGAGACCGCCGACAAGCGCCTGCAAGTGCTGTCGTCGCTCGACAGCCTGGGCGCCGGCTTCCAGCTTGCCAGCCACGACCTCGACATTCGCGGCGCCGGCAATCTGCTCGGCGACGAGCAGTCGGGGCACATCCGCGAGATCGGCTTCGAGCTGTACCAGTCGATGCTCGAGGACGCGATCGTCGAGGCGCGCGCCGGAGCCGCGGGTTTGAAACCGCCGGAAGAAGGCTTCAGCCCGCAGATCACGCTCGACGCGCCGATCCTGATCCCGCCGGACTATGTCCCCGACCTCAACCTTCGGATGGCGCTCTACCGCCGCTTGAACGACCTGACCGACCGCGCCGCGATCGACAGCTTCGCCGCCGAGATGATCGACCGCTTCGGCACGCTGCCGCCCGAAGCGAGCAACCTGCTGCGCGTCATCGAGATCAAGCAGTTCTGCGCCGCCGCCAATATCCTGAAGCTCGACGCCGGCGTCCGCGGCGCGCTGGTGACGTTCCAGAACGATCACTTCCCCAACCCGCCCGCGCTCCTCGACTATGTCGCCCGGCTCGGCGACCGCGCCAAGCTGCGCCCCGACAACAAGCTGTTCGTCGGCGGCGACTGGACCAGCGTCGAAGCCCGGCTCAAAGGCGCGACCGCGCTGGCGAAAGGGCTGTCGCGGCTGGCGGCGGGGGCGAGTGTCAAGCCGCTCGAGAAACCGGTGGCGAAAGCGCTGCCCAAGCCCGCGCCGCCGCGGCCGATCGTCTTCCAGAGCAAGAAGAGCGGGCGGCGGTAGGAGGTACGGCCGCAGTATAATGTGCTAACATTTCGACGGGAGGTCGCGATGAACATCGTCCTGGGAGTCGAAGCCAAGCTGACCATCGACGAGTTCCTCGCCGCCTACGCCGGGCGCGAGGAGAAGTTCGAGCTGGTCGACGGAGTGCCTTACCAAATGGCGCGCGCGAACCGGCGGCATGTACGGATCATGCGTAACCTGCTCTGGCGATTGAGTGCGCAGCTGCAGGGCGGGCCTTGCGAGGCGCTCGCGGCGAACATGGGCACCGGCGTCTCGCAGTTCACCTACCGGCTGCCCGATGTCGCGGTCTATTGCGATCCGCGCGACCTTGGACCGCGCGACATCGAACCGATGACCCTGCATTATCCGCGCGTGATCATCGAGATCCTGTCCAAGTCCACTGAAACGACCGATCACGGCATCAAACTCGACGAGTATCAACGCATCGAGAGCGTCGATACGATCGTTTTCGTTCATGCCTCGCGCGAGGCCTTTACGACATTCGAGCGGGCCTCGGCGAACGAGTGGCGGACGGTGGTCCATATGCCGGGGCAGCCGCTCATCCTGCGCGATCCGCGGGTGACGATCACCGCCGCGGACGTATTCACGGGTGTGAACTGACGCGCGTGGCCGCTTTCGCCGCTGGACTGATATCGACCTGGTCTGTCCTGCGACGATGCCGCGGTTCCGCTGAACATTGACATTTTGTGCCGTTTCGGTTAGGCGCAACTGGTGATCGAATTATATTCCGCCCGCAGCGATACCTCACACCTGCTCGACTCGTCGTGCCTGTCACCTCGCTGCAGATCAGCATTGCGAGTGTGTCGAGAGGGTCGCCAAAGCGTTGGTACGCAAACCGGTGCTTGCGTCAAAAACGGGCTCTTACAGAGCGCCGAAAAGTGAGCTTAAGCAGCTTAGCCGGTTTCCGCTCGTTCGCACCGGGGTGGACTTCGCCGCCGCCCGCGCCCATTTCGCTAGGCGATGGTCTCCGCCCTGCCCCGCGCTGCGACACGCCCGCTGATCGACCCTTACGGCCGGACGATCGACTACCTGCGCGTCTCGGTGACCGACCGGTGCGATTTCCGCTGCGTCTATTGCATGGCCGAGCACATGACCTTTCTGCCCAAGGCGGAGGTGCTCAGCCTCGAGGAGATCGACCGGCTGGCGAGCGCCTTCGTCCGCCGCGGTACCCGCAAGCTGCGCCTGACGGGCGGCGAGCCGTTAGTGCGGCGCGGGCTGATCGAGTTGGTCCGTTCGCTGTCGCGGCATCTGGCGAGCGGTGCGCTCGACGAGATCACGCTGACGACCAACGGCTCGCAACTGCGCGGTCATGCGCAGGACCTCGCCGATGCCGGGGTGCGCCGCATCAACGTCAGCCTCGACACGCTCGACGAGCGTAAGTTCGCGCGGATCACGCGCTGGGGCCGGCTGCCGCAGGTGCTCGACGGCATCGCGGCGGCGACCGAGGCGGGGCTGCACGTCAAGATCAACATGGTTGCGCTCAACGGCATCAACGATGACGAGATCGGCGACATGCTGGCGTGGTGCGCGGCGGCCGGACACGATCTCGTGCTGATCGAGACGATGCCGCTCGGCGAGGTCGAGGAGGACCGCACCGACCGCTATCTGCCGCTCAGCCGGGTGCGGGCCGAGCTGGCGCGCCGATTGACGCTGATCGACCTCCCCGACTCGACCGGCGGCCCGGCACGCTACGTCCGGGTCGCCGAGACCGGCCAGCGGCTCGGCTTCATCACGCCGTTGACGCACAACTTTTGCGAGAGCTGCAACCGTGTCCGCCTGACCGCGACCGGCATGCTATACATGTGCCTGGGTCAGGACGATGCTGCCGATCTGCGGGGCGTCATCCGGGCCAGCGCCGATGATGCCGGCCTCGACGCGGCGCTCGACGCGGCGATCGCGCGTAAGCCGAAGGGACATGATTTCGTCATCGACCGGGCTGGCGCCCAGCCTTCGGTGGCGCGCCATATGAGCGTCACCGGCGGGTGAAGCTGGCGCTGCTGGTCTCGCCGACCCCGGCCGCGGAGGCTGCGGCAACGGCATTGCGCGCGCTGTACGACTGGCATCCGGTTCGCGACGCCGAGGTCGTGGTGGCGCTCGGCGGCGACGGTTTCCTGCTGCAGGTCCTGCACGCGGCGCTCCATGCCCGCCAACCGCGGCCGGTGTTCGGCATGAACCTCGGCACCATCGGCTTCATGATGAACGAATATCGTGATGCCGGTCTGCCCGAGCGCATCGCGGCGTCGCGGGCGTTCAAGCTCCATCCGCTGCGCATGGAAGCATGGACGGTCGCGGGCGAACTGGTCGTGTCACCCGCGATCAACGAGGTTTCGCTGCTGCGCGAGACCCGCCAGGCGGCGAAGATCGAGATCAGCATCGACGGCAAGGTGCGGATGGCCGAACTGGCGGCGGACGGCGTGCTGGTATCGACGCCGGCCGGGTCGACGGCGTACAATCTGTCTGCGAACGGGCCAATATTACCGCTGCAGGCCGACCTGCTCGCGCTGACGCCGATCAGCCCGTTTCGGCCAAGACGCTGGCGCGGCGCGTTGCTGCCGGAGAGTTCGGTGGTCGAGTTCCGCATCCTCGAAGCCGCCAAGCGCCCGGTCAGCGCCGTCGCCGACCAGCTCGAGGTCCGCGACGTCGCCAGCGTGCGCGTCAGCACCGACCGCACGGTGACGCTCGACCTGCTGTTCGACCCCGGCTACGCGCTCGACGACCGCATCTTCCTCGAACAGTTTCAGAGCTGACACGACAGGAGGTGGAAGTCGCGATTGGCAGGGGTTGTGAGCGGTCCCGGGCGATGCTATCGACCACGACCATTCCCTGGTAGCTCAGCGGTAGAGCGTTCGACTGTTAATCGAAATGTCGTAGGTTCGAATCCTACCCGGGGAGCCATTCTTCTGTTCTAGCCTGTTGATTTCTCGCACCTTTTCGCTTTCTCTGCCTGTTTGAACCGCGCTGTCCTGAAGCACCCCGGCGCTTTCCGCCAGTCGCTCGTGCGCCTGAACGATTTTCGTGGTGGGATCGGTCATGACGCTCCCAGCGGCCAGAAATGCGCGATCAGCGGTACGCCCACCAGCACGACGACGAACGATAACGGCAGGCCGAGCCGCCAGTAATCGCCGAACCGGTAGCCGCCGGGCCCCCGGACCAGCGTGTTGCATTGGTGACCGATGGGGGTGAGGAAGTCACAACCCGCACCGGTCGCCACCGCCATCAGGAACGGGTCCGGGCTGAGGTGGAGCGCCCGTGCCACCGCAACGCTGATCGGTCCGAGCACCAGCACCGTCGGGGCATTGTGCAGGAACGGCGAGCACGCCATCGCCGCGAGCATCAATGCGCCGAGCACGACGATCGGCGCAGCGCCCATCAGACCGCTGGCGAGCGCCTGGGCGATCAGCACAGTACCGCCCGACTCGCGAACGGCTTCGCTCAGCGGCGTCAGCGCCCCGATCAGGATGAGCACCTCGGGCTCGAGCGAGCCGTAGGCTTCGCGCATCGACAGCGAACCCGAGACGACCATCAGTACGGCAGCACCGAAGAACGCCGGTGCGACCGGCAGCAGCTTGGTTGCGATCAAGGCGATGGCGACGGCGAGAATCAGTGCCGGCCCGAAACGCTGGCGTTGACCACCGAGCTTGACCGTGCGTTCGGCCAGCGGCAGCAGATCGAGCTGCTGAAGGACTTGCGGCAATGCTCCTTCTCCGGCTTGCAAAACGAGAACGTCGCCCGCGCGCAGCCGGACATCGCGCAGCCGCTCGGTAATCAGTTCTTTGCTGCGACCGACGCCGAGCAGCTTGACGCCGAAGCGGTCCTGCAGGTCAGCCCGCGCTGCCGTCCGCCCGACCAGCAGCGACGCCGGCTGGACGACGGCTTCGACCGAGCGCAGTTCCTCGTGGGTTTCCTCCCTTTCGATCTCACGGGCAACGCGCTCGGCGGCAAGCGGCAACCGCGCGAACATCCGGTCGATCGACGCATCGTCGCCTTCAAGGACGAGGATCGTCCCGCTCTTGATGACGGTGTCGGGAGCGGCGTCCCGGCGCTGGCCAGTGGGGTCGACGACGGCCGCGAGGGTGACGCCGTCCTTATCGAGTTCGAGATCGGCGACCGTCGCCAACACCGTCGGCCACTCGATGGGAATGACGGCCTCGGTCGCATAGGCGGTCGTCGCGGTCACTTCGCTGAGCCCGCTGCGCCCGACCCGGTCGCGCGGTAGCAGCCGCCAGGCGATCGACACCACAAGCAGCCCGATTGCAGTCAGGCCCAGTCCGACCGGCGCGAAGTCGAAGAAATGGAACGGCTTGCCGATCGTCTCTTCGCGGATCTGGCTGACGATGATGTTGGTCGACGTGCCAGCCAGCGTCACCAGCCCGCCGAGCAGCGACATGAACGCCATCGGCATCAGCAGCGCCGTCGGCGAACTGTCGCGCTCGCGGCCGAGGCTGATCGCGGTCGGCATGAGGATCGCCAATGCGCCGACGTTCTTGGTCAGCATGGACAGTATGGCGGTCGCGCCGGCGAGCACGGGAACCTGACGCTGCACCGTCGTCAACCACGGCAGCACCGGCCCGACCAGCAGCTCGACGATGCCCGAACGGCCGACCGCCGCGCTGATCACCAGCGCCGATGCGATGATTACAACGACATCGCTGCTGAACCCCATGAACGCTTTGGCGAACGGCACATCACGACTGACAATGCCGGCCAGCAGCGCCACCAATGCGACGACGTCGTAGCGGAAGCGGCCCGACGCGAAGCCGATGATGGCCCCGCCGATGATCACAAAGGAGAGCGTCTGTGCGGTGGTCAACATCGACGTCCCTCCGGACCGCACCGACCCTGATGCGCCGGCACGTCGATCATAGCGACTACGGAAGCTGGCGTAACCATGGCGGCAACGCGGTGCATTCTTGCTCGTGGATGCATATCCATACAAGGTCGGCACCGATACGCCGATCGCGCTGCCGCGACCTCCCCGGGAAAGTAGCTGCCTTCACTGAGTTCCACTCCACTAAGTAGCAGCGGGACGAGGCTTGGAAGTGCTCGTCCGGGCGATCAGTTTAAAATCGAGCAATCGCCGGTATGGCTCGAGGCTTGTACATGTCCGATACGAGGGGTCGACGAGGATATCGACGGCGGCGGCCGCCATTTCGGCTTTGGGCTGACGGATTGTCGTCAACGGCGGCCAGATCCCGCGCGCGATAGGGGCATCGTCGAAGCCCGCGATCGACAGCTCCTCGGGAACGTGGATGCCGAGCTTCATCGCGGTCATCAGCACGCCCAGCGCCATATCGTCGTTGCTCGCGAAGATCGCCGTTGGACGACGCGCCGCGCGCAGCAGAGACTCGCCCAGTTCGATGCCCGAGCGCAGGGTGAAGTCGCCCTCCAACACCTGCCCGGCGGTCACGCGCGCCACCGCCATCGCCGCCTGAAAGCCCGCATATCTCAGCGCCGAGACGCTGTGCTTGGGATCGCCCTTGATGAAACCGATATCGCGGTGTCCAAGGCCAAGCAGATACGCGGTCATCTCGAACGCCGCCGCGCGATCGTCCATCCGCACCACACCCGAGCGATCGACGTCTTCGCGCGGCGAGATTAGCACGTAGGGCAATTTCGCGGCATCGAGCACATCGAGCAGCGCGCCGTTGTCGCACAGCGGCGGCGTCAGGATCGCTCCGTCGAGCCGCAGCGCCGCGATGATGCTCGCGATCTGCCCGCGCCAGCTATCCGCCGCGACATCGAGCGGCTCGACGACCAGATGATAGCTGCGCTCGCGGCACCGCATCAATGCGCCGAGCTGCACGTCGGCGGCATAGCCCGAGCCGGGATCGTCGATGAACAGGCCGAGCAGGTACGACCGCGAACTCGACAGGCTGCGCGCGAATGCGTTGGGGCGGTAGCCGAGCTCGTCGACGATCCGCTGCACCGCGTCGCGGACCTCGGCCCGGACATGCGCCTCGCCGTTGATCACGCGCGAGACTGTTTTGGGCGATACCCCGGCCCGCCGCGCAACGTCCTTGATGCTGATCACCGTCATACGGTCCTCGTCGGCGCCGCTGACCGGCAGGACCAGGCGAAGGCGATGATGCCCGTGTAGCATAGCGCGGGCAGCGTCAGCGCCGCGCCCAAGCCGACCGCGTCGGCGGCAACTCCGGTCGCGACGGGAATGACCGCCCCGCCGACCACCGCCATGCATAACAGCATCGACCCCAGCGGCGCGGCGTCCGCCTGCGCGGGCAGCGCCAGCGCATAGATCGTTGGGTACATGACCGCGTTGCACAGTCCAACCGCGAGCAGCGCCGCCGCCGCGGCCGGACCTTGCATGGCGATGGCGATGAATGTCAACGATGCCGCGCCGCTCGCCGAGAGCGTCAGCAGCAGCGCCGGAGCAACC
>JANOOK010000010.1:0-8661 GCA_031421275.1 Sphingomonadaceae bacterium
CCGGGTATGACATTGGGGATTTTCATTTTTTCACTTCCATGATTGCATCTATTCGACCGTGAGCACGCGCCACCTCGGCCCGGATGCCGCGCACCTCGTGCCGCAGGATGCCCCACACGGCGAGCACCTGCGCCGTGGCCGAGAACCCCACGATCAGCACCATGTCCAATGTCAAATGGTTCACTTTGCCACCGGGTCCGACAGCAGAACCGCCGCAATACCACCCATGCCCATGGCCACTTGACCGACCATTCCGATGATCTCGCTTGGCAGGCCGAACAGCGCACCCAGCGCGGCAATCCCGGCCCATGTTGACGGCTCACGAATACGATTTAGAAAATAGTCCATAACAGTCTTTACATTCGAGAAAAATCAGAATAAGGGAACGACCAGCCGCCCTTGGCGCCCGCCTCGATGGCGTTGTCGATGCGCCTGACGTCAGCCTGCTGCGACGTCTTGACCGGGAACACCGCGCCGCCCATGTACCAGGGCGCCACATGGCCGTCCGGCACGGTGTAGGCATCGGCCGATGTGTAGGATTGCCCTCCCGTCGCATCGACTGCGTACTGCACGCCATCGACCACCGCGCCGGCCGCACGGCGCGTGCCGTCGCCGAACTCTGTCAGCGCGTTGTCGATCGGCGTCCACACACCATCCGCCGCCGTCTGTACCGCTCCGACCATGGATCGCACCGCCAGCACCGCCGCGCCGAACAAAGCAGCGCCCACAGCCAGCTTTACCAGCAGATCTGCGGATACCGGAGCAACACGCATCACAGAAACCGGTTTGCAGCCACGGCATTGCCGGCCGATGTAGCGACCGCGCCGCCGACCATCACCGGAGCCTCGTATCCGCCGACCACCGCCGATGACAGGGCCGTCCCCGATGCGGTCCTGGCGACGAGACCATTCCGGCCGCGCCCGTGGAAAAACCACCACACGCCCAGGCCCACGACCACTACGATCAATTCGTTTTTTTTCACGCTCAGTCTCCCATTCCACCAGTACCGGAGAACCACGAATCCCAGGGCACGTTTGGCGCCGGGTTGCTCGCCACTGCGTCGTATCCGGAGTTATATGGATCACCCGTGGTTGATTCGTTGTATTCGGCCGCTCCGGTCCGGTAGAGCGGATCCACCGCGTTCGTTTTCTCGATTCGGTCGAGCGCCGCAAAACCTTGCGCCGTAGTCTGGCTGGCACCAGCCCGCGCCGCCGCCTTGACACCGAACAGGCCAGCCAGTCCCGCCGTGATGACGCCCAGGTCTGACGGTGCCGGCGCCCGCCCCACTTGCGACGCATCGGCCGGGCTTCGCAGGAACTGGCGCCCGGCCATCCAGCCCGAGCCATTGCCCGATGACGCATTGGCGTTTTTGCTCATGAGAAGGTATGCCGCGATGCCCAGGCCGACCAGGACGATCATGGTTCCCGGGTCTTGCGGAGAAGGTGCGTTTGACATTTTTTAAGCCCGTTGGCCCCCGGCGTAATCGAACGCCGAAAGCAGGTAAGAAAGTTTTCGTTCCGGCTGCGCGTAGCCGGCCCCCGGCAGCGATGCCCAGACCTTTGAGCACTTGGCGACCGCTTCTGGAATGCGACCGCCGCGCACGTCGTTCAACGCGCCGCGCTCCCGGATCAACTCGATGGCGCCAGCGTCTTGCGAGGCCGGCCCGAAGTCGCTCAGGCCCAGGCGCTTCGCGAGCGAATCCCAGGTTGGAACAATGAATTGAAATCGTCCCGCCGCCGACGTTTTTCGAGTCACGCCAGCGGCCGTAAATTGGGTGTAGACCCGCGGGTGATCGGCGAACGAAAAGAAGGTGCGCGGGTTGCGCTCCGTCGATCCGAACAAGCAGGCGTAACCGCCCGCTTTGTCTGTCCCCTCTGCCGCCGCGATCATCGACAGGAAAGCTGCAACGTTTCGATCGGCCATGCTTTCCGGCACGTTGGCCGAACTCGAATTAAACGGGTTCATGTTCATGATGGCCTCGTCGATTGTTGAAGTCGTCTGGTCTGTTTCCGACAGGTAATCCGCAGTCGATCCGGCCGGTTCCGGGTTGCCCAGAAACTCGAACGAATCCGGATCCACGTATCCGCCGACGGCGCCCGCTGGCTGGCGCAGCGCGAGGAACGCGGCAGCGCCGACGACCAATGCACAGGCCAGAATCAGCCTCACAGAATCGACTCCTCGTAATACTCGAACTGGACCGAAATGGTCGAATCCACACCGGAGTCCACCTGCAACCCGTATCCAGGCAAAACAATCACTGGCTCAGTCATCTTGAATGTGACTCCCAGCGACGGCGGCATGTAGACATCACACATCAAATTTCCAATTGCTGCCGCTACATCCTGATAACGCATTTGCGCAACCGACGCGACGCCACCCAACAATTTGTTTTGTGGCGTAGTCAACAGCACAGATGCGCCCGCAGTCGTACCCCACGAGATATGTGCGATCCGCGCTCCCGTCATGAAATTGTTCGACACAACTTGCGACACGACCAGACGCCGCCCGGAGGCGACCGGGTTCCACAGCTGAACAACTGGCATCTGTCCCGCCGCAGGAGCCCGGACGCCGTAAGCCAGAAAAACGGCTTGTGCCATGGTGCGGATTCGCCCACCGTCAATCACCGAAACCTCACCCGTTATTCGGTCATCCACAAAGGCCTCATCGGCTACCAGGATTGACATCGCATTGACAACGCCGGTCATGTCCCGGAATTCGAGCCGGTTAAACGGCGTGTCGCGCACCCCCTGCCCCGGCAGAATCGAACCGATGGTTCCGAACGTGTCACCGCGCACCTCAACCAGGCCAGACGCCGACATGATCTTGAAATAATCTCCCATGACCAGCAGCGAAAACGTGCCATTTGCCGGCAGCGAGAACGAATAAATTTTGGTTGGCTTCACTTGATGGCTTTCCAGGCTATGACGCCGGCCACAAGGACCACGCCGATGATGATGTAGTCCGTCATGGCTCCGCGCCCCTTGGCATCGGCGTATGCGTTTTTGAGGGTGTTCGAGGCATCGAGCGACGAATCCACGGCTCTTTTTTCTGCCGCGTTGGTAAATCCAAGCAGGCTTGACAGCGCACCTCCCACAAAGTCGAAAGCACCGGCTTGCGCCTTTCCATTCGACGACAACACCCCCGCTATCGCGTCGCGCGCTCCGGCCAGCGCATCACCAGCAAAATTCATCGCCGAAGCGTTGCTCTTTTGCCCGTAGCCATATGCTCCGGCCAGCGCATCGGACGAGAAGTCATAACTCTTTTGCATCGCCGCGCCGCTCGACGTCAGCGCCGAGCCGGCCAAACCCATGGCTTCCGCGCTTCCATTGGCCGCAATCTGCATTGCCTTTGTTCCGAAGCCGTAAGCGCCTCCCAGCGCATCGCCGCCGAAGTCGAACGCCGCCGTGTTGTTTTTTGCGACCGCGCCCAATGCACTATCTACAACATCCGCATCGAGCGAATAGCTCAGATTTGTTTGCAGTACGGTCGAGTTTTCAGAAGAGATCGACCGTTCACCCAGGACGCGCCTGGAGTCCGACGTGGTGATCGCTGATTGTTGTTCGCTTTTAGAACCGCTCATTGCATGGCCCTTGTGTTGAGTGTCAAAACTTGGCCCGTGATGGACCAGCCGGCCCGCTCGCAAACTCGCGCCAGATGCGGCCGCAACGTCGTCATAGCGAGCACGTCGGCCCCCATGGCCAGCGCCATGCCAAACGATGCGTCACGCACGTCGTCGGAGGTCAGCCGGTCACCATCGGACACGAGGCCCACGATGTCAGCGCGCAGGCCATGGGCACAGCGCACCCGCCGCGCCGCGATCAGCGCGTGAGCACCACCGCGCACGTAGTCGAATAATTGTGAGTCGAGCAGCACATCTCGACCATCTTCCAGCGCACCCCATGGGTTAGCGCTGACAGATGGCCCAAACGTGCGCACGTCCCCCACAGTCCAGACCTTGCGAATCAACGCCGTAGGACGAACCATAAAACTGCCACCGCGCCGATGATGTAAACCGGCTTCGGGATGCTGAAGCCGCTACTTGTCGCGTTTTGATTTGAAATACCGGAGCCGGATTGGTTGATCGTGAAATCGCCCGACCCCATTTGATAGCCCGAGCCCGACTGGTCGAGCTTTCCGGAGGCCGACGAACTGGCGCTGACAGACGGAAAACTCATGTCAGCGCTTCAACAGCAGCGCAGCCGCCGCGCCCAGGCCAATCATCCAGACCACCGGCGAAATCACCACCGCACCGCGCCGCGTGATCGCCAGCGGAGTACCCTCGATACTCACTCCGTTGACTCCTACCGTCTGGTACTGACGCGGCAGGCTGGCAGCGTAAAAATCCTCATTTGCGTAGGTCTGGTCAGCCGCTTGCAGCATCCCAGCCGCCGCGCCGACGAACATGCGAAATGGCCGCATGTTGTCTTGCGTCTCGATGTAATCGTCGTATGAATTCCCCATGCCTCGCCAATCAGTACGCAGCGTAAGGAATCAGTTCCTCGGTCTCGATGGTGATGGTTTCACCCGCCGAGAACGTTGCATAGAACTGCGCCGACCGCACGCCGGACGCCGGGCGTGTATCCCAGGTGCGACCCTGCAATTGACCATCTTGCACTGGGTCGAACACCACCAAATTAGCTTGCGGCACCTTGAAGTTGTCCTTTTGGCTGGCTTCGTTTTGCAGACGTGTAACCTCGTGTTCGGCAATGCCTTCGCGCACGGTCTTGAATCCGGTGCAGCTCGCCGAGTAGATGAAGATTCGCCGGTAGTTCGAACCACCTCCAGCCGGGTCCAGGTGCGGCACAGCCAGCGCAAATGTTCCGGCAGCACCGATTACTTGCGTCGCGCGATGTCGTCGCTCGATCAGAAAACGGATTCCCGCCTCGTTCGGGTCTTGCGTTGGCGGCGACACGTCAGCGATGCCGACGAGCGTTGGCGCCGTGGCACCCGATACGGTCACTTCGAGACGCAGCGCAGCGATTCCCGACGCAGCCGACAGATCGAAGGCGCCAGCCTGGCGCGCGTTTGCCGTGACCGCTTTGCGATCCATGAAGTCGATCTTCAAAATGGTTGCATCAGCGGTTCCGCCGTTGTACAGATTCGAGGCGTCGATCTTGGCGCCATCGGTCTCGAAAATCACCTTGCCGTTGGCCTTCAATTCGATCTTCGTAATCATCGACTTGGTAAAGGTGCCGCCCAGGGTGATCGTGAGCTTTTCGAGCACGGTTCCCAACAGCTTATTCAGGTCGCCGATGGCAATGCCGGTGCCGACGACGTTTTGAAACGGGTCGAGCGCAATTTGCTTATTCATTTTTTGAGTCCAGGAGTGGGTAGGTTGTCAGCGCGTCGGATCAGACGAGCGCGTCCGACAGATACGGAACCTGCTTGGCGACGATGACACCAGCCACGCCCAACGCCGCAGCCTTTGCGGCCGGGTGCGGAACAAATTTGTAGATGGCGAAACAGATGCCCAGGCCCATGCCGAGCTTGGTGATTTGCGAAGAAGTCAGGTTCATGTAAGGTCCGGGAAATTGGTTGAATTCGGAGGCCTTGATAAGACCCCCGAAACCCGGAATGCCCTAACGCCGAACCTCAGGCGTTAGGCCTTAGGAGCCCTTGCGATGCGTGTCGGCGTTTTTGCGAATGTCAGCGTTCCGCGCGTTATTTCCGGCCGATCGGCGCGTTTTTCGATCCATTCGAGGTCTTTCAGGTTGGCCAAATCAGCCGCGTTTATGCCCCACGACGACGCCATTTTTTTAGCGTCAGCGATATCGCCCAGGCGCCCCGTGTGAATCACGTCGCAGTTGGCAATGAACGACTTGTCGCACTCCGCAGGCCGCTGGCCGGCACCGATGATCGACAACTTTTTGATCTTGCCGCCGTCCCGGTATTCGCGCCCGATGTTCACGCACTGGCGCCAGGCTTGCGGCGCCTTGTTTGCTTTCGTGACTTCGGGCAATTCATCGACGAACATCAACAGATCGCCGGCCTTCCATGCCGCTTTGCAGAACAGATCGAACTTCGCATGAACATCCCCCGCGTGTTCGACCAGATAGCGAATCTGGAAGGATGGCGCCACCATGGCGCGAATGAAGTCCGGCAGGCTGGTGAATGGCTTTCCCACGTCTCGCAATGACGGATCGTGCTTGAAGTCCCACACGATCAGGCGCGACGGCTTGGCCGCCGCTATCTGCTGCTTTACCCAGGCCGTCTTGCCGGTGCCACGCGCACCGAATGCCGCAATGGCGAGCGCTTTAGACGACGCCATCGACAGTCACTGGCACCGGCTTTACGCTCGCGCGCTTCGCCTCGGCTGCGTTGAACTCCCGAACCATCAATTCAGCGCCTACGGCCCGATACAACGCCATGGCGACCGGCACCGTAGCAACCACGGCGGCGAGCATGTCCGAGTTTTTGCCCAGGTACTCATGCAGGCTGATTCCGCGCGCATCCAGCACGCGCGCCCAGGGTTCGGCCACCATCTCGACGGCCGCAGGCGTCAGCACGGCACGAGGGGTTGACAGCTTCGTGAATCCGCAGAACGCATCGCGGATCGTCTCGATGATGCCGGCTATCAGCTGGGCATTCGATGGCCCGACGACCAGCGCATCGACGGGCGCATCGACGGGCGCATCAGCACCATCCTCGATGACTGTCACGTCCAGCGCGGCGGCTTGGCCAGCCAGGAATTCGAGGTCTTGGCCCGATGATTCGGGATTGGTTTTCATGCTCACAACGCGCCCAGGCTGAAAGGATTATTTGATTGGATGGCCGGCACGGGCGCCGGCCGGCCTAGTGCCGTCTTGATCGGCTTCACCGCAGGCGCCGGAGCGGTCGCCGGCTCCGGTGCGTCGTCATCCACCACCATGGCCGCGCGGATCAACCGCGCCGACCTCGTGCCGCTTTTTGCATATCCGGAGAACTCGCACCGATGGCACGACAGTGACAGGGTTCCCGTTGCCGTTTCAGATACCGAGGCATCAGCGCAGCCGCAGAGCCCACATTTTGTGTGACCGATGCGAGCCATGCCGTCAATCCAGACGTTGCAGGTCAGCGACGGCGACCAGAACCACTGTCTCATCCGCATCGAAGCGCACCGCCACTTCGTCCGGGTGCTTCGGACTCACGGCATACACCGTGCCGGCCTGTCCAGCGCGCGGGTGTTCCTCTTTTTTCACCTTTACCAGAGCCCAAACATCAAACATACGTATTCCTTTTTGCCGGAGAAGCCGCCCCGGCGTGCGGTTGGATCGTTTGACCCTGAATTTTTGGCGCGAAGTGATGCGCCTGGTTCGACGGTGCCGCGTGCTCGCGGATCGGCACCGTACAGTTATTGACACGAGTCCTAGGCGCCGCTTGAAGCGGCTGAAAATCGGACTCCCGCGACTCGACCGCGCGCCACAAACGACGCTCAGACCAAACCGTCATCGCCGTGGAAATATTCAGGGCCACACCCATCGGAAAGGCTCTGACAGCGGCACCGTAGAGGCCATCGACTGCCATCCGTTCCACGCGCATGACGATGCGCGACGCCCTGCCCTGCATCACGCCGCCCTGCGCACGGACATAGCGCGCCCAGTCTGCGAGCACGTCGCCGGTGCGTTGCGCAGCGCACCACGCCTTATGAACAATGCCATTGAAGCCCGCTTTTTTGGCTTCGGATTCTTTGATGCGCCGCAACTCACGCCACACCGTCACCGGAGGTTGTCCCAACGGCTGAAACTGACGAATGCCCCACGTTGCCGCCCAGGCTTCCACGCGCATCGAAGGCTTGACTTCCACATCGCCCAGGAGGTCCGGACCAATCGGGCCTTCCGCGTAGTCATCGATATGGCCCGTGATGCCATGGTCATCAATGTTCTTTGAAATGTATTTAGCGATGTAGCTCGCCGCGCCGCCCTGGTGCATGACCTTGAAAGCAGTCCGGTACTTTTGCGCGCCGCGCTCGTCTCCCGCATCGCTCAGCCAGTAGGCGCGCAAGACCTCTTGCAGCGTGTCGATACAGCCCGCCGTCCAGATCAACATATGCCAATGCGTGCAGCCGTCGTGATGCGGTTCCGCCACCCTGAAACCGTATAAATTGATTCCGAGCCGCGCCAGCTTGGCACGCGCTTTTGCCCACATCGCGCAATGCCACTTTTGCCCGTCGATAGGCGTCGAGCCGTCGTGTTTCGGGTTGCGCGCACCATGCCGCAGCGTCGAATGGAAACGGCTTGGCAGCGTCAGCGTTGCGAACAGACCAGGGTGTCCCATTTCGTCGGCAATCTCTTCGCAGCCACGTATGCGCGTCATCAACTCGCCGCGCCGGATAGCCTTGTTGGACACCGACGACGCCGCAAGGTCAGCCAGGGACGCCCGGTATCCCTCTTCGTTTTCCAGAAAGGTATTTGCCAGGGCTTCCGCGTTGCGCTTGTTTTGATCCAGGCGCCGCCAAACGGCTGTATCGCTCGCATAGGGCTGACGCGCAGGCTTGGACACCATGCCCAGGGCCATAGCGCCCCGCTCGCACTTTCGCGCAACCATTTTGCGAAGCGCACGCCGCCACCAGTACGGGCAACGCACGCGGGCACCCATGCCGCGCAGCAGGTAGGCCGGAATGGGCGGTTCCACGTCCCGACGACGGCAGAAGTCGACAAGCCGTTCGTACTCATGCCAGGGCCG
>JANOOK010000011.1:0-35307 GCA_031421275.1 Sphingomonadaceae bacterium
GGCCGGGGCCCATGATCTCCGAACGTCCGTGATCATGGGCCCCGGCCTTCGCCGGGGTGACAATTTGGATTGGTGCGCCCACACTCGTTGCAACAGAAGCCAGCACATCGGCATCCGCCAAATCCAGCCCCGCCGAATTCATCCGGCCCGGAAACAGCGCCGCCGGCAGCGGGATCGACGGATGCGGCGAGCCGCCAACCGCCGCAATCCTCACCGCCGGATCGGCGAGCAGCACCTCGTCCGACACCCCCGCATCCGCCAACTGGTGCACGAAGCTCGAATTCGCCCCGTTCTCCAGCAGCCGCCGCACCAGATACGCCAGCAGGTCGCGGTGCCCGCCGACCGGGGCATAGCTACGGCAGGCATAGCCCTCGTCGCGCACCAGCCGCTCGTACAGCCCCTCGCCCATGCCGTGCAGGCGCTGGAACTCGAACCCGCCGGGCTTGCCGGCCCATTCGAGAATGGTGGCGACCGTCAACGCATTATGGCTGGCAAACGCCGGGAAAATGTGGCTGGCCGCCAGCATGTCGTGCGCGCAGGCGAGGTACGACACGTCGGTCGCCGCCTTGCGCGTGAACAGCGGATAGTCGGCCAGGCCCTCGACCTGGGTGCGCTTGATCTCGCTGTCCCAGTACGCGCCCTTGACCAGCCGCACCGACAGCTGCCGCCCGGTGTCGACGCCCAGCCCCTGCGCCCAGCCGATCACCGCGCGGGCGCGCTTGCCATACGCCTGCACCGCCATGCCGAGCCCGTCCCAGCCGCGCAGCACCGGAGCCGCGGCGACCGCGCCGATGATGTCGAGCGACATTTCCAGCCGCTCGCTCTCCTCGGCATCGACCGTCAGCCCGATGTTGGCGGCAGCGGCAGCCTGCGCGAGGTCGGTCAGCATCGCCGTCAGCTCGGGCACGCACGTATCCGCATGCGCCGTCTCGTAACGCGGGTGCAACGCCGACAGCTTGACCGAAATCGAGTGCTTGACCGCGGTGTTCGCCTTGCCGATCCGTGCGATCGCCTGCGTGTAGCTGTCGAAGTAGCGCGCCGCATCCGCGCGCGTCCGCGCCGCCTCGCCAAGCATGTCGAAGCTTGCCGAAAAACCGCGGTTATCGCCATCGTCGGCGCGCGCCAGCGCCTCGTCGATGGTGCGGCCCATGACGAAAATCTGCCCCATCATCCGCATTGCAGCGCCGACCGCGGTCCGCACGAACGGCTCGCCCGAGCGCGCGATCAGTCGCTTGAGCACCGACGCCCGGCCGGTCTCGGCCCCGTCGCCGACGACGGCGCGGGTCAGCACCAGGCCCCACGTTGCCGAATTGACCAGCAGCGAGTCCGACTTGCCGCTATGCGCCCCCCAATCGGCCCCGCCGATCTTGTCACGGATCAGCAGATCGGCCGTGTCGCTGTCGGGCACCCGCAGGAACGCCTCCGCGAGGCTCAGCAGCGCGACACCCTCCTGCGTGTTGAGCCGGTACTGCTGCAGGAAGCGATTGACCCAGCCGCTCGACTGCGCGCCGCGCAGTTCGGCCAGCAGCCCGAGCGCGCGGTTGACCACCGCCTCGCGCGTCGCCGCATCAAGCGTCGCCGCCGGCAGCAAGCCCGCGAGTACAGCGGGTTCGGGGGCACGATGGAGCGGCGGCAAAGCGGCGCGGGCGGAGGCGAGGGTCATGGGCGTGGCATAGCTGGCGGCGGCCGGGCTGTCATCCGCGGCAGCTGTCGAGCGCATCGTCGATATTCGCAGCTGGGCTTTCTACCGAACCAAACCAGGCGTGCAAAATTACAACACTCATTAAGTATTTATCGCAGCTGAACGATCGGATCGCGTTTGGCGGTTGCCCGGGTCAAAACCAAATGCAACTTTTCTTCGTAGGTTGGTAGGGCTGCCAACGAACAGGGATCTACGATGTTGAAAATGAAATTGTTACTGACGACTTCAGCGTTGACAGCAATAACGATCGTCTCGGCACCAGTTGCGGCGCAGGTAGCGGTAGCGGTGGCGGCAGCGGCTGATGTCGCGACTCCGGGCGCGGCCGACAACGAGCAGATCGTCGTGACCGGATCGCGGCTCAACCGGCCGAACATGGTCTCGGCCGTGCCGGTCACGACCATCACCGGTACCGAGCTGCTGGCACGCGGCACGATCTCGATCGGTGACACGCTGAGCGAACTGCCGCAGCTCCGCGCGACCTTCACGCAGTCGAATTCGCAGCGCAACATCGGCACCGCCGGGATCAGCGCACTCGACCTGCGCGGGCTCGGTACGGCGCGGACGCTGGTGCTGGTCGATGGGCGTCGCCTGATCACCGCCACCCCCGGGATCAACCGGCCCGATGTCAACGACGTGCCGGAAAACCTGATCGAGCGGGTCGACATCGTCACCGGCGGTAACTCGGCGATCTATGGTTCCGACGCGGTCGCCGGCGTGGTCAACTTCGTCCTCAAGCAGAACTTCGACGGCGTGCTGGCGCGGGCGCAGGGTGGCTTGTCATCTCGCGGCGATGCCGGAGCGTACACGCTGTCGCTGACCGCCGGGCACAACTTCGGCGAGGGACGCGGCAATATCGCGGCATCGGCCGAATATTCGCATCAGACGGTGCTGACCAACATCGAGCGCGATAATCAGACTGGCGCGTTCAGCGGGCGCAGTCAGTTCAACGCGGTCGAAAACCTTGGAGCCAACCTAAATCCGAGTGCCGGTCCGTTGCACGGGCCGTTGGCGTCGACCGGCGATGGTATTTCCGACACGCAATTCTTTACAAATATTCTCAACAATAACATCTCTGACGGCGGTCTATTTATCGCTAGCTGCCCGAACGCGCCCGCAGCGGGTGAGAGCGCCGCAGCATTCGCCGCTCGTCGCGGCGTCGCTTGCTCCGGTCTGGCCAACCCCGCCAACGCGAACCCGCTCGCCCAGTTAGGCAAGACCTACGTCTTCAACTCCGATGGTACGCTGATCGCAAACCCGTGCACCACCGACTTCCGGCCCTACGGCTCGTCGAACTGCCAGGGCGGTCTTGGCTCATCGCTGCGCGGCAGCGGCTTCCTTGAGCCCGGGCTCGACCGCAAGCAGATCGCGATCCTCGGCCATTTCGATTTCTCGCCGGGTTTTCAGGTGTTCGGCAAGGCACAGTTCACCCGGGTCGATTCGACCCAGGAGGGTCAGCCGACCTTCTTCAACAACAACTTCAGCGTCGACAACCCGTTCCTGACCCCGCAGGCGCGTGCGACGCTGGTCGCGGCGCTCGCACCCAGTCAGACGAGGTTCAATGCCTTCCGCTTCGACGTGGACTTTGGCGGCCGCGGCGAGCAGCATCGCCGCGATAACATCGAAGCAACCGTCGGCATTCGCGGCACCTTCTTCGATACCTGGAAGTACGAGGCGTCGTTCAACTACGGCCGCCTCGACACCTACTACCGCACGCAGGGCAACATCCTGCGTGCGCAATATGCCAATTCGATCGATGCCGTCCGCAATGCGGCGGGGCAGATCGTCTGCCGGATCAATGCGGTCACGGTCACCGATCCGGCCTGCGTTCCGGTCAACCTGTTCGGTAGTGGATCGGTGTCGCGGGCGGCGCTCGGCTATTTCGGCGTGACCTCGTCGCGCGTCCAGAAGGCGGAGCTTTACGACGGCACCGCCTTCGTCTCTGGCGACCTGTCGAAGTTGTTCGAGTTGCCCGGCGGTCCGATCGCCTTCGTGCTCGGCGGCGAATATCGCCGCGAAACCGCGTTCGCCGCGTACGATCCGATCACCTCGGACCCCCGCGGACTGACCTTCCTCAACATCCTCCCCGACTTCCGCCCGCCAGCCGAGATCACCAAGGAAGGTTTCGCCGAAATCAGCTTTCCGCTGCTGAAGGATATGAGATTCGCGCAGGAATTGACCGTCGACGCTGCTGGCCGGGTTTCCAACTATAACATCGGCAGCACCGGCACTGTTTATGCGTTCAATGTTAACGGGACTTATGCGCCGGTGCGTGATTTCCGGGTCCGGGCCGGCTTTGCCCGTTCGATCCGGGCACCGACCCAGAATGACCTGTTTGGCGCGCCCAGCCAGACGTTCCTCAACGGCCTGGTTGATCCTTGCGGTCAACAGAATATCAATAACAACCCCAATCGTATCGCCAACTGCGCGGCAGCAGGCGTCCCGACGACGCAAACCTTCAACGTCGGCGGCGCAATCTCGACCGAGCCGTTTTCGAACCGCGCCGGATCCGGCATCGCCGGTAACAACGCCGGTAACCCGTTGCTAAACGCCGAGAAGAGCAACAGCCTCACGATCGGGGCCGTAGTTCAACCGCGCATGATACCGGGGCTGTCGCTGACCGTTGATTATTACCATATCAACATCAAGAATGCGATTTTCTCACTCGCACCGCAGACTATCATCAACCAGTGCTACGACAGCACGAGCGGCATCAACAATCCGTTTTGCGCAGTAGTGTTCCGCAACCCGAACGGCACCTTCAAGGGCCAGACCGACGTCGCGCATGCCGGTAGCACGGTATCATTTCCATCGACCGGCTCGTCGTTCACCGCGCAGCCCTTCAACTACGCAAAGAACGTCACCAGCGGCATCGATGCCGAAGTGGTCTATAATCATCATTTCAATGGTGACGTAGCGATCAACCTGCGCGGCAGCCTGACCAAGACGTTCGTCAAGTACAACTATACCGATGTAACCAAGCCTGACTTCGCGCTGCGCCAGCTGGGTACATTGGGCGACCCCGAGTGGGCGGGCCAGATTTCGGCTAATCTGACCACTGGTGTGTTTAATTTCGGCTATCGCTTCCGCTACGTCGGTCGGCAGATCGTGACGGCACTTGGTGTGTATGAGACGCAGAACTCAACCCAGTACCGCCCGCCCTTGCAGATCGAAGCGTTCCCATTTCCTTACTATCCTTCAGTGACCTACCACGACCTCCGCGTCGATATCACCGTGCCCAAGACCCGGTATCAATTCTACGTCGGCGTTGACAACGTGACCGATCAGTTGCCGCCTTACGACCTGCTCGGTACCGAGAACGGCGATCCGTACAGCCCTGTTGGTAGGTTTATGTACGCCGGCGTGCGGATCAAGTTTTAGCGCGGTGCTCCAGCCTTCTCCGGTCATCCCGGGAGAGGGCTGGAGCACGCCCGCTCCCCGCGTCCGTTAAATAATCGTCGCCGATTGGGCACTATCGGCGCGTTGTTACGTTATGGCGGCGTTACACCGCAAAGGAGCACCGCATGAAGATTATCGTAGCCGCAGCAATTGCGGCGGCCCTGGCGACCGGGGCGTCGGCACAGATGGCCTCGTCGACCTCGCAGACGACGTCGCAGACGACGGCACCGGCCACCGCAGACGACCAGACGTCGCACAACCCGGCGCTGAAGGACAGCCACGTCAAGAAAACCACCAGGATGGCCGACGGCGCGAACTCGTTCACCGAGGGCCAGGCGCGCAAGCGTATCGCCAAGGCGGGCTACACGCAGGTCGGCAAGCTGTCCAAGGACAAAGACGGCGTCTGGATGGGCCAGGCGATGCAGAACGGCAAGCAGGCGATGGTCGGTCTCGACTATAAGGGCAACGTCACGCCGCGCTGATGGCTGTTGCCGATCACCGATAAATCCAGCTTTGGAGTATGCACATGAAGACGATCACGCATCTGTTCGACACCTATGCCGAGGCGAGCCAGGCGGTTCAGGCGCTAGAGCAACTGGGCATTGCCCATGACGACATCAGCATCGTCGCGAATAATTCCGATGGCAGCCACTCGGGCATGACCGGCAACACCGGTGCTAATGCCGGAACAGCCACTGGTACCGACGCGGGTAGTGTCAACGACCGCGGCGACGTCGATCGTGGTACCAAGACCGGCGCGCTGCTCGGCGGCGCGGGCGGGCTTTTGGCGGGGCTCGGCTTGTTGGCGATCCCCGGGCTGGGTCCGGTCGTGGCGGCCGGCTGGCTCGCCTCGACCGCGGCAGGGGCCGCGATCGGCGGCGTCGGCGGTGCGGCGACCGGCGGTATCGTCGGCGCGCTCAAGAACTCGGGCCACACCGATGAGGAAGCGCATGTGTTCTCCGAGGGCGTCCGCCGCGGCGGCACGCTGGTCAGCGCGCGCGTTCCGGACGGACACATCGACCAGGCGCTGGCGATCCTGACGCAGCATAACGCTGTCGATACAACGACACGCGGGACCGCTTATCGCCAGGGTGGCTGGTCGAAGTTCGACGAGAATGCCCCGGCATACTCGGGCGAGCAGGTGGCGCGCGAGCGGACGCTGTACGGCAACAAGTCGAGCGGCGCTATTTAACGGCGACACCGGTTCACGCCGGCACTGTCTTGCGCGTCAGCAGAAGGACCGCCCTCACCGGCGGTCCTTCTTGCGACCGGTCCAATGCTACTCCGAATAGTCGAACTTCGAGTTCGCAGCCTTGGCATTAGCGCCGAATGTCCACACCAGCGCAAAGTTGATCCCGCGCGGTCCACGTCGCAAGCTCGCAACATCGTGGACCGTGCCGGTGTCGAGTACGATCCGGTCTTTCAGCGTATCGGTGATGTCGGTGACGGTGAATACCGCCGCGAGGCCGGGGCGCAGCTGACGGCGATAGCCGAAGTTGGCGCTGGCAGCCGGCAGGCGGTAGCCCTGCGGGATCAGCCTTCGTCCTGAGTAATCAATGCTGAACTGCAGGAAGTCTTTTTTCGTCGCCTTGTAGTCGAGGTTGGCTTTCGCCGAATAACCGACCGCGCTTCGTACGCCGGCGATGCCGATGTTCGCAGCGTCGATCCGATTATAGTAAAGGCTCCCGCTGACATTATAGGCAAGCGCCGCATTGAACTTGCCGCTGCCGGTAAACTCGAGTCCGGCGGCGGTGCTCTTACCAAGGTTGTCCTGCGTCGTCAGGAGCACCGTTGGGCTGATCTGCCGGCTGACGCTGGTGAAGACGTTGGTGCTGGCGCGCAGATAAGGCGTCAGCTCCCAGTTCATGCCATGCGCGGCGTAGGCGTAGCTCGCCTCGAACGCGTCGGTTTCCTGCGGCTTCAGCCTGGGATTACCGCTGCGCAGGTTGATCGGATTCTGGAACAGCGGATATGGGTTGAGCGCGTCGGCGTCGGGGCGAACAATGCGGTGACTATAGCTTAAGCGGACCGTCGAATGCTCGCTCCGTGCATATTCGAGATGCAGCGTCGGATAGAGCCGGTAGTAATCGCTGTGCGTGTTCACGCCGCTGGTGATCTGGTTGACGTCGGTGCCGGTTGCCTCGAAGCGCAAGCCCGTCAACGCGGTCAGCTTTTTGCCCAGATGCAGCTCATAGGTGCCGTACAGCGCGTGCACCGTGCTCGCATACGCGAAGCGATTGGTGAAACCGGGGTTGACCGTCGAAACATTGGTCGATGGGTCGATATCGTCGCCGCGACTGTCGTAATTCTGGTCATCGCGGTCGACATCGTAGCCGAGCAGCAGCTTCGCCCCGCCGGCGAACGGCTGTGCGTATTCGGCGGTCAGTTCATATTCGATCTCGTCGGTGTGCGGTGACTCCTGGTCGATCGTCGAGGGTCCGGCTGGGGTACGATAGGTGTTGACGAAACGTCGCGACTGCGTTTCGGTCGCCTCACCGCGACGCAGGTCGAGGGTGAATTCATGCCCCTTGACGGCGAAGCTATGACGGTATTTGGCCGTCGCTTCGGAGTTGGTTTCGCGCTCGTGGCCGCGCCCGATGCGGTCGAAGTCGGCGATGACGCCTGTGGCCGCGCCGGTGATGCGATTATATTCGTGCAGCTCGGGCGTTCCCAGCCGCGAGTTGTAGGTGGCACCGGCGCTGAGCCGGTCGGCTTTGGTCAGGTCGTAGTCGATGTCGAGGGTGCCAATTTCGGACAGGCGCCGGGCGTTCACATAGCCGTGCTGGTCACTGTTGATCGCCTCGCCGCTCACCGGGTCGAGCCGCGACCGCGTATCGGTGAACGGCGAGTAAGGCACGTAGCGCTTCAGACTAAAGCTGGCATTCAGGCTAAGCTTGCCCGCACGATACGCCTGGGTCGCGCCGAGATTGAAACGCCCGTCGGTGCCGACGCTGGCCTTCGCGGTACCCGAGCGGCCGGGCTTGCGGTTCTTTTTGGTGACGATGTTGATCAGCCCCGCCGAACCATCGGGCTTGAACCGTGCCGAGGGATTGGTGATCACCTCGATGCTTTCGATCGTATCGGCGGGAAGTTGCTGCAGCACCTCGCCGCGGTTGGCGGACGACAGCGATGTCGAAGATTTGCCGTCGATCAATAGCTGCACGTTGCTGTCGCCGCGCAAGCTGATGTTGCCGAGCGCGTCGACTTCGACCGACGGCAGATTGTGCAGGATATCGGCAACCGATCCTGTCGTCGCCTGCAGGTCGCGACCGACGATATAAACCTTGCGATCGATCGAACTGGTCGCCGTAGCGCGTTCGGCGGACACGACGATGTCGTCGGGCTTGCCGGTCACGGCGCTGCTCCTCGGCGGTCCGCTTAGGGCATCGTTCGCGGCCCGTTGCTTGACCGCAACCGGCGCAGATTGGGCCGATAACGTCGCAGGCGTAAGCAATGCGGGGGCAAGTGCGATCAGCGTCAGCTTGCGATGTTTGCCCGTCAAATACCGATGCCCGCTACGGTAATGTCGACAGCCGGAACCGTCGCCTGATTGAAGCAACCCCCGGTTGCCGATGTTAGCGGTAGGGCTCAATCGTGAAGCAGACGTTACCGTTCGCTCGCAAACTGCCGATCTGGCGCTAGTCACATCCGAAGTGGCTCTAAAATATCACAATGAAGCCCACCGACGTCATTCGGACGGCAACTCAGGTCCAATACAGGATCCGCGCCGCCGGTAGCCGCGCCGCGATCTCGGTCTCGAAGAAGCGCCGCAGGTCGCCCATCGTCGCCGTATCGTAGACGTGCTTGACCGAACCGAATTTGGTGCGCTTTTCGCTCCGGTTGGTCGAACTCATGTCGAGCTTCGATCCGGGGTACCAGCTTTCGAGCGTCGCCTTCGACCCGGCTGAATAGCGATGCGTGATCAGCTCGACCGTAAGGTCGAGATCGACGACGCCGGCCAGCGACTGTGCGACATCGGCGATCAGCTGCCCGTACGCCTCGCGCCACCCGTCGGCGGCGATGATCGGCGCGATCGTCAGGCCGACGAGATAGCCGGCATCGGCCATCCGGCGTAGCGCCACCAGCCGCTGCGCCACCGCGCTCGTCCCGCCCTCGAAGCGGGCGAATGCGGCCGGGTTGAGCGACGCCCGCATTCGCGTCCGGCGCTGGTGATCGAGGCCGAGCAGCGGGCCGACAGCGGCGAACTTGGTGGTGAAACGTAGCTGCGCCTCGGCTTCCCACGCGCCGAAGTGGGCGATCAGCGCCGCCAGCGACCCGGTCAGGTGCTCGATGCCGAGCGGGTCGGTATAGCACGACGCCTCGAACGTCGTGCCCTCGTGAACGCGCGTCTTAGAGCGCGAGGTGATCGTACCCTGCCCGAGGTAACCCGGCAGCGCCGCAAAGATCTCGGGCAAGTTGGCATAAGCGCGCGTGATCGGCGGACCCTTCAGCGAGCCCGCGAGGTAGCAATAGCTGCAGTGCGCCGGGCAGCCCTGCGCGAGATCGACCCGCCAATCGGCGCTCGGCGCGATCGGTTGGAATTTGAGCTTCCCCGGCGGCGCGACGACGACCGCCAGCGTCGCCTTCGCCTCCGCATAGCCGCGCCGCGGATCGTCGCTTTCGGGTGCCGGCAGCCGGTCGTTGGCCAGCTCGACGACGGTCAATCCGAGTGCGGCAGCGCGCCCGGCGATTGCGCGGCCATGCTCCCAGGCCAGCGCCGAACGCGTCAGCAGAACACGCTTGGGCCGCCAGTCGCGGCCGGCCTCGACCAGTTGTACCGGATCATCCATCGCCGACGAACTGCTGGCTCGCCCTTAAGTTCAGGGCGTTCGGTTCACGGCTGCGACAGCGCGCTACGGATGCGGCGGCGTCCCCGTCGGGTCGTTGATCAGCCAATCGGTTTGCGGCGACTTGATCTGGCCGCCCTCGGGAATGTTCGAATACAGCCCGACGAAATTGATCAGCGGCGTCAGCAGCGTCCAGTAGACGTTGGGCTGGATGATCGCCGTCCGGTGCAAGTCCTGCGACTCGGGCATTTTGACCGGCTGCAGCGCGCAGAAGTTGCGCACGAAGCCCCTCAGGCTGTCGTCGCCCGGCAGGTTCTCGCCGTCGTGATTGCCGGTACCGCAAAGATCTGCCGCGGATAGCTTTTACGGCATTATGACCGCGGTCACTCGCTCCAGTCGAGCCCGATGTCGCGGTAGACTTCGCGGTCGTCGGCCCAGTCGGCCTTGACCTTGACGTGCAGGAACAGGTGGACCTTGCGCCCGGTCAGCTCGGCGATGGAGGCCCGCGCCGCCTCGCCGATCGCCTTGATGCGCGCACCCTTCGCGCCCAGCACGATCGCTTTCTGGCTGTCGCGCTCGACCAGGATCTGCTGGTGAATGGCGATCGACTTGTCGCGGCGGTCTTCCCACTTCTCGGTCTCGACCGCGCTGGCATAGGGTAGCTCGGCGTGCAGCTGCAGATACAGCTGCTCGCGGGTCAGCTCGGCCGCCAGCAGTCGCGTGGTGGCATCTACCAGCTGATCGGCCGGATATTCCCATGCCGCTTCGGGCACGGCGGCGGCGAGCACCGACTTGAGTTCGGGTACGCCGTCGCCGCTGTCGGCGGCGATGAAGAACGTCTCGGTGAATTTCGCCATGGCATTGGCGTGCGCGGCGAGATCGAGCAGGTGGCCCTTGTCGGCGATATCGACCTTGTTGAGCGCCAGTAGTTTCGGCTCGGGCCGGTTTTCGAGCGCGGTCAGGATGGCGCTCGCGTCGGCCTTGAAGCCGGCCTTGGCATCGACGACGAACAGGATCAGGTCGGACCCGTGCGCGCCCTCCCATGCGGCGCGGACCATGGCGCGGTCGAGCCGCCGCCGCGCCGCAAAGATACCCGGCGTATCAACGAGCAGCAGCTGCGCGTCGCCTTCGATGGCGATGCCCATCAGCCGGGTGCGCGTCGTCTGCACCTTGGCACTAACGATCGCGACCTTTTGCCCGACCAGCGTGTTGACCAGCGTCGACTTGCCGGCGTTCGGCGCGCCCACGACCGCGATCGTTCCGCAACGGGTGGTCATGGCTTGAGCCTTTCCAGCATGGCGACCGCAGCCGCTTTCTCCGCCTCGCGCTTGTTGGCCCCGTCGCCGGTTGCCGGCTCCTGCCCGCGAACGACGACCCGCACGCGGAATCGTGGCGCATGATCGGGGCCCGAGCGCTCGACGAGTTCATAGGTCGGGGCCTGGCGGCTTTTTGCCAGCGCCCATTCCTGCAGGCGTGATTTCGGATCGACCAGCAGCCGCGGCCCGGCTTCGAGCAGCGTCCCCCAGTGGCGGCGCACGAACGCATCCGCCGCCGCCCAGCCGCCGTCGAGAAACACTGCCGCGACGATCGCCTCGGCGATATCACCGAGCACATTGTCCGAATGGCCCAGCCCCTTTTGCCGCGCGACCTTCTCCATGAACAGGCGTTCGGGAACGCCGAGCGCGCGCGCCACTTCGGCATTGGCAGGACCTTCGACCAGGCCGTGATAGCGCGCTGTCAGCCGCCCCTCGGGCTCATCATAGTCGCGGTACAGCCACGCTGCCACAACGCAGCCGAGCACCCGGTCGCCGAGAAATTCCAGCCGCTGATAATCGTCGCGCGCACTACTGCCGCCCGCAACGCTGCCGCCTGAAACGCTACCGTGCGTCAGCGCCCGCCGCAGCAGGCCGACGTCGGCGAACTCATGGCCGAGCGTCTCCCGCGCCCACACGGCGAGCCCGCTATCGTCGCGGCTGAGCGGAACAGAAGGCAGCAATGTCATGCGCCGAAAGGCTTGGCGCGGGCCGGGACAGGGTGTCAAGCGGGTGTCCGCCGATCGGCACGGGTGACTCTCGTAGCGGACGCTGCTAACCGCCGGTCGCCTGTTGCAGAGGACGATTGCCGATGTTCGAGACGACTCCGGCTTGGCATGCGCTGGTGGAGCATGCCGCGGCGTTGGGAGTGCCGGGTCTTGAGGCGCTGTTTACCGAAGATCCCACGCGCGTCTCGCAGCTGTCGCGCAAAGTCGCTGGATTGCATGCGGATTTCTCCAAGCTCGCGGCGACGCCGGAGACGCTGCGGCTGCTTGCGGCGCTCGCCGAAACCGCGGCATTCGCGGGCTGGCGCGAGCGGTTGTTCGCGGGCGATGTCGTCAATCCGTCCGAGCACCGCGCCGCGACGCACACGGCCGAGCGTGGTGTGGGCTCGGCGGCTGATGTCGGCACGGCCGCCGCCGGTCAGGCCAAGCTCCGCCAGCTCGCGGCGACCATGCGCGCCGACGCCAGCATCGCGCGTGTGCTCCATATCGGTATCGGGGGCTCGGCGCTTGGCCCGGCGCTGCTGCTCGACGCACTGGGTCACGATGGCGACGGTCCCGTGGTGCATGTCGTCGCCAACATCGACGGCGTCGCGCTGAGCCGGGCGTCCGCACAATGCGACCCGTTGCGCACGTCCATCGTCATCGTCTCGAAGACCTTCACCACGAAGGAGACGATGACCAACGCCGCCAGCGCGCTCGACTGGCTGGCGGCGGCCGGCGTCGCCCAGCCGCGCCGGCGGTGCATCGCGGTCACCGCTGCTCCGGCGAAGGCTGCCGCGTGGGGAATTGCGGACGACCGCATCCTGCCGTTCGCCGAAACCGTCGGCGGACGCTACTCGCTGTGGTCGGCGGTTGGCCTGCCGCTGGCCTTACGTTGCGGTGTGGCCGCGTTCGATGCTCTGCAGGCCGGAGCGGCGACGGTCGATGCCCATTTCCGCGATACGCCGTTCGTCGACAACCTGCCCGCGCTGGCGGGGGCGCTCGATGTGTGGTCGGCGGTGTTCCGCGCGCAGCCGCTGCGCGCGGTGTTCTCCTATGACGAGCGGCTGCGATTGCTCCCCGCCTATCTCCAGCAGCTCGAGATGGAGTCGAACGGCAAGCGGGTCGACCGTGATGGACGATCCCTGCCCTACCCCGCCGGTGCGGTGACATGGGGTGGCACCGGGACCGACGCGCAGCACGCCGTGTTTCAGCTGCTCCACCAGGGCCACCACCCCGGTCCGGTCGAGTTCATCGCCATTGCCGAGCCCGGCCATGCGCTCGGCGGCGGCCATCACCAGCAGCTGCTCGCCAACTGCTTCGCGCAAGGCGCAGCGCTGATGCGCGGCCGCAGCTTCGACGCGGCGCTGGCGCTGTCGGGCGGCGACCCGGCACTGGCGGCGGCGAAGACCTTTCCCGGCAACCGGCCGTCGGCGACATTGCTGCTCGACCGCCTCGACGCTTTCAGCCTCGGCGCGCTGCTGGCATTCTACGAGCATCGGACGTTCACTGCGGCGTGCCTGCTCGGCGTCAATCCGTTCGACCAATGGGGTGTCGAGCTCGGCAAGGAAATGGCGAACGCCGCGCAGGACGCGGGTGTTGGCGACAGCGCGTTCGACCCGTCGACGACCGACCTGCTGCGCCGCGCGGCTCAGTCGTCGAGCGCGCTGTAGATCAGCGTCCGCAGTTCGCGCCGCACCGGATAGGTCGAGCTGGGGATCAGCTGCGTCATGAAGACCACGACGATGTCCTCCACCGGATCGACCCAGAAGAACGTGCTCGCCGCGCCGCCCCAGAAGTAATCACCGCGGCTACCCGGCATCAGCGTCTTCGCCACATCGAGCGTCGTCGCGAAGCCGAGCCCGAAGCCGACCCCGTCATAGGCCGCCTCGCTGAACAGCGACCGCGACAGCGCGGCGATGCTCGCCCCGCCGGGCAGATGGTTCGCGGTCATCAGGTCGAGCGTCTTGCGGCTGATCAGCCGATGGCCGCCCAGCGTGCCGCCGTTGAGCATGGCGTTGCCGAAGCGCATGTAGTCTGCCGCGGTCGACACCAGCCCGCCGCCGCCGGAAATAAAGCTCGGCGGCTGGAGATAGCTGCTCGTTGCCGGATCGTCCTGCAGATGCAGTCCGCCGGTTGCGTTCGGCTCATAGCACGCCGCGAACCGCGCGGCCTTCTCGGTGGGCACGTGGAAGCCGGTGTCAACCATACCGAGCGGGTCCAGGATACGCCGCTGAAGGAACATTTCGAACGGCTCGCCGCTGATCACCCCGATCAGGTAGCCGAGCACATCGGTGGCTATCGAGTAGATCCACGCGTCGCCGGGCGAATATTCGAGCGGCAGTTTGGCGACGGCGGCGATCATATCGGCCAGCGTCCCGGCTTTCTCGATCTCGCCGATCTTGCGCGCGCGGTAAGCGGCATCGACGTTCGAGCGCAGCTGGAAGCCATAGGTCAGCCCGGCGGTGTGGCGCAGCAGGTCGACGATCTGCATCGGCCGCGTGCAGGGATGCGTCGCGAAGCCGGTACGGTGCGTCCCCGCGTCGAACACGCCGAGATCGCGCCATTCGGGGATATAGCGGTGCACCGGGTCGTCGAGCGCGACCTTGCCCTCCTCGACCAGCATCATGAATGCCACCGACGTCAGCGGCTTGGTCATCGAATAGATCCGAAAGATCGTGTCGGCGGCGAGCGGCAGCTTGCGCTCGATATCGGCATGACCGAGCACCGCGGTGTACGCCGGCTCGCCGTAACGCGAGACCGAAAGCAATGCGCCCGGCAGCTTGCCAGTCTTGATATAGCGCTCGTCAAGCAAGCGCTCGATGCGCTCGAGCCGCTCGCGCGAGAAGCCGAGGTCGCCGTCCTCGCCGTCACTCGCCGATGCGTCGCGGCTATCGTCCATCACAGTGTCGGCTGATCGAAGCGCCGCGGCATGATCTCGGCGTGCAGCTGCAGGATCGCCGTACTGGCCGTCGTCCGGCACAGCCCCGGCACGATCGCATGCACCACACAGGCACCCGCCGCCGCGCCGAGCCTCGTTGCTGTCTCCAGGCTGGCGCGCAGATGTTCCACATAGCTCTCGCCGACGCTGGCGGGATGGTCGATGAACAGCGTTCGCAGCATGGCCGGCTCCAGTCGGTGAGCTCTTGCTATCGCCAATATTACCGCTGCTGACAACGGCCGATCGCCGCGCTATCAGTGTTGTCGCGGGCGATTAGCTCAGTTGGTAGAGCATGCCCTTTACACGGGCAGGGTCGGCGGTTCGAGCCCGTCATCGCCTACGTTTTCCCGCACTACTCGGACGGTCGGTGTGACCACGCCGCCACAGTTGCGGGAGGCAATGCCTGCTGTCGCGGCACTGCAACATTTGAGTCGTCGATCTTTCACAAACCCCGGCCAGAGAGTGGACATCGAATCGCCAGGCAACGGCTGGCGAGGGTTGGGCAACACGGGGCAAATATGATGCGGAATATCTGGGCAGGTGCATCGCTCGCAGCAATCGCGGTGATGTCGACGACGGGCGTCCAAGCCCAGGAAACGACCTCGCTCGTGCGGGGTATCGTGACGAGTGGCGGTACGCCGGTCGCGGGTGCCGAGATCACGATCACCAACGTTCCATCGGGGACGGTATCGCGGGCTCGCACAGACGCTTCGGGATTGTACAGCGTCAGCGGTTTACGTTCGGGCGGTCCGTATACCGTCGCCGTGACCAGCCCCGCTGGTAATTCGACTGTTACCGACGTCTACGCGGTAATCGGCCAACCATTCGATCTGCCGATTGAGCTTGCCAAGGCCGGCACCGACGAAATCGTCGTCACGGCTAGTAACGTCAAGGGCGCAGGCGCAGCGTCCGATGGCCCGCAGACGACGTTGCGCGCCGTCGATATCGCCAAGGTCGCGTCGGTCAACCGCGACATCCGCGACATCGAGCGCCGCTCGCCGTTCGCCACGATCGATCTGACCAATAGCCGCGCCGTCTCGTTTGCCGGGACCAACCCGCGCTTCAACCGCTTCACCATTGACGGCGTCCAGGTCGGCGACACCTTCGGCCTCAACCCCGATGCGAGCCCGACGCGCCGCGGCCCCATACCGTTCGATGCGCTGGCGCAGGTATCGGTCTCGATCGCGCCGTTCGACATCCGGCAGGGCAACTTCCAGGGCGGTGTGGTCGACGCGACGATTATTGAGGGTACCAACGATTTCCACGGTAACGCCTTCTACTCGAAAAGCACGAGCGGACTGCAGGGACACCAGATTTACAACGTCACGCTGCCGAACATCGGCTATAACAGCCAGACCTATGGCGGGACGATCTCCGGCCCGATCATCAAGGACAAGCTGTTCTTCAGCGGCTCGTACGAGCGCAACACCGATCCGCGCCCGCAAACACCGGGCACCATCGCGCAGGTCCCCAACCTCACCGATGCCGAGGTTGCGTCGATCCAGTCGATCGCCAAAAGCGTCTATAATTACGATACCGGCGGCGTCCTCGCGCTCAACAATAATCTCGACGAGAAGTTCGTCGTTAAGCTCAACTGGAATATCAGCGACACGCAGCGGCTGAAGGTTTCGTATATCAACTCGTACGATTCGACCGATAGTCTCCAGAATAGCAACACGGCGACGGGCAACCCGCAACTCGGGCTTGCCTCGAACGCCTACAAGCTGACCGAGCTGCTGCGGGCCGGAATCGTCCAATTGAACTCGGACTGGAGCGACCGGCTGCAGACCGAAGTGCGGGTGGACTATAAGCGCTACAAGCGTGGCCAGGACCCGGAACTCGGCCGCGGCTTCGCCCAGTTCCGGGTCTGCACCGCGCCGAGCAGCATCATCGCCGCGGGAACCAGCAACACCGCCACGTCATGCGGTACCGGCAATCCCGTCGTCACCTTTGGCCCCGATATCAGCCGCCAGACCAACTCGCTGCTCACCGACACATACAATGGTGCTTTCGTCATGCGCTATCAGGCCGGCAATCACGCCTTCAAGGCGTTTGCGGAGTACACCGAGAACCGCACCGTCAACGCCTTCCTGCAGTATAGCGCCGGCGGTTATTACTTCGACTCGATCGCCGATCTGCAGTCGCGCAACGCCAGTTCGTTTGATTACCAGAACGCACTGTCGCTCAATCCGAACGACACGACGGCGAACTTCAAATACGGTCAGTATACCATCGGGCTCCAAGACGACTGGTCGATCAACAACGACCTGCGCCTGACGTACGGCGCGCGCTACGACCTGTTCGCGTCGAGCAGCCCGATCCCGGTCAACCCGTCGTTCGTGCTGCGTAACGGCTTCGCCAATAACAAGACCTTCAAGGGCCTCCAGTCGTTCCAGCCGCGGGTGAGCTTTGACTATAAGGGCGTGCCCAACCTGAACCTGCGCGGCGGCGTCGGCGTGTTCAGCGGCGGCAATCCGGACATTTACTTCTCGAACGCCTATTCGAACACCGGCGTGCTCTCCAACCGGATCCAGACGGTGGTTCGGGCCACCCCGATAGTGGGCTCGCCGACGGGAAGTGCGACGCAGACCTGCACCAGCCCGTACACCGGCGCGAACGCCGCAGTTTGCACCGCGGCACTCAACGGTGTCGACGGCAGGGTCATCCCGGGCATCGTCAACAACTATCTGACGACCAACACGGCGTCGCTGGTGACCGCGCCGGTCAACTCGGTCGATCCGAACTTTCGCTTGCCGTCGATCACCCGCGCGACGCTGACGGCGGAGTATAATCTGTTCGGCATCACCTTCGGCGCCGACTACGTCTTCACCAAGACCAACAACGCCGTGACCTTCCGCGATTTGCGATCGGTACAGATCGGCACGCTGCCCGACGGCCGGCCTCGCTATACCTTCGTGCCGACCTCGACGGCGATCAACCAGCGCACCGACACTAACCAGGATATTCAGCTGACCAACACCAGTCGCGGCCGCAGCCATATCGTCGACGTGCGCTTCGACAAGACGTTCGACTGGGGGCTGTCGCTGTCGGGAAGCTACACGTTCGAGGACGTCAAGGACGTCAGCCCGGCGACCTCGTCGACCGCCAGTTCGCTTTACGCCAGCCAGTTCGTCGTCGATCCCAACAACGCTGCCTACGGGATCAGCAACGACCAGACCAAGTGGCAGATCAAGTATAACGTCGGTTACGATCACGCGTTCTTCCGCGATTACCGCACGACGATTCAACTCTTCGGCGAGACCCGCGCCGGCCGGCCGTTCAGCTACACCTTCCAGGACCAGAGCGGCACCCGCTCGGCGGTGTTCGGCACGACCGGCAATCCCGACCGTTATCTGCTCTACGTCCCGACCGGGCCCGCCGACCCGCTGGTCAGCTACGACAATGCGACGACGCAGACGCAACTCGATACGCTGATCAACAACAGCAAGCTGAAAAACTATCGCGGTCAGATCTCGCCGAAGAACATCGACCGCTCGCGCGCCAATACCCGGATCGACCTCCACGTCGAGCAGGAAATCCCGACGTTCATCGGCCGGTCGCGAATTTCGCTGTTCGGCGATATCGAGAACCTGCCGAACCTGCTCAACCACAATTGGGGAGGTGTTACGCAGATCGGCTTCCCGTACACCTCGGCCGTTGTCAACGTCGCGTGCCTGTCCGCCCCGGTGGCGACCGGCACGGCACCGGCGACGGGTGTCATCAACCAGCCCGCCAACGTGCCGTGCGCGCAATATCGTTACACGGGCTTCTCGCCACCGACCGAAAGCGTCACGGTGCCCGTTTCGCTCTACCTCGTTCGGGTCGGCGTGCGGTTCAAGTTCTAGCCCTGCCCCGTATCTGCTCCCTCCCCTTCGGGGGAGGGGCCGGGGGTGGGGTCGCGCTTGATCAAGAGCCTGCCGTTACTCGCACGACAGCCCCACCCCCAACCCCTCCCCTGAAGGGGAGGGGAGCAGAAGCGAGGGCGTAGCGCTTCAATCGACCGGCACTCCGGGCAGCATCTTCGCGATGCGGATCGTCAGCGAGGTCCGTACGCTCGCCACATTCGGTTCGGGCGTCAGTTCGCTGGTCAAGAATCGCTGGAATTCCTGCAAATCGTGCGCGACGACCTTGAGCAGGAAATCGATCTCACCGTTGAGCATATGACACTCGCGGACCTGCGGCAGCTTGGCGATATGCGCCTCGAAGGCTTTCAGGTCGGCTTCGGCCTGGCTGATCAGGGTGACCATCGCGAACACCGTGACGCCGTAGCCGAGCTGCACCGGATCGAGGTTGGCATGATAGCCGTGGATGACGCCGGCCTCTTCGAGCGCGCGAACCCGGCGCAGGCATGGCGGCGCGGTCAGCCCGGCGCGTTCGGCGAGCTCGACGTTGGTGATGCGGCCCTCCGCCTGCAGTTGCGCCAGGATCACCCGGTCAATCGCATCGAGCTGCAGACGCGATCGGTGCATGATAACTCCCGTTGAACCCGCTCACACTATAAGAATGTTACTCCACCGCGCAACGATGCAATACCGCCGACGGGATGACGCGAGCCCTTTCAGCACCTAAATAGTACGGGTAAGGAGTTCGCATGTCCGACACCGTCCACACCCGCGTCCTGATCATCGGCTCCGGCCCAGCCGGCTATACCGCCGCCATCTATGCGGCGCGTGCGGCACTCGCCCCGGTGCTCGTGCAAGGGCTGCAGCCCGGCGGGCAGCTGACGATCACCACCGACGTCGAGAATTGGCCCGGCGACACCAGCGTCATGGGTCCCGACCTGATGCTGCGAATGGCGGCGCAGGCCGAGCATGTCGGCGCGCGAATGATCTCCGACATCATTACCGACGTTGACCTCGACCGCTATCCGTTCGTCGTCACCGGCGACGGCGGCGCGAAGTATATCGCCAGCTCCATCGTCATCGCGACCGGCGCGCAGGCGCGTTGGCTAAACCTGCCGTCGGAGACGCACTTCCGCGGCTTCGGCGTGTCGGCATGCGCCACCTGCGACGGCTTCTTCTATCGCGGCAAGACCGTCGCGGTCGTCGGCGGCGGCAACACCGCGGTCGAGGAAGCGTTGTTCCTGACCAACTTCGCCAGCAAGGTCTACCTCATCCACCGCCGCGGCGAGCTGCGCGCCGACAAGACCAACCAAGCGCGTCTTGCCGCCAATGCCAAGATCGAGATGATCTGGAACGCCGAGGTCGCCGAGGTCGAAGGCACCGCGGCACCGCGGAGCGTTACGGGGATCACGCTGCTCGATACGCGCCACGGCGGCTCGCGCAAGCTGGCGGTCGACGGGCTGTTCGTCGCCATCGGTCATGTACCGGCGACCGAGCTGTTCCGCGGCAAGCTGGCGATGGACGACGAGGGCTATCTGCTGACCGCGCCTGACTCGACCGCGACGTCGGTCGCCGGGGTGTTTGCGGCGGGCGACGTCAAGGACAAGGTATTCCGCCAGGCCGTGACGGCGGCGGGCATGGGCTGCATGGCGGCGCTGGAGGCCGAACGCTTTCTCGCGCATCCGCCCGTGACGACGTTGGCCAAGGAGCCGCAGTTCGAGGTGGCGTGAGCTGCTTAGCCGACTGGAACCAGCATCTGCAGGTGCTCGATGATCTCGCCAGTCCGGTACGGCTTGGGTAAGAAACGGCTGCCTTCCGGCATGCTGTTCACCGCCGGGTGTGCGCGCCCTGAGGTAATCAGCTGCCCGATCCACGGCCAACGCCGCATTGTGTGATGTGCCAGCGCGAGCCCATCGAGTTCGCCGGGCATGTGAACGTCGGTAAACAGCACATCGACATTATCGGCCTCGGCCTCGAGTACGGATAACGCCTCGTCGGCGCTGTCGGCTTCGAGTACCAAATACCCGGCTTCGGCAAGCACATCGGCCGCCATCAACCGGATAAGCAACTCGTCCTCGACGATGATGACGACAACTCGATCTGACTTCATGTTTTTTTAATTCGCCTGCGACCGTACGGTTCCGAACGCTTTCCGATTGAAACGCACCTGTTCCGATCGGCTCACCGCCGCCTAGCGCTGCATCTTCATGATCTGTTCCATCGGCAACATGTTCTGGTTGAGGTTGGTCATGATGAAAATCGACCCGGCCAGCACCAGAAAGACGATCAGCAGCCCGAAAGCCAGCGCCAGCACGGTGTTCGTGCTGTCCGGTCCGGTGTTGACGTGCAGGAAGAAGACGAGGTGGATACCCATCTGCCCGATGGCGAGTACGATCAAACCAATCGGAATACCTGGTCCCCAGATCAGACGGCTGTGGACGATGTAGAACGATACCGCAGTCATGATCACCGCCAGCGCCAAGCCGATCAGATAGCCGATGACCTGCGTCGAAATACTGTCGGCAGCGTCGCGCCGGTCGCCGGGAGCCGACTGCGACCGGTCGAATTCCTCGTCGGCCATTATGCCACTCCCAGTAAATACACCACGGTGAACAGCGCCACCCAGATGATGTCGAGCGCATGCCAGAATAGCGCGAAACACAGGATGCGGCGCTGGATATCATCGCGAAACCCCTTGGCGAAGACTTGCGCGATCATCGTCAGCAGCCAGAGCAATCCGACCGAGACGTGCAGCCCGTGACAGCCGACCAGCGCGAAGAACGCCGACAGGAAGGCGCTCCGGCTCGGCCCCGCGCCTTGCGCGACGAAGCCGGAAAGCTCGCGGATCTCGAGCCCGATGAACCCCGCCCCGAGCATTAAGGTCGCCCCCATCGCGATATAGAACCAGCGCGGATTGCGCACGTCGGCGGCGATGCTCGCCATGCCGCAGGTGAAACTCGAGGTCAGCAGCAGCCCGGTCTCGATCGCGGTATTGGGCAGGTCGAACAGCTGACGGCCGCTGGGGCCGCCCGCGGTGGCGCTCGACAGCACCGCATAAGCGGCGAAAAAGCTCGCGAACATGATGATATCGCTGAGCAGGAAGATCCAGAAGCCATAGGCGACGACGACGCGCTTGGCGACGACCCCGCCGTCGCCCGGCGAGCGGGCGGCTTCGGACGACCGGGATCGGCCGTGTCCGACCATGTTGGGGTCACCGTAAGTGGCCTGGGCACCGCTCATTCGGCCGGAACCGGGGTGCGGTCACGCGAGGCGGACGGTTGGCCGGTCTGTTGTTCCTCGAGCGGCCAGGGTTCGGCCGCCTTGACTGCTTTGCGGTGTCTGAGATCAATTCGGCGAACGGTTGCCGCGGGGATGATCGCCTCGCTGACGTCGCGCCAGGCGAAGACGACGAAGGTCGCGAAGGCCCCGATCAGGCCCAGTACCGCCAGCCACCAGATATGCCAGATCAGCGCGAACCCAACGACGGTCGCGAAGAAGGCGCTGACGATGCCGGTAGCCGTGCGGCGCGGCATCTCGATGTCTTCGTATTTCGGCTCGGGCGCTTCGCGGACGTGCTGCTTGATCGACCAGTAAGCGTCCTCGCCGCTGACGTCAGGCAAGACGGCGAAATTAAATGCCGGCGGCGGCGACGACGTCGACCATTCAAGACTGCGGCCGTTCCACGGATCACCGGTCAGGTCCCGCAAACTCTCGCGGTCGCGGATGCTGACATACAGCTGCGCGATCAGGCAGCCGATGCCGATGGCGATCAGCCCGGCTCCGGCGGCGGCGACGAGCAGCAGCGGCTGCCACGCGGCGACGTCGTAATGCTGCATCCGCCGCGTCATGCCCATGAAGCCGAGCACGTACAGCGGCATGAACGCGACGTAGAAGCCGACCAGCCAGAACCAGAATGCCGCCTTGCCGAGGCCGGCGTGCAGCTTGAAGCCGAAGGCCTTGGGGAACCAGTACATATAGCCGGCAAAGCCACCGAACAGCACACCGCCGATGATGACGTTGTGAAAATGCGCCACGAGGAACAGGCTGTTATGCAGCAGGAAATCAACCGGCGGCAACGCCAGCACGACGCCGGTCATGCCGCCGATGACGAAAGTGACGATGAACCCCACCGCCCACAGCAACGGCGGCTCGTAGCGCAGGCGGCCACCGTACATGGTGAAAAGCCAGTTGAACACCTTGACCCCGGTCGGCACCGCGATGATCGTCGTCATGATCCCGAAAAACGCGTTGACGTTGCCGCCCGCGCCCATGGTGTAGAAATGGTGTAGCCAGACCATGAAGGCGAGCACACAGATCACCAACGTCGCCAGCACCATCGACCGATAGCCGAACAGCGGCTTGGTCGAGAACGTCGAGACGACCTCGGAAAAGATCCCGAAAGCAGGCAGGATCAGGATGTAGACTTCCGGGTGTCCCCACGCCCAGATGAGGTTCATGAACATCATGACGTTGCCGCCGCCGTCGTTGGTGAAGAAGTGAAAGCCGAGATAGCGGTCGAGCAGCAGCATCGCCGTCGTCGCGGTCAGGACGGGGAACGCCGCGACGATCAGCAAATTCGACGCCAGCGATGTCCAGCAGAACATCGGCATCCGCATCAGGCTCAACCCCGGCGCACGGACCTTCAGAATCGTCGTGACGAGGTTGATCCCCGACAGCAGCGTCCCAGCGCCGGAGATCTGCAAGGCCCATAGCCAGTAATCGACGCCGACGCCGGGCGAATAGGCGAGTTCCGACAGCGGCGGATACGGCAGCCAACCGGTGCGCGAAAACTCGCCCACGACCAAACTGACGTTGACCAGCAACGCACCGGTCGCGGTCAGCCAGAAGCTGGTCAGGTTCAGCGTCGGGAACGCCACGTCGCGCACCCCCAGCTGCAGCGGGATGACGAAGTTCATCAGCCCGATCATGAATGGCATGGCGACAAAGAAAATCATGATCGTGCCACGCGACGAGAATACCTGGTCATAATGCTCGGGCGGCAGATAGCCCGGCGAACGGAACGCCATCGCCTGCTGCGTCCGCATCATGATCGCATCGGTGAAGCCGCGCAGCAGCATGACCAGCGCCAGCAATGTGTACATGATGCCGATGCGCTTATGGTCGACGCTGGTGATCCATTCTTTCCACAGATACGGAAAATAGCCTTTGACGAAAATCCAACCGCCGAGGCCGAGGATCACCATCCCGATAACCGCCGAGGCATAGATCGGCAGCGGCGAGTCGAGCGGGATCGCCGCCCATGACAGCTTACCCCACATGATTGCCTCCGCTGCGGGGCGAGATATCCTTGTGCGCCGACTGCGGTCCCGGACCGGGCGCCAGCTTCTGCAGGACGATATCGTTGAACAGCCCGGGCGCGGCGCTGCGATAGGTCGACGGCGGCAGGTTCATGCTCTGGCGGCTGAGCGTGCGGTAGCCGGCGGCGTCGAGCACCGGGCCGGATGCACGCGCCGCGGCGACCCATGTCGCGAACTGCGCCGGCGACACCGCATGCGCGATGAAATGCATGTCGGCAAAGCCGTCGCCGCTGAAGTCGGATGACAGCCCGTAGTAATTTCCCGGACGGTCGGCCGCGAGATTGAGCTGTGTCGTCATCCCGTTCATCGCATAGATCATGCTGCCGAGCTGCGGGATGAAGAAGGCGTTGAGGACGCTCGCCGAGGTGATCGAGAAGTGTACCGGCGCACCGGCGGGCACGACCAGCTGGTTGATACTGGCGACGCCCTGCTCGGGGTAGATGAACAGCCATTTCCAGTCGAGCGAGACGACCTGCACCTCGAGCGGCTTGGCGCGCGACTTGAGCGGCACGGCCGGGTCGAGGTCGTGGCTGCCGGTCCAGATCACCCCGCCGAGCAGCAGGATGACGAGCAGCGGAATGCCCCACGTCACCAGCTCGATCCGGCCCGAATAGGCGAAGTCGGGGCGATACTTGGCGCGCTTGTTCGAAGCGCGGAACCACCACGCGAAGGCCAGTACGGCGACGATTGTCGGCACGACGATCGCCAGCATGATCGCCAGCGAATTGTATAGGATGGTATTCTCCGCTTGCCCGACCGGCCCTTGCGGCGACAGGACGATGGCGTTGCACCCGGACAGGCCGCCGGCCAGCACGACAAGCAATCCCGCACGGCCCGGCAAGCTATGGCAGCAGCACGGTTGCTTCACACGACGCCTTCTCATTCTACCTACCGGTAAGCCCGAACCAAGCCGGCACTGCTGGCTTAACCGCGCAGCTGCGATCAGGTTGCCGACGGTGCGATCATTTGGGCCGAATTTCGCCGATTTGCGTCTGACCATCGCCCGGCGCTGCCCGGGGCGTGCGAACCGATGCGGTCGACGCTTGGCTATTCCCGTTCGCCGTGGCTATCGTCGATCGAAGCATCGCCCGATCATTTCGTCACAGCGCATCCGAGGGACTCCCATGCAGAACGCCGTTCGCCGTCAGCAATCTCGCGCCGGAAGTGCCATCCTGGCCGCGTCGGTCGTTGTGCTCCTCTGCAACAGCCCGGCACTTGCTGCCAAGCCGCGCCTCCAAGCGGAAGCTCCCGCTACCGAGGCCACGCTGCGCGCCACCGCCGCCGCGCTCCGCGACCGCGCCGTCCACGGCGACAATGTCGCGTACCCGCTGCTCGAGTCCCTCACCACCGAGATCGGCCCGCGTCCGGCCGCTAGTCCCGCGATGCACCGCGCGGCCGACTGGGCCGTCGCCCGGCTGACCGCACTCGGCTTCGAGAATGTCCACCGCGAGCCGATCAACATGCCGGCGTGGACGCGCGGGCAGGAAACCGCCGAGGTTACCGCGCCCTTCCCGCAGCGGCTGGTGATCACCGCGCTCGGCGGTTCGGTTGCGACCCCGCCCGGCGGCATCGAGGCCGAGATCGCGCTGTTTCACAGCTATGACGACATGCTCGCCGCGCCGCCGGGGTCGCTGACCGGCAAGATCGCCGTCGTCACCCAGCCGATGCCGATCGGCGGCTACGGCGCTTATTACCGCATCCGCGGGCTTGGTCCTGCCGAAGCAGCAAAGCGCGGCGCGGTCGCCTATCTGCTGCGCTCGCTGGCAACCGACGTGCGGCGCTCGCCGCATACCGGCACGATGACCTACACCCCCGAGTTCTCCGGCGGCGTCCAGCGCCCGGCGGCGCAGATACCGGCCGCGGCGCTTACTGCGGTCGACGCCGAGCAGCTCGACCGCATGGCACTGCGCGGCAAGCCGATCCAGCTGCATCTGACGCTGACGCCAACGACGACGCCGGGCCAGCTCAGCGAAACCGTCGTCGGCGAGCTGCGCGGCCGCGAACGACCCGACGAGGTCGTGCTGATCGGCGGGCACCTCGACAGCTGGGACCTCGGCACCGGCGCAATCGACGACGGTGCGGGCGTCGCCGTAACCGTCGCGGCTGCCAGACTGATCGCCGAGCTGCCGATGCGCCCGGCCCGCACCATTCGCGTCGTGCTGTTCGGCGCCGAGGAGGTCGGCCAGTCGAACATCGCCTATGCCGCCGCGCATCCCGCGGTCGAACAAGCGCGCATCGTCGTCGCCGGCGAGTGCGACGAGGGTGCCGGGCATATCGGCGCGGTGCGGCTTCCGGCAGGGACGGCGGCATCGCCGTTCGGGCTGACGCTGGCGCGCACGCTTGCGCCAATCGGGGCGTTCGTCGACCCCCGGCCGGAGACCGACGGCGGCGGCGATCTGGAATCGCTCAAGGGCGTGCCGTTCGTAGGGATGCAGCAGGACGGCACGCACTATTTCGACTACCACCACACCCCCGACGATACGCTCGACAAGGTCGACCGCCGCGAACTCGACCAGAATGTCGCCGCATGGGCAGCGTTCGCCTATCTGGCAGCGAACAGCGATGTCGACTTCCGCAAGCCGCCAACCGTCGCACCGCCAGCGGCTTTACCACGGTAAACCAGTGCTAGCGTTGACCGGTGCGACGGCCGCGCCACATTAGGAACCGTGATGGCTCAATGTTCAAATAGATCGTCACCCCCGCGTAGGCGGGACCTTACAACCAATAATCGTCGACGTGTATGGACCCCCGCCTTCGCGGGGGTGACCATCCGGGGGTTAGTTTGACTCAGGTCACGTCCAAGCTGACTCACCTCGATCGGCTCGAGGCGGAGAGCATCCACATCATGCGCGAGGTCGTCAGCGAGGCCGAGCGGCCGGTGATGTTGTATTCGGTCGGCAAGGACTCGGCCGTCATGCTTCATCTGGCCAAGAAGGCGTTCTTCCCCGCCGCGCCGCCGTTCCCGCTGCTCCACGTCGATACGACGTGGAAATTCAAGGCGATGTACGAGCTGCGCGAGCGCGCCGCGCGCGCCGCCGGAATGGAGCTGATCGTCTACCAGAACCCCGAGGCGATCGCGCGCGGCATCAACCCGTTCGATCATGGCGCGCTGCACACCGACATGTGGAAGACCGAAGGCCTCAAGCAGGCGCTCGATCAATATGGCTTCGACGCGGCGTTCGGCGGCGCGCGGCGCGACGAGGAAAAAAGCCGCGCCAAGGAGCGCATCTTCAGCTTCCGCTCGGCCAGCCACCGCTGGGAACCCAAGCAGCAGCGCCCCGAGCTGTGGAATCTCTACAATGCCCGCAAGGCGAAGGGTGAGAGCATGCGGGTGTTTCCACTGTCGAACTGGACCGAACTCGACATCTGGCAATATATCCAGGCGGAGGATATCGAGATCGTGCCGCTATATTCCAGCGCGCTCAGCCCCACGGTCGCGCGCGACGGCATGATCCTGATGGTCGACGACGACCGCTTCCGGTTCGAACCCGGCGAACAGCCGGCGCTGCGTTCGGTCCGCTTTCGTACGCTCGGCTGCTATCCGCTGACCGGCGCGGTCGAGAGTCAAGCCACGACGCTGCCCGAGGTCATCCAGGAAATGCTGCTGACCACGACATCGGAGCGCCAGGGCCGCGCCATCGACCACGACCAGGCGGCGAGCATGGAGAAGAAGAAGGCCGAGGGCTATTTCTGATGGCCGACGCGCCCGAACCGACGTTTGCCGCCGACGCGCTGATCGCCGTGGATATCGACGCCTATCTCGCCCAGCACCGCGACAAGTCGCTGCTGCGCTTCATCACCTGCGGCTCGGTCGACGACGGCAAATCGACGCTGATCGGGCGGCTGCTGTACGACAGCAAGACGATCTTCGACGACCAGCTCGCCGCGCTCGAAGCCGACAGCAAGCGCGTCGGCACGCAGGGGCAGAACATCGACTTTGCGCTGCTCGTCGACGGGCTGGCGGCCGAGCGCGAGCAGGGCATCACCATCGACGTCGCCTACCGCTTCTTCGCGACCGCGCGCCGCAAGTTCATCGTCGCCGACACGCCGGGGCACGAGCAATACACCCGCAACATGGTCACCGGCGCGTCGACCGCCGACCTCGCGGTGATCCTGATCGACGCGCGCAAGGGCGTGCTGACGCAGACGCGGCGGCACAGCTACCTCGCGCATCTGCTCGGCATCCGAAATCTCGTGCTGGCGGTCAACAAGATGGACCTGATCGGCTACGATCGGGCGCGCTACGACGCGATCGTCGCCGATTACAGCGCGTTTGCCGAGCAGCTCGGCATCGCCGCGTTCACGCCGCTGCCGATTTCGGGCTTCATCGGCGACAACATCACGGCGCGCTCGGCGAACACGCCGTGGTACGCCGGACCGACGCTGATCGAGCATCTCGAAGCGGTGCCGGTCGAGACGCAAGCGGCGCAGGCGCGCGGTTTCCGGCTGCCGGTGCAATGGGTGAACCGCCCTAACCTCGATTTCCGTGGTTTTGCCGGGCTGATCGCCAGCGGCAGCGTTCACCCGGGTGACCAGGTACGCGTGCTGCCGTCGGCGCGTACCTCGACCGTCGCGCGCATCGTCACCGCGGACGGCGACCTGCCCGGAGCCGTCGCGGGCCAGTCCGTCACTTTGACGCTCACTGACGAGGTCGACTGCTCGCGCGGTGATGTCATCGTCGCCGCCGCCGACCCGCCGCAGGTCGCCGACCAGTTCGAGACGACCTTGGTGTGGATGGCCGACGAGCCCTTGCTGCCCGGCCGGTCGTATTGGCTCAAGCTGGCGACGCAGACGGTGTCCGCCACGGTCCAGCCGCCGAAGTACGCCGTCAATGTCAACACGATGGAGCATATTGCGGCGAAGTCGCTCGAGCTGAACGCGATCGGTGTCGCGACGATCGCCACCGATCGCCCGATCGTGTTCGAGCCCTATGCCGACAGCAAGACGCTCGGCGGCTTCATCCTGATCGACAAGCTGACCAACGCCACTGCCGCAGCCGGGCTGATCAACTTCGCGTTGCGGCGCAGCCAGAACGTCCACCGCCAGGCGCTCGATGTCGACCGCGAGGCGCATGCGCGGCTGAAGAACCAGCGCCCGGCGGTGCTGTGGCTGACCGGGCTGTCGGGCGCGGGCAAGTCGACGATCGCCAACCTCGTCGAGAAGAAGCTGCTGCGGATGAACCGCCACACCTTCCTGCTCGACGGCGACAACATCCGCCACGGGCTCAACAAGGACCTCGGCTTCACCGACGCCGACCGGGTCGAGAACATCCGCCGCGTCGGCGAGGTGGCACGGTTGATGACCGACGCCGGGCTGATCGTCATCACCGCGTTCATCAGCCCGTTCCGCGCGGAGCGCCAGCTGGTGCGCGACATGATGTGGCCCGGCGAGTTCGTCGAAATCCATGTCGACACACCGCTGGCGGACGCCGAGGCGCGCGACGTCAAGGGGCTGTACAGGAAAGCGCGCGCCGGCCAGCTGAAGAACTTCACCGGTATCGACAGTCCGTACGAGGCTCCGGAAGCCCCGGAGCTGCGGATCGATACGACGGCGATGAGCGCGGACGCGGCGGCAACGGCGATCGTGGAGTATTTGATCGGCGAATTATAGCGGTGGTGGGCCCTGTGGGACTTGAACCCACGACCTACCGATTAAAAGTCGGTTGCTCTACCGATTGAGCTAAGGGCCCAGCTCGCGTGACGCTTTAGGGCGAGCGTGACGGGCGCGCAACTGGCGTGCGCTAAGATGCAGCACCGGGTGCCGCCAGTCAGGGGCGATGTCGACAAGCGGGTCGAGGACGAAGCTGCGAGCGGCCAAGGCGCGGTGGGGAACGAGTAGCCCGCGAGCGCCAGCCTGCCATTGCGGCCTTGACGGATAGACCGTGCGCTCGGCTGCAATGATGTCGAGGTCGAGCGTGCGCGGCCCCCAGCGCTGGCCTCGGCGGCGACCGAAGCGGCGCTCGATCCCCTGCAGCAGTTTCAGCAGCGCAGGCGGGGCCAGCCCGGTACGCACTGTCACCGCCGCATTGGCATAAGATCGCCCGCCCGGCCCCAGCGGCAGCGTCGTCCGTATCTGCGACCGCGCCGTTACCTGCAGCCCGGCAGCCGCCAACGCCGCGATCGCCGCCTGAACGACGGCCTTGGGCGCACCGACCCGGTGCCGCCGGTTCGAGCCGATCGCGATGAGGACGGTGGTGGACATGCGCTCGCATGCCTTACAGGGTGCGGCCATGGACACCAATTCGCCCGAACCACCGCACGACTGCCCGATCTGCCCGCGGCTGGTCGACTATCGGCTAGCCACCCGCGCCGCGCACCCCGATTGGTGGAATGCCCCGGTGCCTGGCTGGGGCGACCGCCAGGCGTGGCTGTGCGTCGTCGGCCTCGCTCCCGGGATCAGCGGTGCGAACCGCACCGGGCGACCGTTCACCGGCGACCATGCGGGAGTGTTGCTATACGACACGCTGGCAAAGTTCGGCCTGAGCCACGGCAGCTTCGACGCGCGTGCCGACGACGGGCTGGTGCTGACGGGCACCTTCATCAGCAACTCGGTGCGCTGCGTCCCACCGGCGAACAAGCCGCTACCCGCCGAGATCCACGCCTGCCGCCCATTCCTCGCGGGCCAGCTGGCGGCGCTGCCCAACCTGCGCGTGGTCATCGCGCTCGGCACCATCGCGCACCAGTCGGCGGCGAAGGCGCTCGGCGGCAAGCTGCCCAAACTGCCATTCGCGCACGGCGCGGTACACCGGCTGCACACCGGCGTCACGCTGATCGACAGCTATCACTGCTCGCGGCTGAATACGAACACCGGGCGGCTGACGGCGGCGATGTTCGAGGACGTGTTCGCGAGCGCGGTTGCAGTCCGGTAAATGGGTGAGTCGTTGAACGACGAATTCTAGCTTGACAAACGAGCTTATCTGGTTCAGAGCTGGTGCTGTTACCACTTAAGCAATCGCATTCAAGTTGGCTCATCCTGAGCTATCCCGCTTTCGGGCAAAGCGCGAAGCTCCAGTTCAGCTGCGATTGGCAACCTAAGGCACAGGCTTGCACGCAATCGTTTGTGAGTTTCGACACATTGATCGACCCCGGCGACCGAATTTAGTGCATAAAGTTTTCGTCTAAGCTGCGGAAATCCCGAAGGAGTTCTTGTTGCAGCGGATCGCCTTCGAATCGCCTTCCGCAGGTCTCGACAACGACGCTGCGGCGTTGCGAGCTTCGTCAAATATCCTGCGACAACCGCCCGTATAGCTCCGGCCGGCGATCCCGAAAAAAACCGAAGCTCGCCCGGTTTGCCCGCGCTGCTGCGAGGTCGAGCGTCGCGATCGCCACCCCGATCTCGCCAGTCCCAAGCTCGACTAGCATGTCCCCGCGCTGGTCGGTGATGAAGCTGTTGCCGTAGAAGCGCTGATCCTCCTCGACCCCGGTCCGGTTCGCCGCGATGACCGGCACCACGTTCGACACCGCATGACCGACCATGGCGCGCAGCCACAGCCGCCGCGTGTCGAGGTTGGGCTCCCCGGGCTCCGAGCCGATCGCGGTCGGGTAGAACAGCACCTCCGCGCCCATCAGCATCATTGCGCGGGCGCATTCGGGGAACCACTGGTCCCAGCAAATGCCGACGCCGATGCGGCCGTAGGCGGTATCCCAGACCTTGAAGCCGGTGTTGCCGGGGCGGAAGTAGAATTTCTCCTCATAGCCCGGCCCGTCTGGGATGTGGCTCTTGCGATACACCCCCATGACGTTGCCGCCCGGATCGAGCATCGCCAGGCTGTTGTAATAGTGCGGCCCGTCGGCCTCGAAGAACGAGCACGGGATGTAGCTCTTCGTCTCGAACGCGACCTGCTGCATCGCGGTCACCGCCGGATGCGAGGCGACGGGCGCGGCGCGCGCGAAAAAGCGGTCGTGCTCGTGGCGACAGAAGTAGAAGCCCTGGAACAGCTCGGGCGGCAGGATGATCTTCGCCCCCTGCCCCGCCGCCTGCCGGACCAGCGCTGCGGTCGCGGCGATGTCGGTGTCGATATCGTCGGTGAAGGCGAGCTGCAGGCTGGCGACGGTGACCTCAGTCATAGCGTCACCCCGAAGCGCGCCAGGCCAGCGGTCATGCCCAGATAGAGTGTCGCGGTCAGCGCACAACCGGCCAGCAGTGCCGGCCAGAAACCGATGCCGTGCCGCAGCAGCACCGGGATCAGCAGGAACATCGGCAAGGAAGGTAGTACATACCAGAATGTCGCGCCGACATGGTCGGCCATGCGCGCCGGGTCGTGGGTATCGCGCCACAGCCAGATCATGCCGAGGATCGAGACGATCGGCAGCGAGGCGACCAGCGCCCCCAGCGCCGGCGAGCGCCGCGCCGTCTCCGATACCGCCGAGACGATGACGCCCGACAGCAAGGCCTTGATCAGCGCGTACAGCATGTCAGCCCGGCTGCTGCTGGGTGATGCAGTGGAAGCTGCCGCCGCCGGTGAGCAGATGGTTGGCCGGCACCCCGACCGCGACCCGCTCCGGAAACAGGGCGCCAATGGCGGCGACCCCGGCCGCATCATGCGGCGTGCCGTAAACCGGCACGATCACCGCAGCGTTGGCGATGTAGAAGTTCATGAAGCTCGCGGGCACCATCTCGCCGTCGACCTCGGTCGGGCCGGGCGACGGCACCCGCACGACCTCCAGCCCGAAGTCACGCGCGCGCTCGGCAGCGTCGTCGTAGACATCGCGGTTGGGATCGGCAGCGTCGCTCGCCAGCGGAATCGCCAGCATGCGCGGTGCCACGAACCGCGCCAGATTATCGACGTGCCCGTCGGTGTGATCGTTCGCGAGTCCGTCGCCGAGCCACAGCACGCGGTCGATCCCGAGGTCGCGGCGCAGGTGCGATTCGACTTCGAGCCGGTCCATTCCCGGATTCCGGTTGGGGTTGAGCAGGCAGGCTTCGGTGGTGACGCATAGCCCGCTGCCGTCGCACTCGATCGCGCCGCCTTCGAGCACCCAGTCGTGCCGCGCCAGACCGACGCCGGCGGCATACGCGACGAAACCCGCGACCTCGGCGTCGCCCTCGAGCACGTATTTGCCGCCCCAACCGTTGAAGCGGAACGCCGCCGCCGCGGGTCCCGCCGCAGAGCTGAGAAACAGCGGCGCGGTGTCCCGCAGCCAGATGTCGCCGAATTTTTGCCGGTGAAAGCCGACGTCGAGCCCCGCCAGCATCGCGCGGGCGCTTGCTTCCGCCGCCGCATCGGCGACCAGCAGCTCGACGCGCTCGCCCGCAGCGATCGCGCGGATCAGCGCCGCAACTTCGGCACGCGCCGGTTCGAGATTATCTTCCCAAAGCTCTGGGTGACTCGGCCACGCGGTCCACGTCGCCTTGTGCCGCATCCACTCGGCCGGCTGGCGCGCCGTCATGGCTGGCCGCCGCCCGCGTTACTCGCGCCACGCGAGGCGTCGCGGGCGGCGCGGAACTCGGCGGTTTTGTACCAGTTCGGCCAGTCGCTCGAGTTGCCGAGCACCGTCGCGACCTCGACATAGGCCTGCAGATCCTCGACCGCACCGCTCCAGTTCCAGTTCGCGTCATATTGATCCGACGGCTTGTGGTAGCGGTTGGCGGTGTAGTCGTCGGCCATGCGCTGCCCGTAGCCGGCGGGCTTGCCGATCACATCGAGACCTGAATCGACATCGAGCATCGGCACGCCGCGCTTCGCCAGGCTGAAATGGTCCGAACGGTAGAACATCCCCTTTTCGACGCTCGGCTCGGGTGAGATATGCCGCCCCTGCGCTTTCGCGATACCGATGAAGATCGGCTCGAGTTCGGACTTGCCCGCGCCGATCAGCACGACGTCGCGCGTCTTGCCCAGTACGTTGAGCCCGTCCATGTTGATGCCACCCACCGTCTTCGCCAGCGGGTAGACCGGGTTTGACGCGTAATAGTCCGAGCCGAGCAGCCCCTGCTCCTCGCCGGTGACCGAGACGAACAGCTGCGACCGCGCCGTCCGCGGGGCCTTGGCCAGCGCGTCGGCAACCGCGATCAGCCCGGCCGAGCCGCTGGCATTGTCGAGCGCGCCGTTGCAGATATCGTCGCCGGTCGCATCCGCCGGGCAGCGGCCGAAATGGTCCCAATGCGCCGTCCAGATCACCATCTCGTCGGGGCGTTTGGCCCCGGGCAGGATGCCGACGACATTGTATGACTTCGAGTGCACCAGCGTGTTGGCGAAGCTCGTCGACGCTTTCAGCCCCAGCGGCACGGCCCGGAAGCCGACCGTCTGCGCCGCCTTGGTCAGCGCTCCGAGGTCCTTGCCTGCCGCCGCAAACAGCTGCTGCGCCGCACCTTGCGTCATCCAGCCCTCGACCATCGCGCGCTTCGCCGCTTCCGCCGGGATGTCGAGATCGATCTTGGTGCCGGTGTTCGAGTTGACGACGACCTCGAACGGATAGGCCGCCGGCTCGGTCTCGTGGACGATGATGATCGCCGCCGCGCCCTGCCGCGCCGCCTCCTCGTACTTGTAGGTCCAGCGGCCGTAATAAGTCATGCGCCGCCCGTCGAAGCGCCCGGTCTCGGTCGGCGTCTGCCAGTCCGGATCGTTGACCAGCACGATTACCGTCTTGCCGCGCACGTCGAAACCCGCATAATCGTTCCAGCCACGCTCGGGCGCAACGATGCCATAGCCGGCAAACACGATGTCCGAATTGGCGACGACGGCGCGATCGACCTGCCGCTTGGTCCACAGCACGACGTCGTCCTTTTGCCTGAACGTCAGCGGTGTCGCCGCCCCGCTGACCGTCAGCGTCAGCGCTGGATCGGCGGTGCTCGACACCATCGGCACGTCCTGAGTCCAGCCGCCGTGATTGCCCGGCTTGAGCCCGACCGCCTTGAACCGCTCGATCATGTAGGCCACCGCCTTGTCGCCGCCCGGCGTCCCCGGCTTACGGCCCTCGAAGGCGTCGGACGACAGCACCTGCGTATCGCGCTTGAGCGCCGCCTCGTCGATCGCCGGGGGAGCAGCGTAAGCCGCCGTGGTCAGCAGCAGGGTGAGCGTGATCAGGACGGTTTTCATGGACTGTGTCGGCTCCAGCGATGTCGTCACCGCCTGACTGCCAGCCTGCACCGCCGCACGCAACAGCAGCGATGAATCTGCCGAGAATTGACGCGCGCCCGCCATGGGCTTACGGCACGCAGCTTGGACGGGGAGTGGCGCAGCCTGGTAGCGCATCTGGTTTGGGACCAGAGGGTCGCAGGTTCGAATCCTGTCTCCCCGACCAATTAAACCACGCCGGGCGAAGCTGCAGCCGCCCCTCCGTCGCAGCCAGGGTAGCTGATCCATGT
>JANOOK010000012.1:0-74380 GCA_031421275.1 Sphingomonadaceae bacterium
GATTATCCCAACCGACTTACCTGTCCCCTCAACAAATGAGGAATCGCCGAATCACAATCAGCCCCGTTTGGGAAACCACATAATGAGTCACGTCGTCAGACGACTGGTATGAGATGATCGCCCCTAACTAAGCGATCAACGGACTCGCGACCCCCTCCGCCACCGCCCATCCCGGCGCACCCTGGTCGAGCGTCGCGAGGAACGCCGCCGCGCTCGCCCGCGTCGCCGCCTGCTTGCCGGGTGCCATGCCGTCCCAGGTGCTGACGGTGCGGACCATGCGGTTGTTGCCGCGCAGCAGGTCGGCGTGGCGCGCGATGAAGTCCCAGTACAGCGCGTTGAACGGGCACGCATCGGGCCCGGTCTTCGCCTTGACGTCGTAGCGGCAGCGCCCGCAATGGTCCGACATGCGGTCGATATACGCGCCGCTCGCCGCATAGGGCTTCGACCCGAGCACGCCGCCGTCCGCAAATTGGCTCATGCCGTGGACGTTGGGCAGCTCGACCCACTCGTACGCGTCGGCATAGACGACGAGGTACCACGCCTCGATCTCGCGTGGGGTCACGCCGATCAGCAGCGCGAACAGCCCGAGCACCATCAGCCGCTGGATATGATGCGCGTATGCCAGGCGCTTGGTGGCATCGACCGCAACGGCGACGCAGCGCAGGTCGGTGTCGCCGGTCCAGTAAAAACTCGGCAGCGGGCGGGTGGCCCCGAGCGCGTTCGATTTCGCATAGTCGGGGCCGAAGTGGAAATAGATGCCGCGGACATATTCGCGCCAGCCGATGATCTGGCGGATGAAGCCCTCGACGGCGTTCAAGGGTGCCCTGCCGAGCGCATAAGCGTGCGCCGCCGCCTGCGCGACCTCGAGCGGCAACAGCAGCCCGCAGTTGAGATACGGCGAGATCCAGGCGTGATACATGATATCCTGCCCCTCGACGATCGCATCCTGATAGTCGCCGAAGTTCGCCAGCGCGGTCTCGATGAAATACGCCAGCGCCGACAGTGCCTGCGTCCGGGTCACCGCGAAGTCGAACGGCTCGAGGTCGCCGAAGTGATCGCCGAACCGCGCCGCGACCAGCGTCATGACCTCGCGCGTGATGTCGTCGGGCTCAAAGCGCTCGACCGGCGGATAGTTGAGCCCGCGCGGCGGCCGCTTGCGGTTTTCGGTGTCGTAGTTCCAGCGGTTGCCCTCGGGCTGGCCGACGGTCATCAGCAGCCCGGTCTGCTTGCGCATCAGCCGGTAGAAGTCCTCCATCACCAGCCGCTTGCGTGCCGCGGCCCAGTCGTTGAAGTCGGCGCGGCTGCAGATGAAGCGGTCGTCGGGCAGCACCGCGACCGGCAGCTGGAGCAGCTGCGCCCAGCTGGCGATCATGTCGTCGACGCGCCACTCGCCCGCCTCGACGATCCGGATGCCGGTCGCGTTATGGCGCTTGGCGGCGCGCCCGACCTCGCCGGTGAAGCTGTTGGTGTTGCCCGGATCGTCGAGCTTGACGTAATCGACGCGCCAGCCCTCGGCGCGGCGCTCCTGTGCAAAATGGCGCATCGCGGTGAAGATCAGCGCGATCTTCTTCTTGTGGTGGCGGACGTAATTCGCCTCCGCCGCGACCTCGACCATCAGCAGCACGGCGTCGCCCGGATCGACCCCGCGCAGGCTGGCGAGCGACGGCGACAGCTGGTCGCCGAGAACGGGAATGAGCGTCGTCATGGCGGGGTAACGCCAGTCGCGACGCAAATGGTCAAAGCGGGCGAATGTCGCGGGTGACGTCGGCCAAAGCCGAAATTCCGGGTAGCGAGATCAAGATGGCGTTCTGAACATTCGATTATTTTACTCCAGAAACGTCCAGCACGCACTGGACGAGCCGACACAATCAGTGCCTAAGTTCGGGATAAATGCCAGGGGATGCACATGAAACTCATATCGCTATTCACAGCTCTATCCCTGCTCCTGTGTGCCGCAACAGCGCAGGCAGCCCTGCTATATCGTGTCGTAGGTTACGGAGCCTACGAAGGTTTTTCAGCGAGCTGGATCATAGACAAGTACGTCAACACGGACCCTTATGGTAACGTGTTCTATAGACTTAAATATGGCGCAAGTTATACGCCTGCTGGGGGTGACTATCTATTTAGCGGGATTGAATTCGCCAACGACCGCAGAGGGCAAGAGCATCCAGCAACTGTTCCGCTCTTTTCCTACAATGGTCCTAGCTTCAACATTATTGTTGGACGAGATCACTTGACTGACGTTAGGGGTGGCGAGACGATCTACAGTAACGCCTATCTTCCGTTCGGCCAGCCCTCTTACGTCCTGCCGTCAGATGCGGCTGGAACTTTGCAGATTTTCCAGATCGATGACGTACCCGAGCCAGCCGGCTGGGTTCTAATGCTCGCTGGTTTCAGCCTCGTTGGTATTGCCATGCGTCGCGCACAGAGGAAAGAAGCGGTACTTAGCTAAGTACGCTGATCGGCGAGGCGCAGAACCATCAGAATGTCTTCCGCACCCCTGCGAAGAACCCGCGCCGCGCCCCGAATTGCGGCGCACCGACGCCGACGCCCGAGCCGTTGCGGATGGCATAACTCGCGTCCGCCACGTTGATCACGTCGAAGCGCAGCGTCAGCCCCTTAAGCACCCCGGGCCCGTCGAAATTCTGCGCGATGCCGACGTTGGCTTCGACGTACGACGGCAGCTTGCCGCCGTTGGGGACGATGCCGGCGGGGTCGGCGGCGCGCAGCCCGTCGCTGTAGATCAGGTCGGCCGTGGGCACGAGCGTGCCGAGGCCGTCGTGGATCGTATAGCTCGCGCCCGCCGAGCCGGTCCAGAACTGGCTGTGGTCGGTGTAGATCGGGTGCGCCGCGATATAGGCGAGCTCGGCGGAGCCGAAGAAGAACTGGCTCGAGACGATGTCGCGGCCCTTCTCCTGCCCGCGCGCGAGGTTGGCGTAGGCCGACAGCGGGCCGTGCTTGTAGGTCGTGCTCAGCTCGACGCCCCACGCCCAGCCGCGCGCATAGTTGAACGGCGACAACACCAGCGACTCGCCGAACTGGCCCTCGTCGAGCAGATTGGTCTTGAGCTTGTAATAGCTGTCGACGCCGACGGTGAAGCGCCCGACATTCTGCAGCACGCCCGCGTCGAAGTAGTGCTCGCGCTCGGCTTTGACCTGATCGGCTTGGGTGATCTCCGACGCCTTGGTGGTGCCGTTGAACTGCGCAACGGTCGACGCGCCGATCAACTCCTGCGGCGGCGGCGTGAAATCGCGCGCGTAACCGGCGTGGAACGTCGTCGCCTTGCTCGGCTGATAGACGAGATTGAGCCGCGGGCTGAGCTGCTGCTCGCGAGTGTAGGCCCGCACCGCATCGAAACGCACCCCGGCGTTGATCGTCAGCTCGGGGCTGAGCGTCCATTCGTCTTGCACATAAAGACCATAGAGCTGCCCGGTCTTGCCGCCTGCGACCAGAAACGGGGTCGTCTGAGAACCCGGATTGCCGTCGCTATCGAGCAGCAGGACTTGCGACAGCACGCTCGACCGGGTGCGCTCATTCTGGAAGAACAGCCCGCCGCGCAGCGTGTGGCGCTCGGACAGCTTGTAGCTCGCATCGGCCTGCACGCCCGCGGCGAGGCTCGACAGCCGCGACTGGTCCGAATAACCGTTGAACACGACATCGCCGCCGCTCGGGTCGGGGGTGAAGCTGGTCCGCGAGAAGCGTACGAATGGCGCGATCTGGAAGTTGAGCGCGTCGCCCGAATATTGGTACGCGACGACGCCGTAGTGGGTGACTTCGCGCTGGTTCGCGTTGAGCTGCGCGGAGTCGGTAACCGCGCCGCCGCCGACGGTGTAAATCGGTATCTGGCCGGGGTTGTTCGGAATCTGGAAGCGCCCGATCGCAGTGCCGCCGAAGGCGCTGATCCGGCTGGTATCCGATAGTATTTGCGAGACGTAGGCAAAACCGCGGTATTGCTCGGTGCGGTCGTGGATCGCGCGGCGCGACGGCGTCGGGTTCTCGACGCCGAGGTCGTTCTGCAGATAGCTGCCGCTGAGGAAGAAGTTCAAGCCGCCGGCCGAGCCCTTGATCGTCGCGCTCGGCTGCAGCGTCCCGCGGCTGCCGCCATAGAGGCCGATATCGCCGCCGTCGTCGAACGAGCCGCTTTGCGAGGTGACGTTGACCACCGCCGCCGTGCGGTAGCCATATTGCGCCGGCAGCGTGCCGGTCAGCAGCGACACCGACTTGGCCAGCCGGGTATCGATCGTCTGGCCGAACCCCGAGATGCTCTCGGGCACGATGATGCCGTTGATCCGGTACTGGACGTTGCCGTGCTCGTTGCGGACGTGGATTTCGCCGTAGCTGTCCTGCGCGACGCCGGGGATTTGCAGCAGCACCTGCTGCAAGCCGCGGTCGGCACCCTGCGGCTGGTTCGCCAGCGCGACCGCGTCGATGACAGTGTTGCTCGCACCGAGGCTCGGCAGGATCGAGTCCCGCGCCGCATCGAGCCGTCGCGCGGTGACAACGATGTCGTCGGAAGATGCTGGTGGGGCGGCGGCGGAGACAGCGGGGGCGGCAGGCGCGTCGGTCGCCGGCGGCGCGCTCACGGGCGCAGCGCCCGCTGCAACCGGCAGCAGCATGGTCGAGACGAGCAGCCATGGACGCAGGCGTGCCCGCAACGAATTCATCCGGTAATCCAGCGTCGTGATATAGTATCTCATCGGTATCCACCGACAAACGGCTTGGCAAGGCGTATAAGCTGCGAAGCCGAACATGGGCTGAACGGGGTGGCGAGCCTGAGCGGCTTGTGTGCTTTCTAGCCTCTCCCGTAAGGATGGGAGAGGGAGTGGCTCCCTTAAACCCGCATCGGCATCAGCACGTACAGCGCCGCCGAGCCGTCGGCTTCGCGGATCAGCGTCGGCGCGGCGGCATCGGCGAGGTGCACGTCGACCTGATCGCTGCCGACCTGATCGAGGATATCGAGCAGATAGCGGTAGTTGAAGCCGACCTCGAACTCGGGCGCGGTATAGTCCGCCGGGATCTCCTCCGACGCGGTGCCGTTCTCCGGCGACGTCACCGACAGCGTGACCTTGTCGCGCCCCATGGCGATCTTGACGGCCCGCGTCTTCTCGGTGGTGGCGATCGCCGCGACCCGGTCGACGCCCTGCGCCAGGCTCTTGCGGTCGATCTTGAGCAGCCGGTCGTTCGCCGTCGGGATAACCCGGCTGTAATCGGGGAAGGTCCCGTCGATCAGCTTCGAAGTCAGCACCGCGCCGCCCAGCTTGAAGCGGATCTTCGAAGCCGACAGCGACACCTCGACCGGGCCGTCGGCCTCGTCGAGCAGCTTGCGGAGTTCGCCGACGCATTTCCGGGGCACGATGACGTCGGGCATGCCGACCGCTCCCGGCGGCGCGGGCAGCTCGATTCGCGCGAGCCGATGCCCGTCGGTGGCGACGGCGCGCAGCTTGGGCTCGCCGCCAGCGCCCGCGGTGATGACGTGCAGGAAGATGCCGTTCAGGTAATAGCGCGTCTCCTCGGTCGAGATCGCGAAGCGCGTGCTGTCGATGATCCGCCGCAGGTCGTCGGCGGGCAGGCTGAACATCGTCGGCAGGTCGGTCTCGGCGATCACTGGAAAATCGTCGCGCGGTAGCGTCGCGAGGTTCGAGCGATAACGGCTGGCGGTCACCGTCATCTTCTCGTTGACGACGCTGAGTTCGACCTGCGCGCCCTCGGGTAATTTCCGTGCAATGTCGAACAGCGTATGCGCGCCGACCGTCGTCGCGCCGGGATTGGCGATCTGCGCGTCGATCATCTCGACGACCTGCAGGTCGAGATCGGTCGCCATCAGCCGCAGCTTGCCGGTGCCGTCGGCCTCGGTCCGCGCCTCGATCAGCACGTTCGACAGGATCGGGATGGTGTTGCGCCGCTCGACCACCGACTGCACGTGAGCCAGACATTTGAGCAGCGTCGCGCGTTCGACTGTCGCCTTCATTCGTGCCCCTTGGATTTCTCGCCCGCTCGAGCGACGGTTGCGACTATAGCGACCGCGGCGTCGCGCGACAGCGGAAATGTGCGGTCAAAACCCCAGCACCTGCGCCATCGAATACCGCCCCGGCGCACGGCCGGCGAGCCACGCCGCGGCGCGCACCGCGCCGTGCGCGAACACGGTCCGCGTTTCGGCGCGGTGGGTCAGTTCGAGCCGTTCGCCGTCGCCGAGCAGCAGGACGGTGTGATCGCCCGCGGCCGAGCCGCCGCGCATGCTGGCAAAGCCGATCGCGCCGTATGCCCGCTCGCCGCTGCGGTCGCCCTGGGCGGCAACGTCGACCAGCCTGACGCCGCGCCCGCGCGCCGCCGCCTCGCCGAGCAGCAGCGCGGTTCCCGACGGCGCATCGTGCTTGTCGCGGTGATGCAGCTCGGCGATCTCGATATCCCAGCCGTCGCCCAGCCGCGCCGCCGCCTGCTCGACCAGCGCCGCCAGCATCGCGACGCCGAGCGAGGTGTTCGCCGCCTGCAGCACCGCGATACTGCGCGCCGCAACGTCGATCGCGGCATGATCGGCGGGGCTCAGCCCGGTCGTGCCGACGACGATCGCGCAGTCGCCCATGCACGCCGACTCGAGATTGCCGGCGAGCGCTGCGGGCGTGGTGAAATCGATGAACACGTCGCAGTTGTGCGCCAGCGCCGAGCTGTTGGTGCAGACCGCGAGTCCGCCCGGCAGGGGCGTGCCGACCGCCGGACTCCCGGCGCGCTCGACCGCGCCCGCCAGCCGCAGCCGCCGGTCGGCGGCGACCGCGGCGATGATCGCCGCCCCCATGCGCCCCCCGGCGCCGAGCACGCCGACGCGGACCGGGTCGCGCACGCCGCTCACGCCGTCGTCTCGCGCTCGATACGGTCCATATCGGCGTCGCTCAGCCCGAAATGGTGCCCGACTTCGTGGACCAGGACGTGCGTGACCAGCGCCGCCAGCGGCTCGCCGGTCTCGACCCACTCGTCGAGCAGCGGGCGGCGGTACAGGAAGATGATGTCGGGCAGCGCACCGCTCGGCACATCGCCCTTCGTGCCGACGTGGCGGCCCTGATACAGCCCGAGAATATCGTACGGCGACTCGAGCTGCATTTCGGCGCTCACCTCGGCATCGGGCCAGTCCTCGACGCGCAGCAGCACCGGGGCGAGCCAGTCGCGGAACTGCGGCGGCAGCGCCTCGACCGCGACCTGCGCCAGCGCCTCGATGTCGGCCAGCGACGGCGGCGTGCCGGGTGGCATCATCGGCGGCGTTTGACGCGGGTCCATCGCCGGTCGATAGGCGGTGATGGACCGATTGCCAACCGGGAGCGACCGATGACCCGTCAATTGCCCCCCCGCCTCACCGAAGCCGAGATCGCGCTGGCGCTGGCCGCGCTGCCCGGCTGGAACCGCGACGGCGAGCATCTGGTGCGCGCCTACAAGTTCAGGGATTTCGCGCATGCGTTCGCGTTCATGACGCGGGTCGCGCTGCTGGCCGAGAAAGCCGATCACCATCCGGAATGGTCGAACGTCTACAACCGCGTCGACATCCGCCTGACCACCCACGACGCCGGCGGACTGACCGCGCGCGATACGGCGCTGGCAGCGGCGATCGACGGGTGAACAAATTGTAAGGTGTAGCTTACACTTCGTTACGGTTCACAAACCGTCTTCGCTCGTGAAAACCACCTGGCAAGGTTCTTGCTGAGGATGGGTAACAATTATCCTAGAGGGCAACCCATGCAGACCACCGGCTTCGTCGCAACAGCCATATTCGCTGCGCTGGTAGCCGCTCCAGCGGTCGCTGTGACGTACGACGCCGCCGCGGACTTCACCACCCAGCAAGGTCATGGCGGATTCACTTACGGCAGCTATGACACGGCCACCGGCATGTTTACTGCATTCGACAGCAACACAAATTGTGTCATCTCGTCGGTCGTCTGCCTGCGTTCAACTAGTGTGAACCTGCCCTCAGCTTTCATGGGTGATGGTAGTGCAACCCAGAGCGGCACTGTCATCCTTACGCCGGGGAAGCTGATCGTCCACCCGGGTCAGGGTACACAATCAGTGTATGTCAGGTGGACTGCTAGCGCCCCCGGCGGATACATCTTCAATGCCGAATTCAATCAGCAAGACAGCAATAGTGCGGCAAACAGCGTCGGCATTACCGGTTTGTACGGCTCGCACTTCATCGTCGACCAGGCGCATCCCGACGTGCTCGTGGCGTCAGGATTTGCAATTTTTAGTGCCGGCGAAAGTCTTACGTTCATCATCGACAAGAACGGCGATTATTCCTACGACTCAACTGGAGTAAGCTTCGACGTCACCTCAGTGCCTGAGCCGGCAAGCTGGGCGCTAATGATGACCGGCTTTGCCATCGCCGGCACCGCCTTGCGCCGCCGCGGTACGGCCACCGTCGCCGCCTGAGACTGCCGCTGCAGCTTCCGGTGCAGCATCAACCGGCGTATCGGGCGGAAATGTCTCCTCCCGATCTCCGCGCGCGCCTTGCCGCCGAAGCCGCACGGCTCGGCTTCGCGCAGCTCGGCATCGCCGCGGCCGGCGCAGCCCCGCTGGCGGCGGCGCGCCTGCGCGACTGGCTCGACGACGGGCGGCACGGCGACATGCTGTGGATGGCCGACACCGAGGCACGGCGCGGTTCGCCCACGGCGCTGTGGCCGGCGGTGCGCTCGGTCATCCTGCTCGGCACCAGCTATGCCCCGGCGCTCGATCCGCTGCGGTACGCGGCGCACGGCGAGATCGGCGCGGTGTCGGTCTATGCGCTCGGGCGCGACTATCACGACGTCATCAAGGCGCGGCTGAAAGCCCTCGCCGGCTGGCTGGTACGCGCGGCGCCCGACAGCGGTGCCCCCGGCGAACCGACCGGCGTCAAGGTCTTCGTCGATACCGCGCCGGTGATGGAGAAAGCGCTGGCGCAGGCCGCCGGCCTCGGCTGGCAGGGCAAGCATACCAACCTCGTCAGCCGGTCGCACGGCTCGTGGCTGTTCCTCGCGGCGATCTACACGACGCTCGAGCTGGCCCCCGATGCGCCCGGCGGCGATGCCTGCGGCCGCTGCTCGCGCTGCCAGACGGCGTGCCCGACCGACGCTTTTCCGGCCCCGTACCAGCTCGACGCGCGGCGCTGCATCTCGTACCTGACCATCGAGCACAAAGGCGCGATCCCGGCCGAGTTCCGCCGCGCCATCGGCAACCGCATCTACGGCTGCGACGACTGCCTCGCGGTCTGCCCGTGGAACAAGTTCGCGACGGCCGCGCGCGATATCGCCTTCGAGCCGCGCGCCGAGCTGACCGCGCCGCGCCTCGCCGACCTGCTGCAGCTCGACGACGCGAGCTTCCGCGCGGTGTTCGCCGGGTCGCCGGTCAAGCGCGTCGGGCGCGAGCGCTTTGTCCGCAACGTGCTGATCGCGGCGGGCAACAGCGGCGCGACCGCGCTGCTGGCGACCATCGAGCCACTGCTCGACGACGCGTCGCCGGTGGTGCGCGGCGCGGCGGTGTGGGCGTGGCGAGCGCTCGGCGGCGGCGTCGATCAGGCACGCGCCGCGGGCGAGCGCGATGCGGCAGTGGCGGCGGAATGGACGGCCCCAGATATAGCGGGTTGAGCCTCGATTGACCCCCCTGACAATCAGCTTTTGGGATTCATCGCGCGCTAGATCGCTTCGACCGGCTCCGCCGCGTTCGCCGGATATCCCGCCGCGGCGGCGCTGGCCAGCCCCGGATGCCGCAGTTCGCGCCGCGCCAGCCACGACAGCACGACGAAGTCGAAGCCGACGCGTGCCACCCACGCCCATGCCGCGCCGGTAACCCCGTCGCTCTGCACCAGCACGATCAGCAGCCCGATATACAGCGGCAGCTCGACGATATGCGTCTTGGCGGTCAGGTCGGCGCGGCGCATCGACTGCAGCAGCCCGAACGGCACCCCGGTCAGCACGTTGAGGAAGATGCCGAGCGTCAGGATGCGCAGGACGTCCGCGCTGCGCGCCGCGAACGCCGCCCCGAGCCACAGCGTCAGACCCCAATGCGCGAACACGAAGGTCAGCAGCAGCACCGGCACGAACAGCACCAGCAGCAGCACGTAATTCTGGCGCAACAGTCGCCCGACGCTGGCGGGCGCGCTGGCGAGCGCGGCGCTGACCGCGGGGAACATCACGCCCTGCACCGCGACGCCGACGAACAGCAGCCGCGCGATCAGGTCGAACGGCGTGCTGTAATAAGCGACGTCGGACAGCGTCCCGTAATGCGACAGCACGAAGCGGTCGACATAGACCAGCACCGGGCTGATGATGTTGCTGACGGTGATCCACAGCCCGAAGCCGAACAGCATCGCGACCTCGGCGCGGTCGACCGCGCTGCGCCGCATCGCATCGCCGAGCAGTCCGCGCGCCAGCCACACGAAGCCCGCCAGCTGCAGCACGCGCACCGCGAACAGCGCGAAGGTCACCGCCGCCAGCGTCGGCGCGACGAGCGTCGCCAGCCACGGTGCGATGAACATCGCCATCCCCGCCGGCGTCCGCACGAGATTGACCGCGGCGAAGCGGTGCTGGCCTTCGAGCACTCCGCGAACGCCCGCGGCGACGATCACCACCGGCACGCCCGCGACCAGCCAGCCGAAGGCGCGCGACGCTTCGCCGGCCAGCGCCGCGTCGGCGTGCACCAGGCTGCCGAGCAGCGCGTCCTTGCCTAACAGCAGCAGCGGCACGCTGGCGAGCGCGAGCGCGGCGATCAGCAGCATGCCGGTGCCGACCGCGGTGCGCAGCCGCGCCTGCCCCGCGCTGCCGGCCGCGCCGAGTTCGGCGACCCGCTGCGTCAGCGCCCGCGCCAGCCCCAGATCGAACAGGCTGAAATAGCCGATCAGCACCCAGCCCAGGCTCAGAAAACCGAACCGCGCGGTGCCGAGCGCGTGCAGCAGCAGCGGCACCAGCACGAGGCCGGTCAACATCGGCAGCACCTGCCCGCCAAGGTTCCACCCGAGGTTGCGGCCGCGCTGACCCAGCCGGGCGGATAAGGCGGTCAGACGGCGCAGCAACGGAGCGGTTTCCTTCAACCGCGCCTGCCTAGCGCGTGGTGCGGTGCGGTACAACTGCGGCACGACGGTTGGCGCGGTTCGAGGTGGATATCAGAAGCTTAGGGCCAAGCGAACATGGGACCGGACGAGTTCGGTTCTGGTCATGTACATATCACAGGTGGTATGATATGATTATGGGGTGCGTGTTGTGCTGGATACCGACGCCGTCGTCGCCGCGATGCGTTCGCCCCATGGTGGCTCGGCTGCGCTCATCCGCGCGGCGCGGCGTCGTGAGGTGGTTCTGACAGCGACGGTGCCGCTGGCGATCGAGTATGAAGCGGTGTGCTCGAGACGCGAGCATGTCGCGGCCGCGGGCTTGACCGACCACGAGCTAACGACGTTTCTCGATGCGATCGTCGGCCTGCTCGACCCCGCCGATGTCTGGTTTTTATGGCGGCCGCAGCTTCGCGATCCAGGCGACGAACTGGTTCTCGAAGCGGCGGTCAACGGCCGAGCGGATGCGATCGTCGGCTTCAATGCTCGTGATTTCGGCGCGGTACCCGATCGGTTCGGGATCGCGTTCATGACGCCGGGAGAGGCGCTGAGGAGGCTGTTATGACCGGACGAACGCGGCGCCCCCCGACCTATCCGTTGCGGCTGCCAGCTTCGATCAAGCGCGAGGCGGAGCGACTGGCGGCCGAGGACGGTTCCAGCTTCAACCAGTTCGTCGCATCCGCGGTGGCCGAGAAGGTCGGCGCGATGCGCACGGCAGCCTATTTCGATCAGCGGCGGGCCAGCGCGGATTGGGACAGCTTCGATCGGCTGATGGGTCGCCAGGGCGGACAGCCGCCGCGCGACGGCGACGAACTGCCCGGCGACCTCGACGGGCGCTTCGGCATGATCCCTTGATCACCGCGGCGGCGGATCGTCCTTCAACGCACCGTCGAGCCAGCGTTGGTCGAGCCGTGGGTCGGGGCGGGCCTCGGGCGTCCCATAGGGGCGCGACGCCGGCGTTGTCTCATCCGGCGCTGCGCGCTCGACGGGGTTGCCGTCGGCATCGGTCGCGGCATCGGGCGCGGCGGCGTCGGGGCTGAGGCCATAGACCTGATCGTCGGGTTCGAGGCCGAGGTCGCTGGTCGGCACGTCGGTGGTCAGCGGCACCGGCGGGGTGCCGCCGACGGCGCGCGCCATATAGGCGGCGAACGCCCGCGCCGGGGCGCGGCCGCCCTGCAGCCCGGGGATCGGCTTCGCATCGTCGCGGCCCATCCACACGCCGGTGGTCAGCTCGGCGGTGAAGCCGACGAACCAGCCGTCCTTGTTCGAGCTGGTCGTCCCCGTCTTGCCCGCCAGCGGCCGCCCGAACTGGGCGTTGCGCCCGGTCCCGGTCTGCACCGCCGCCTGCAGCAGGTCGGTCATCTTAGCGGCAACGTACGGCGCGACCAGCAAGCGCGGCGTCGGGGCCTCGCGCTGGTACAGCACGGTGCCCGCGGCGTTGGTGATCCGCGTGATGCCGTAGGGGCGGGTCTCGATGCCGCCGCTCGCGACGCCGGCATAGGCCCCGGTCAGTTCGAGCAAAGTCACGTCGTTCGCGCCGAGTGCCATCGCCGGGCGGCGGTCGATCGGCGTCGTGATGCCGAAGCGCCGCGCCACCTCGGCGACGGTGTCGAACCCCGCGGTTTGCGCCAGCTGGACCGCGACGGTGTTGACCGAGGCGGCGAACGCCTGCCGCACCGTCATCGCGCCGGCGAAGCGCCCGCTGCTGTTGCGCGGGCTCCAGCCGTCGATGTCGACCGGCCGGTCGACGACGCGGTCGTCGGGCGACACGCCCGATTCGAGCGCCGCGAGATAGTCGAACAGCTTCCACGACGACCCCGGCTGGCGGCGCGCCGCGACCGCGCGGTTATAGTTCGAGGCGACGTAATCGCGCCCGCCGACCATCGCGCGCACCGCGCCGTCACGGGCCAGCGCGACCAGTCCGCCCTGCGCCCCGGCGGGCGTCTCGGCCGCCACCGCGGCTTCGGCGGCATGCTGCCCGGCGGGGTCGAGCGTCGTCGTCACCTGCAGCGGCGCGACGGTCTCGTCGGTCAGGTTCTCGACCTGGCCGAGTACCCAGTCGGTGAAATACCGCACCCCCGACGTGCGCTCCTGCGCCGCGAAGCGTAAGCCGTCGAGGTTGGCTTGCGCCGCCGCTGCCGGCGTGATCGCGCCGCTGTCGGCCATCGTGCCGATGACGGTGGCGGCGCGCGACTTCGCCATCAGCGGGTCGGCCGACGGCGCATAGCGGCTCGGGGCCTTGACCAGTCCGGCGATGATCGCCGCCTCGGGCAGGCTCAAGGTGGCGGCGCTGTGACCATAGAATTTGCGGCTCGCGGCATCGATCCCGTACGCCCCGCCGCCGAAATAGACGCGGTTGAGATAGAGTTCGAGGATCGCCTCCTTGGTAAATTTGCGCTCGATTGCCAGCGCCAGCACCATCTCGCGGGTCTTGCGGTCGAAGGTTTTGTTCGACGTCAGGAAGACGTTGCGTGCCAGCTGCTGGGTGATCGTCGACGCGCCCTGGGTGAAATGCCCGGCGCGGACCGCCGCGACGAGCGAGCGCGCGATGCCGATCGGGTCGACGCCGGGATGGCTGTAGAAGCGCCGATCCTCGACCGCCACCATCGCGTCCACCATATTGCGCGGAATGCGCGCGAACGGCAGCCACTCGCCGTAGCTCGGTCCCAGGCTGACCAGCACGCTGTTGTCGGCGGCGCGGACCTCGACGCTCTGGCCGTTGGGCGAGCGCATCAGCTCGTCGAAGCTCGGTAGCGACCCCATCGCGATCGCCACCGCGACGCCGAGCGCGATCAGCCCGATCAGCGCGGTGATCAGCAGCGTCCGGAACAGCGCGCTCAGCCAGCCACCGCGGCGACGCGTCGTGCGGGACTGGGGGGAACGCGGGGCCATTTACGGTGTGCGGCCGCGCTTAGGCGCGATTCACGGCGGCGGCAAGGTGCAAACCTGTGATCGTCACCCCTGCGAAGGCGGGGGCCCATAACCACAGATGTTCGACGTGTATGGCGCCCCGCCTTCGCGGGGGTGACGAAAAGCTAGCTTCCGCACGCCGCGCAGTCGGGGTCCTTCGGCAAGGCCAGCGTCCGCATCCGCGCGCCGAGTGCATCGTAGAGCAACAGCCGTCCGGCGAGCGAGGTCCCGAAGCCGACGATCTCGCGGATGACCTCGAGCGCCTGCAGCGACCCCATCACGCCGGTCAGCGCGCCGAGCACGCCCGCATCGGCGCAGGTCAAAGCTTCCCCGTCCGCTGCATTCCCGACGTAGCAGCGGTAGCAGGGCAGCGCCGGCTGCCAGCCGCGGAACGTCGCCAGCTGGCCCTCGAACGGCCCGACGGCGGCCGATACCAACGGCAGCCGCAGCGTGTACGCGGCATCCGCCACCGCCAGCCGCGTCGCGAAGCTGTCCGAACCGTCGGCGACCACGTCGTGCCCGGCGAGCAGCGCCGCGGCAGTATCCGCGTTCAGCCGCGTCGTCACCGGCGTGACCTGCACGTCGGGGTTGAGTCGCGCCACCGCCGCGGCGGCGCTGGCGGTTTTGGCGCGCCCGACATCGGCGCTGCCGTGCAGCACCTGCCGCTGCAGGTTCGACAGCGCCACGGTGTCGTCGTCGATCACCGTCAGCCGGCCGACGCCCGCGGCGGCGAGATAGGCGATGCACGGGCTGCCGAGCCCGCCCGCGCCGACGACCGCGACCGACGCCGCCAGCAACTTGCGCTGGCCGCTGCCGCCGATTTCGCGCAGCACGATATGGCGCGCGTAGCGGTCGAGCTGCGCGTCGGTGAGATCGGCACTCAATGCCCGGTCGAGCCGAAGCCGCCCATCCCGCGGGCCGTCTCGCCCAGCGCGTCGAGCGAGGCCACCGGCTCGAAGCGCGCCTGCACCACCGGCGCGACGACGAGCTGCGCGATCCGCATGCCGCGCGTGATCGTCACCGGATCGGCCCCGAGATTGACCAGCAGCACCATCAATTCACCACGGTAGTCGCTGTCGATCGTGCCGGGCGCGTTGGCGACGGTCAGCCCGTGCTTCGCCGCCAGCCCCGAGCGTGGGCGGACCTGCACCTCGAACCCATGCGGGATCGCCAGCCGCAGTCCGGTAACCACCGCGGCTCGTGCCCCCGGTGCCAGCACCAGTGGCGCATCGAGCGCGGCGGCGACGTCCATGCCCGCCGCACCCGCGCTGGCGTACGCCGGCAGCGGCAGGCCGACGCCGTGCGGCAGGATTTCGACGGCGATGGTGGTCATGCCAGTAATGTTCCGATCGACCGAAGCTCAATTTCGATTGTCACCCCGGCGAAGGCCGGGGCCCATGATCTCTAACGCTGGTGATCATGGGTCCCGGCCTTCGCCGGGATGACATATGTATGGTGATTGGCAGCCCCTCAGAGGATCACCCCAGCGCCGCCGCAATCCGCGCCGCGAGCCGCTGGGCGACTTCGCTCTTGGGCAGCTCGGGCCAGTCCTCGACGCCCTCCGCCGTAACCAGATGCACGCGGTTTACATCGCCGCCCATCACCTCTCCGGACACGTCGTTCGCGACCAGCCAGTCCGCGCCCTTGCGCAGCCGCTTGGCGACGGCAGTCGCGACCACATCGTCGGTCTCGGCGGCGAAGCCGACCACCAGCCGCGGGCGGTGCGGCCCCGCCGCGGCCAGCGTCGCCAGGATATCGGGGTTTGGCAGCAGTTCGAGCGTCGCCGGCATGGCGGTTTTGGCGCGCTTGTGCGGGTGTGCGGCGACATGCCAGTCAGCGACCGCGGCGACGCAGACCGCCGCGTCGAGCGCGGGCGTCGCGGCGGCGATCGACCCGACCGCGGCGGCCATCTCGCGCGCCGTCTCGACATCGATCCGGGTCACGCCCGCGGGGGTATCCAGCGCCACCGGCCCGGCGACCAGCGTCACCCGCGCGCCCAGCGCCGCCAGCGCCCCGGCGATCGCAAACCCCTGCTTGCCCGACGACCGGTTGGCGAGGTAGCGCACCGGGTCGATCGGCTCGCGCGTCGGCCCGGCGGTGACGAGAATGTGCGTGGCCGTCAGCGACCGTGCGACCGGCACATCGGCGGTCGGCGCGGGCCCCGGTACCGTCGCCAGCGCCTCGCGGATCGCCGCCACGATCGCCGACAGTTCGGGCAGCCGCCCCGGCCCGAACTCGCCGCACGCCATCGCGCCCACATCAGGTTCCAGCACGGTCACCCCGCGCGCGCGCAGCGTCGCCACATTGGCGACCGTCGCCGGATGCCGCCACATCCGCACGTTCATCGCGGGCACGCTGAGCACCGGCGTATCGGTCGCGAGCAGCAGCGTCGTCGCCAGATCGTCGGCCAGCCCGGCCGCCATCTTCGCCTGCAGGTCGGCGCTCGCCGGGCAGACGACGATCAGGTCGCACGCCCGGCTCAGCGCGATATGCCCCATCGCCGCCTCGTCGTCTAAGCTCCACAGATCCTCGCGGACCTTTTCCTCGGCGAGCGCGGCCAGGCTCAGGGCGGTCACGAACCGCGCCCCGCCCGCCGTCAGCACCGGCAGCACCGCCGCCCCCGCCGCCGTCAAGGCGCGCACCAGCTCGAGCGCCTTATACGCGGCGATGCCGCCGCCGACGATGAGCAGGATGCGCTTGCCGTGCATGCGGTGGGGCTTAGCGAGTGTGCGAATGGGTGTCGAGATTAGCCCGCTGCCGCCGTTAAGGGAGCGGGCGAGAAACGCCCGCGAGACGAGCATTCACGCTTGACAAAACGAACCATATCGGATATTCGAGCCGGATGAGCACCATGCCCGCCGCGCCTCGTTTTCACCATGACGGCTGGACGCCCGATGTCCAGACGATCTTTCTCGAAACGCTGATGGCCTCCGGATCGGTCAGCGAGGCGGCGCGGGCGTGCGGCAAGACCCCGGCGGCGGCGTATAAGCTGCGGGCGCATGTCAACGGCACGGCGTTCAAGGCGGCGTGGGCGCAGGCCATCGCCGTCTGTACCGAGCGTGTTCGCGACACGGCGCTCGACCGCGCCTTCCACGGCCAGCTCGTGCCGGTTTTCCACAAGGGCGAGCAGGTTGCCGAGAAGCGGGTGTTCAACGACCGGCTGTTGATCGCACTGATGCGGCTGTACGATGCGCCCGCTTATCATGCCGAGCGCGCCGCCGCGGCGCAGGCGCTGATCGACCCGCCGGTACGCAAGCTGAGCCGGGACGAGATGATCGTGGAGTTCGAGGCGGCGCTGGAGAAAGTCCACCAGAAGAATTTGGCGCGCGACGCGGAGAATGCGGCGTTTGACCGGGAAGACGCGGCGGCTGCAGCGCTGCAGGCAGGCGCGCCGGGTGTGTCGAAAGATTCGCCAAACGCCGATGATGGCGGCGGCTCGGCACGGGACGGGTATGCGCCCGATCCCATCGGCGGGCCGATCGATGACAAACCTGTTCTGGGTGTGTCGAAAGAGTCGCCAAACGGGGATGCCCGGTTCGATACCGGCGTGTGGACCGCCGCCTGCCGCGATACCGGGACCGCGACCGCCGAGCGAGGTCGAGCGCCGCAGGCTGCCGGACCATGGGTGCCCCGCCTGCGCTCGGGCTGAGCGCCGGGGGTCGACGCCACCCGCGCGCGGTCGGCTACTCCGCCGCCGCCCGGAATTCCGGCGCGCCGGCGGCGGCGATTTCGAGCAGGCGCTTCTCCAGCCCGCGCAGCCGCACCGGATTGTCGATCTTCTCGCCGGTCAGGTCGGTCAGGTAGAAAGTGTCGGTGGCGCGCTCGCCATAGGTCGCGATATGCGCGCTGTGGATCGTCAGCCGGGCGTTGAACAGCGCGTGGGTGAGCGAATACAGCAGCGCCGGGCGGTCGAGCGCGGCGACCTCGACGACGGTGTAGCGGTTCGACGCCTTGTTATCGATGAGCACGTTCGGCGCGACGCGGAACACCTCGGCGCGGCGGCGGGCGAGCGGCCGGGCAGCGAGTCGATCGGCGAGGCGGACCTTGCCGGTCAGCACGTCCTCGATCGTGCGGGTCAGCCGGGTTAGCTGGGCGCTCTCCGCGAACGGCCGGCCGAGCGGGTCGGCGACGACGAAGTTGTCGAGCGCCTGGCCGTCGCGGGTGGTATGGATGCGCGCATCGAGGATATTCGCGCCGCCGAGCGAGATCGCCCCGGCGATGCGGTAGAACAGCCCCGGATGGTCGGCGGCATAGACGCTGACCAGTGTCGTGCCCGACGCCCCGTCGACCTCGCAGGCGATCGACAGCGGCAGCGCCGCGGCGTCGGCGACGGCCGCCTGGGCGGCGTTCTTGAGCAGCACGTCGGCAGGTTCGGCGATCCAGTAGGGGTCGGCGAAACGCTTGGCGTACGCCGCGAACAGCGGTGCCGGCCAGCCGAGTTCACTCGCCAGCGCCGCCTGTTTCGCCGCGATCCGCTCGGCCCGCCCGGTCTGCTTGTGGCCGAGCCGCAGCACTTCCTCGGCGCCGTTGTACAGGTCGCCGAGCAGCTGGCCCTTCCAGTTGTTCCAGACATTCGGCCCGACGGCACGGATGTCGACGACGGTCAGGATCAGCAGCAGCCGCAGCCGCTCGGGACTGGCGACGGTCTCGACGAAATCGAGGATCGTCTTGAAGTCCGACAGGTCGCGCTTGAACGCCGTCGCCGACATCAGCAGGTGATGGCGCACCAGCCAGCTGACCGTCTCGGTCTCCGCCTCGCTTAAGCCCAGCCGCGGGCACAGGCCGAGCGCGATCTCCGCGCCGATCTCGCTATGGTCGCCGCCCCGGCCCTTGGCGATGTCGTGGAGCAGCACCGCCACATACAGCACCCGCCTCGACACCAGCTGGCCGATGATCGCGGTCGCCAGCGGGTGGTCGGCCTTGAGGCTGCCGGCTTCGATCTGCGCGACCAGCCCGATGGCGCGGATGGTGTGCTCGTCGACGGTGTAATGATGGTACATGTCGTACTGCATCTGCGCCACGACGCGGGCGAAATCGGGCACGAAACGGCCGAACACGCCGGCCTCGCTCATCCAGCGCAGCACCGTCTCGGGATCGCGCCGGCTGGTCAGCACGCCCATGAACAGCGCGTTGGCGCGCGGGCTCCGGCGCACCACGTCGCCGATCAGCGCGGCGTCGCGCCCCGCCTGCCGCATGGCGGACGCATGGACCTCGAGGCGCTCGCTGTCGGCGAGCGCGAACAGCTCGAGCAGGCGCACCGGGTCGGCGCGGAAGAAGTCGTCGCCCGGCACCCCGATGCGCCCGCTGCGCAGCGTGAAGCCGTTCAGCTTGCGCGGGCGGCGGGTGAGCTTGGGCAGCCAGCTGCCGCGCGCGAAGCTCTCCTCGAGGTGCGCGAGGAACAGCCCGGTGAGGTCGCCGACCTGCCGCGCCATCAGGAAGTAATGCCGCATGAAGCGCTCGGTCGCCGACATGCCGCCGCGAGTCGCATAGCGCATCCGCGCCGCCAGCTCGCGCTGGACGTCGAACGTCAGCCGCTCCTCGGCGCGGCCGGCGATGTCGTGGAGATTGCAGCGCACCGCCCACAGGAAGTTCTCGGCCTTGTCGAACTGGCGCAGCTCGCCCGCGGTGAGGAGCCCCTTGTCGACCAGCTCGGACACCGACTGCACCTGGTGGGCGTATTTGCCGATCCAGAACAGCGTATGCAGATCGCGCAGGCCGCCCTTGCCTTCCTTCAGATTGGGCTCGACGACGTAGCGGCTGTCGCCCATCCGCTTGTGGCGGGCGTCGCGCTCGGCGAGCTTCTCGGCGATGTAGGCCCGCGCGGTGCCGGCGACGACTTCCTTGCGGAAGCGCAGGCCCGCCTGATCGTACAGCGCCTGGTCGCCCCAGACATAGCGCGCCTCGAGCAGCGCGGTGCGGACGGTCAGGTCGGCCTTCGCCATCCGCACCATGTCGTCGAGCGAGCGCGTCGCGTGGCCGACTTTCAGGCCGAGGTCCCAGAGCAGGTGCAGGATCGTCTCGATGACCTGCTCGCCCCACGGCGTCTGCTTGAACGGGGTCAGGAACAGCAGGTCGACATCCGAATAGGGGGCCATCTCGCCGCGCCCATAGCCGCCGACGGCGAGCAGCGCGATGCGCTCCGACGCGGTCGGGTTCGGCGACGGGTACAGCGCGGTGGTGGTGAAGTCGAAGATGCAGCGCAGCAGCTGGTCGGTCAGGAAGGCATAGCTCGCCGCGGTCTCGTGCCCGCGCCCGGGGCGCTCGTGCAGCCGCCGCCGCAGCTCGGCGCGGGCATCGGCGAGCGTGGCGCGGAGCAGCGTCGCGGCCGCGTTGCGCCGGTCCTCGCGCCGCGGGTGCGCGGCGGCGATTGCGGCAAGCGCATCGGCGAGCCCGCGCCGGTCGACGATGGCGCGCCGGTTGGGGATCGAGTCGAAGCGCCAGGACATACCTTGCAAGATAGGGTATCAGGCCGATGCTGGCTACCGGCGGGCGTGCCACTCCGCTTGCACACCCGCCTTGACTCGTATCATCGGGACGCGCGATTGTGATCACAGACGGGGGCGAGCGCGAACGCATGCCGGCTGTCTTCCCGTTCGCAACTGGCGCTGGACCTGATACGATGAACGCGCCGCTGATCGCGATTGCCGGGCGAGAGGAGGCGGAGAGCTTTCTGGCCGCGCATCCCGAGGTCGAGTTCTTCGAGGTCATCTTCACCAACCTGAGCGGGGTGCCGCGCGGCAAGCGGCTGCGCCGGCACGAGCTGCTGCCGATCTACGAGACCGGGCGATTCCTGCCGGTGTCGATCCTCGTCGCCGACGTCACCGGGCAGGACTGTCCCGACACCGGCTTGGTCTGGGAGGAAGGCGACAGCGACCGCGTCGCCAGACCCGTTCCGGGCACGCTGGTGCCGGCACCGTGGCTCGGGGCCGACATGGCGCAGGTGCTGACCTCGCTGCACGAGCGCGACGGCAAGGTCAGCGATCTCGACCCGCGGGCGGTGCTCGCGGGCGTCATCGCGCGCTTCAGCGCCGACGGACTGGTTCCGGTGGTCGCCTGCGAGATCGAATATTATCTGCTCGACGCCGTTCGGGCTGCCGGGGCGGCACCGCAGATCGCCAGCATCGGCGGTTCGCGCCCGGTCAATCACGGCACCTACGGCCTGACCGAGCTTGCCGATGCCGCGCCGTTCCTGCGCGAGCTGTGGGCGGCGGCCGACGTGCAGCGTGTGCCGGTCGAGGGCGCGATCAGCGAATATGCGCCGGGCCAGATGGAGCTGACGTTGCGCCACGGGCCGGATGCGCTGCGGGCCGCCGACGAAGCGGTCATGTACAAGCGCCTCGTCAAGGGCGTCGCGCGGCGGCACGGCATGGACGCGTCGTTCATGGCGAAGCCGTTCACCGCACGCGCCGGCAGCGGCATGCACCTGCACGTCAGCGTCAACGATGCCGACGGCCGTAACATCTTCGCATCGGAGCGCTCCGAGGGCGGCGAGGCGCTCGCCCATGCCGTCGGCGGGATGCGCGCGACGCTGGGCGACGCGATGGCGATCTTCGCGCCCAATGCCAACAGCTACCGGCGGTTTCGCGCCAACAGCTATGCGCCGGTGTCGCCGACGTGGGGCGTCGATAACCGCACGGTGTCACTCCGGGTTCCGGCCGGCGCGCCCGCGACGCGACACGTCGAGCATCGCGTCGCCGGAGCCGATGCCAACCCGTATCTCGCCCTGGCCGCGATGCTGGCGGGCGTTCATCACGGTCTGGCCAACCGGATCGACCCCGGCCCGCCGGTCGTCGGCGATGGGTACGCCGCGGCCGCGCACGGTCCGCGCCTGCCGTCGAACTGGTTCGCCGCGGTCGACGCCTTCGCCGGGTCGCCGGTGATGGCGGACTATCTGGGGGCACGCTTCGTCCGCATGTTCAGCAGCGTCAAGCGCACCGAGCAGGACCGCTTCTTCGAGGTGGTCTCGCCGCTCGATTACGACTGGTATCTGCGCGATGTCTGAGGCGCTGTCGCGGCGCGGGCTGCTGGCCGGACTGAGCGGTGCGGCAGCGGCCGGGCTGACCTTGGGCGGGTGCTCGACCGCGCCGGTCGGCGCGAACGGCGAGGAGCGGCGGCTGGCGCTGTACAATTGGGACACCTACACCGGCAAGACCACGCTCGCCGATTTCGAGCGCGCCACCGGCGTGCACGTCAAGATGAGCCTGTTCGGCAACAATGACGAGCTGTTCGCCAAATTGCGCGCCGGCAATCCCGGTTTCGACGTCATCGTCCCGTCGAACGAGTTCGTGACGCGACTGCGCCTGTCCAACATGCTGATGCCGCTCGATCATGCGAAGCTGCCGAACTTCGCCAATCTGATGCCGGCGTTCCAGGATGCGCCGTTCGATCCCGGCCGTCGCTACTCGGTCCCCTATACGTGGCTCGTGCTCGGACTGGGCTACCGCAAGTCGAAGGTGGACCGGGTTCCCGACAGCTGGCGCTGGGTGTTCGACTCAGCTCGCTATTCGGGCCGGATCGGGGTGTTTTCGGAAGCCGACGACCTGATCCGGCTCGGTGCCAAATATCTGGGTCATTCGGTCCGCAATGTCACGCCCGCGGTGACCCGGCAGGTGACCGATATGCTGATCCGGCAGAAGCCGCACATCAAGGTGTTCCACCACGACGAGGGCCAGGACCTGCTGGCGGCCCGCGATATCGACCTCGTGGTGGAATATAACGGCGACATCGCGCAGGTGATGACCGACGATCCCGACCTCGGCTTCGTCGTCCCGCGCGAGGGCACGCTGATCAATTCGGACTGCCTGTGCATCCCGCGCGGCGCGCCGCGGCCCGACAATGCGCACCGCTTCATCAACTACCTGCTCGATGCGAAGGTCAGCGCGGCGATCAGCGCGACGATCCGCTATCCCACGCCCAATGCGGCGGCGCTGGCGTTGATGCCCGCCGATTACCGCGACAACTGCACCATCTTCCCGCCCGCCGCGGTCATGGCGAGAAGCGAATACGGCGACTTTGAGGGGATCGCCCACGCGCAGATGGTCGACGAGGCGGTCACCGAGATCATGGCGGCATGACCGACGGCCACATCAGCGACGACTGGCGTCGCGCCCGCGCGATGTTCGGCATCCTTGCCGCCCCGCCGATGCTCTGGCTGCTCGTGTTCTTCTTCGCGCCGCTGGCGATCGTCTGGACCTACAGCTTCGGGGAGAACCGCTCGCTGACCGAAATCGCGGTGACCGGGTCGCTCGGCGAATATGCCCGGTCGGTCAAGCCGCTGTATCTCGCGATCATTTGCAAATCGATCTGGCTGGCGGGGCTGACGACGGTCATCTGCCTGGTCGTCGGCTTCCCCGTCGCGGTCGCGATCACCTTTGCGCAGGCGCGGACCAAGGCGTGGCTGCTGCTGCTGGTGATGCTGCCGTTCTGGACCAACCTGCTGATCCGTACCTACGCGCTGATGGCGGTGCTGCGGACCGAGGGCTATATAAACTGGACGCTGGCGCTCGTCTGGAGCGGCGTCGGCACGGTCGCCAACCTGCCCGCGTTCCAGCCGCTCGACCTGCTGCACAACAACTTCGCGGTCGTTTTCGGACTGGTCTACGTCCAGCTGCCGTTCATGATCCTGCCGTTGTATTCGGCGCTCGACCGGCTCGACCGGTCGCTGATCGAGGCCAGCCTCGACCTTGGCGCCGGCCATTACGCGACGTTCGCGCGCATCGTCGTACCGCTCGCGCTGCCGGGCATCGTCTCGGGCGTCATCATCACCTTCATCCCCTCGCTCGGTGCCTATCTGACGCCCGATCTGCTCGGCGGGACCAGCAGCCAGATGATCGCCAACATCATCGAGCGTCAGTTCAAGTCGGCGAACGACTGGCCGTTCGGCGCGGCGCTGTCGTTCCTGCTGATGTACATCACCTTCGCCGCCATCGCCTTGCAGGCGATGCTTGGCCGCAGACGCGCGCGTCTGGCATGACGGCGGCACCGGGACCGCTCGAGTATCTGCGCCGCTGGCCGCTGCGGCTGTGGCTCGGCGGGGTCGCGCTGTTCCTCTATCTGCCGCTCGCCACGCTGATCGTCTTCAGCTTCGACGACAGCAAGCGGACGATCCTCTGGAAAGGCTTCACCTTCGGCTGGTACGCCAAGCTGTTCGCCGATACCGACCTGCTGCAGGCGTTCGGCAATTCGCTGACCATCGCGCTGATCTCGACGCTGATCAGCACGGTGCTCGGGGCCTGCATCGCGGTCGTGCTGTGGCGCTTCCGGTTTCCAGCCAAAGCTGCGCTCGAAGGCGCACTGGCGCTGCCGATCGTGGTTCCGGAGATATGTCTCGGGGTCGCGTTCCTGGTGTTCTTCACCACCGTGCTGCCGTGGCCGACCGAGCTGCCGTGGCCGCTCAACCTGGGTGCGATCACCATCGCGCATGTCAGTTTCTCGTTCAGCTTCGTCGCGCTGGTGGTCCGCGCTCGCTTGGCGAGCTTCGACCGCAATCTCGAGGATGCGGCGCGTGACCTCGGCGCGGGGGAGTGGGCCGTCGCCCGCGACCTGCTGATCCCGCACATGCGCCCCGGCCTGATCGCGGGCGCGCTGCTCGCCTTCACCCTCAGCCTCGACGATTTCGTCATCACCTTCTTCACCAGTGGTCCCGATACCGTCACCTTCCCGGTCAAGGTCTACGCCATGGTCCGGTTCTCGGTGACGCCGGAAGTCAACGCCGCCTCGACCCTGCTGATCGTCGTGACGGTCGGACTGACCGCGCTGGCGCTGCGGCTGCAGGGCACCGATTTCGCCAGGACGGCGGCGGCGACGTGAGCCGTCCGCCGATCATCCGCTTCGAGGGCGTCACCAAGCGCTACGGGCCGGTACTCGCGGTCGACGACGTCACGCTGGCGGTCGAGGAAGGGGAGTTCTTCGCGCTGCTGGGCCCAAGCGGTTGCGGCAAGACGACGTTGCTGCGGATGCTCGCCGGCTTCGAGACGCCGAGCGAGGGCCGCATCCTGATCGACGGCGAGGACGTCGCGCGGACGCCGCCCAATCGCCGCCCGGTCAACATGGTGTTCCAGAACTACGCCGTGTTCCCGCACATGAATGTCGCCGACAACATCGGCTACGGGCTGCGGATGGGCGGCGTCGGCGGGGCGGAGCGGACGCGGCGGGTCGACGAGGCGCTGGCGCTGGTCAAACTCGACGGCCTCGGCAACCGGCGTCCCGATCAGCTGTCGGGCGGGCAGCGGCAGCGGGTCGCGCTGGCGCGGGCGCTCGTCAAGCGGCCGCGCGTGCTGCTGCTCGACGAGCCGTTGTCGGCGCTCGATGCCAAGCTGCGCGACGCGATGCGCTCGGAGCTGAGCCAGCTGCAGCACGAGGTCGGCATCACCTTCGTGCTGGTGACCCACGATCAGGACGAGGCGCTGGCGATGGCCGGTCGCTGTGCCGTCATGAACCGCGGCCTGCTGCAGCAGGTTGCCACCCCGGCCGATCTCTACGAATTTCCCAATTCGCGCTTCGTCGCCGACTTCATCGGCTCGGTGAACCTGTTCGAGGGTCGGCTGACGGTCGACGAACCCGGGCATGCGGTGGTTACCGCGGCCGACCTTGCCGCCCCGGTGTTCCTCGATCACGGCGTTACCGGCGGTCAGGGAACGACCTTGTGGCTGGCCTTGCGTCCCGAGAAGATCGTCGTCAGCAAGCGCAGCGATTGCCCGCCGCCGCCGCTGGCCGACGAGGCCGACACGCCGCCGGGTCACAATATCGTCGCCGGTACGATCCGCCATATCGGCTATCTCGGCAGCGAGTCGATCTATGACGTCGCGCTCGGCAATGGCCGCCACGTCCGCGCGCTGCGATCGAACTTGACACGGTGGGATCAGGAGGAGCTGAGCGTGAACGAACCCGTCTGGCTGCGCTGGCATAGCTGCTCACCGGCGGTGCTGCTGTCATGACCGCGACTGTAGCAGGCTCGCGCCCGGTGCTGGGGATCGTCTGCTGTACGCGGCAGGTCGGTACCGAACCGGCACAGGCGGTGATCAACCGCTATGCCGTCGCCGCGATGCGCCACGCCGACGCCGCGGCGCTGCTGGTCCCGGCGCTTCCCGAGCTGATGCGCGCCGACGAGATCGCCGGGCGGCTCGACGGCATCCTGTTGACCGGCAGCCCGTCGAACGTCGGTCCGGCGCGCTACGGTGACGACGCCGCGGATGCGCCGGGGCCCTATGACGCGGCGCGCGATACGATGACCGCGGCGCTGATCCGCGCGATGCTCGCCCGGCGTCGTCCGATCTTCGGGGTCTGCCGCGGGCTGCAGGAGATCAATGTCGCGTTCGGCGGCACGCTGCGGCGCGATCTCGGCTTAACGGCACTGCCTCACCACAGCGCCGACGGGGTGCCGTTCGACGCCATGTTCGCGCATGAACATCCGGTGCAGCTGGCGACCGGAGGGGTACTTGCCGCGGCGTTCGGTCGTGATGCGCTGACCGTCAATTCGGTGCATTATCAGGGTGTGGATCGGCTCGGCGACGGGCTGGCGATCGAAGCCCGGGCCCCCGACGGCGTCGTCGAGGCGGTCTCCGGGATCGTCGACGGCTCCCCGGTGCTGGCGGTGCAGTGGCATCCCGAGTGGCGGACCGACGACCACCCGGACTCGCAAGTGTTCTTTCATCTGCTCGGCCGCGCGCTTCGCGGTGATCCGCTTACTCAAGGACCTCGGTCATGACGGTGCAACTGCGCAATTACGACGTTGCCGAACTTCGCCGCCTCGATGTCGCCCATCATCTGCCGGCGCAGCAGGATTACGGACTGATGCGCGAACTCGGCGGCAGCCGGATCATCGTCCGCGCCGAGGGCTCGACGATCCACGACGGCGAGGGCAACGCCATTCTCGACGGCATGGCCGGGCTGTGGTGCGTCCAGGTCGGCTATGGCCGGCGCGAGCTGGCGCAGGCGGCGTACGACCAGATGCTCGAGCTGCCGTTCTACAACACTTTCTTCAAGACGGTGTCACCGCCGACGGTGCTGCTGGCGCAAAAGGTCTCCCAGCTGCTCGGCGGGCACTTCAGCCATGTCTTCTTCAACAGCAGCGGCTCGGAGGCGATCGACACGCTGATCCGGCTGGCCCGCTATTACTGGCAGACGAAGGGCGAGCCTCAGCGCAATGTCATCATCGCGCGGGTCAACGCCTACCACGGTTCGACGATCGCCGGGGCGAGCCTCGGCGGCATGGCGGGGATGCACGCGCAGGGTGGCCCGATGCTGCCGGGCATCGAGCACGTCATGCAGCCTTACGGCTTCGGCGAGGGTCACGGCGAGGACGAGGACGCCTTTGCCGCACGGGCGGCGCAGGCGGTCGAAGACAAGATCCTCGAGGTCGGCCCCGAGAAGGTCGCCGCCTTCATCGGCGAACCGGTCCAGGGTGCCGGCGGCGTCATCATCCCGCCGCGCGGCTATTGGAGCCACGTCGAGGCGATCTGCCGCAAATATGGCATCCTGCTGTGCGCCGACGAGGTGATCTGCGGCTTCGGCCGTCTCGGCAGCTGGTTCGGCCACCAGCATTACGGGTTCACGCCCGACCTGGTGACGATCGCCAAGGGCCTGTCGTCGGGCTATATCCCGATCTCGGCGGTCGGCGTCGCCGATTTCATCGTCGAGCAGCTGCGCGTCACCGGCGGCGATTTCGTCCACGGCTTCACCTATTCGGGGCACCCGACGGCCGCCGCCGTGGCGCTGCGCAACATCCAGATCATCGAGGAGGAAGGGCTGGTCGAGCGCACCCGCGACAGCACCGGGCCGCAGCTGGCGCGGCGGCTGGCGACGCTCGCCGACCATCCGCTGGTCGGCGAGACCCGCTCGCTCGGGCTGATCGGCGCGGTCGAGATCGTGCGCGAAAAGGGCACCAACCGGCGTTTCGGCGAGGGCGGCAACGGGCACATCGTCCGCGACCTGTGCATCGAACGCGGGCTGATGGTTCGCGCCGTCCGGGACTCGATCGTCATGAGCCCGCCGCTGGTGATGACCGCGGCCGAACTCGATCGCATGCTCGACATCATCACGAGCGCGCTCGATGCGGCCAGTCCGGTGCTCCGAGCGCTGTAGCGGGAAAGCTGGCGCGGCCGAGCAGGCCCATGCCGTCGACGATATCGGCCGCGATCGCGGCCGACAGCGCGTCGGGGTCGTTCGCGGCGATCGCGTCGAGCGCAACGGCATGCTGGTCGATCAGGCCACTGGTCCCGTAGCGCCCGTAGACGAGCCGCATGAACGGTCCGAACTGCAGCCACAGCGCCTCGATCGCCCGGTTGAGCGTCGGTCGTTCATTGGCGCGGTAAATGCCGAAGTGGAACGCGTGATTGGCTTCCATATAGGCGATCGGATCACCCGCCGCGATCGCCCGGTCGAGCGCCTCGTCGGACGCGCGCAGCTCGCGCAGCAGCACGGGTCCGATATGGCACAAGGCGAACGCGGCGGCGGCGGGTTCGAGCAGCAGCCGGCAATCGAGCAGGTCGGTGAAGCGCTCGATCGTCATTTCGGGCACTTCGATCCGCCGCTTCGAACGGATCGCGATCGCCCCATCGGCGGCCAGACGGCTCAGGGCATCGCGCACCGGCATTTGGCTGATGCCCAGCTCGGCCGCCAGCCCGCGGGTCGATAGGCTGACGCCGGGCATGATCTTGCCGGTCAGGATGCGGCGGCGCAATTCCTCGTAGACGCTCGCATGCAGCGCCAGACCGGGCGTCGGTTGACCATCGAGGGGAGGCGCGACCATCGCGATCTGCTATCACATCCGCAGAGGGCAAGTGAATGATGAACGACGGTCTTGGCATGGCGGGCTCGTGGTATGCCGCGGTCGCCGCGAATGCACCCGCGCATGCCGCGTTGACCGGTGCGACCCAGACCGACCTCGTCGTCATCGGCGGCGGTGCGACGGGCGTGTCGGCAGCGCTCCATGCGGCGCAGGCCGGCGCTCGGGTCGTCTTGCTCGAAGGCGGCCGGATCGGCTGGGGTGCGTCGGGGCGGAATGGCGGCCAGATCATCCCGGGCTTGCGCAAGGGCGCGGTCGAGCTGATCGCCGCTTACGGTGCGGAGCGGGCGCGGGCGCTGTTCGAACTTGCGCTCGAAGCGCGGACGCTGGTGCTGAAGCTGATCGCCGAGCATGCGATCGACTGCGACCTCAGGCTGACCGGTCACCTGCTGGGCGCGATCAAGCCGGGCCAGCTGCGCGGCTTCGAGGCCGAGGTGCGCGCCCTCGAAGACATCTTGGCCTACCGTCACGCGCGCGTGCTGACGGCGGCGGCGACCGGGCGCGAAGTCGCCGCCGCTTATCACGGCGCGCTGCTCGACGACGGCGGCGGCCACTTCAACACGCTCAACTATACGCTCGGACTGGCGCGGGCGGCCTGTACCGCCGGGGCGGTTTTATATGAGCATACGCCCGCACTGTCGGTCGAGCGGTTCGCCACCGGCGCGGTCGTCAAGACGCCGGGCGGGGTGGTCAACGCGCGGCACGTGCTGCTCGCCGGCGATGCGCTGATGGAGGGTGTCGATGCGCGCGTCGGCGGTCGGATCATGCCGGTCGCCAACTATATCGTCACGACCGCACCACTCGCCGACCCTGCAGCGCTGATCGCGCACGATCGGGCTGTGTCCGACGCGCGGTTCGTGGTCAACTATTACCGTTGCACCCCCGATGGCCGCCTGATGTTCGGCGGCGGCGAGCGGTACACCCGAACGCCGCCGGTGGACATCGCGGCTGCCGTGCGCCCGTTCCTCGAACGGACCTTCCCGCAGTTGCGCGGCATCGGCATCGACCATGCCTGGGGCGGGTTGGTATCGGTGACGATGAGCCGGATGCCCGACATCGGCCGCGACGGGCCGGTGTTGTGGGCGCACGGCTATTCTGGACAGGGTGCCATCCTGTCGACGCTGGGCGGCGCGCTGATGGCCGAAGCTGCCCTCGGCAATCCCACTCGCCTCGACCGCTTCGCCGGGGTCGCACCGGGGGCCTTTCCCGGTGGCCGGGCCCTGCGAGGGCCGCTGCACGTGCTCGGAATGCTGTGGTATGCGATGCGTGACCGGCTCGGTTGATAGCGGCATTGCTGCAACGTCTTGGTAAAATGTGATCACGGACCCTTGACGAGTGGTGCGGTGCGGCGGATCGTCCTGTCTTGATCGAGCCGGAGGGGGATGTCGGATGCGCCGCGATACGATCGTCGTGAACAGCTTGCTCGTCGGCATCGCCACTGTTGCCTTGGCGTGGCCGGCGGCGGCGCAGATCACCGCACCCGGCGGTCCGCAACCTTCGGGCGACCGGTCGGTGGCACCGGGGGCCGCCACTGATGGTGAGATCGTGGTCACCGCGACGCGCAAGGCCGAACTGTTGAGCCGCGTCCCGATCAGCGTCAGCGCCTTCAGCAACGCCAAGCTCGAGGTGCTCGGCATCAAGTCCTTTGCCGAAGTCCAGCGGTTCACGCCGGGGGTGCAGTTCGACCCCGAGCGCAAGGACATCGCGATCCGCGGCGTCAGCAGCCAGGCCGGCACGGGAACCACCGGCATCTACATCGACGATACGCCGATCCAGGTCCGCGCCCTCGGGCTGAACGCCAACAACACCGCGCCGGTGGTCTTCGATCTCGACCGGGTCGAGGTCTTGCGCGGCCCGCAGGGCACCTTGTTCGGCGCCGGGTCCGAAGGCGGGACGGTGCGCTACATCACCCCGCAACCGGGCCTCGACAGCTATACCGGTTACGCCCGCGCCGAGACGTCGTTCACCCAGAAGGGCGCGCCGAGTTATGAGGCCGGGGCCGCGCTCGGCGGACCGATCGTCACCGATACACTTGGATTTCGCGCCTCGGCCTATTACCGGCGCGAGGGCGGTTACATCGACCGCGTCGACTATCAGACACTGGCGCCGGTCGAGCGGAACGCCAATCATGCCGAGACGCTGGCGTTGCGGGCGGCACTGGCGTGGAAGCCGGTCGACGCCGTGACGATCACGCCGTCGATCTTCCACCAGGATCGCACCCAGCGTCAGAACGATCGCTATTGGGTCGGTATCTCGGATCCGAACCATGGGCGGTTTCTGAACGGGACACCCGACCGGCAAGCCGACAAGGACCGCTTCACGCTGGCGTCGCTGAAAATCGAGGCGCGTCTCGGCGGCGTCACACTGACCAGCGACGGCAGCTATTTCAGGCGCAACGAGGCGGTCAACGGCTATTCCGGGACGCTGTACAATCTGTCGCTGTTCCAGCAGCTGCTGACCAACGGCAACGCCGACGGTACGACCGGTCAGAACTTCAATCTCGATCCCTACACCAATGCAACGCAGGCGACCTCGGCCGCCGGATATCCGCTGCTCACCGCGACCGGCATCGCGCTGCCGCAGTTTCCGAATTACGTCGCGCAGGTCAATATCGCGAACAGGCAGGAGAACTTCACCCAGGAGGTGCGGCTGCAGTCGGCGGACGCGGACGGGCGCTTTTCGTGGGTCGCCGGGGTGTTCTTCCAGTCGAGCCGGCAGACCAGTGTCGAGGAGATCAACGATCCGCTGTTGCCGCAACTCGTCCCGGCGCTGTTCGGCGGCACCTTCCTCGACTTCACCGAAGGCATCCCGCTGCTGCCGAACGGCGACAGCTATATCAACAGCACCACCGGCAAGGACCGCCAGATCGCGCTGTTCGCCGACGCCACCTTCGCGCTGACGCCGCAGCTCAAGATCAATGCCGGTGTCCGCTATGCGTGGACCAAATACAGCTTCGTCAATTTCTCCGATGGTGCGCAGAACATCGGTTTCCGGAGCGGCAACGGCGGCAAGTCGGAGACGCCGTTCACGCCGAAGGTCAGCGTCAATTACCAGGCCACGCCGGACAATCTGTTCTACGGCACCGTCGCCAAGGGCTTCCGGATCGGCGGTGCCAATCCGCCGATCCCGCTGTCGCTCTGCGCCGCCGACATCGCCAAGCTCGGCGGCGTGCCGTCGACCTACGCGTCGGATAGCGTCTGGAGCTACGAGCTCGGGTCCAAGAACAAGCTGTTCAGCCGTAAGCTGAATTTCTCGGGCAGCGCCTATTATCTTGAATGGAAGAACATCCAGCAGGCGAGCTATCTGACCTCGTGCGGGTTCCAGTACACCGGCAATTTCGGCACCGTGCACAGCAAGGGTTTCGACGCGCAGTTCCAGTGGCTGGCCGCCAAGGGGCTGAACCTCGATCTGGCGGTCGGCTATACCAGTGCGCGCTATGCCAAGACCACCGCGTCGCTCGGCAGCGGCAATCTGAGCACCTTGGGCGATACCGTGCCCGGCGTCGCGCCATGGACGGTGACCGCCGGCGCGCAGTATGATTTTCAGGTCGGCAGTCACAACGCCTTCGTTCGCGGCGATTATGAGTTCCGCAGCCGCAACCCCTATCTGCCGCCGATCCAGAACCCACTCAGCGCCGTCAGCGATCTCGCGCTGGTCAACGATCCCGCCACGGCGCAGGTCAGTCTGCGGACCGGCATCACGGTCCACGGTGTCAGTGCGGAAGCGTTCGTCAACAACCTCGCCAACGTCCACCCGCAGCTCGGACTGGCGCACGAAGACCAGTACACCCTGCTGTTCGAGGCGCAGACCATCCGGCCGCGGACGTTCGGACTATCGCTGTCGTATCGTTACTGATCGTCGGGCCGGGCCGCACGACACGACTGCACGTTTAAACCTTCAGCAACAGATGCTCGCGCTCCCACGAGGAGATGACATCCTGATACGCGTCGAGTTCGGCCTGCTTGATGGCGATGAAGGTATCGATGAAGTCCTCGCCGAGGTGCGACCGGACCGGCTTGCATTGCCCAAAGCGGTCGAGCGCCTCGTAGAGCGTCCGCGGCAGGCTGCGTGCCATCCGATACGCCGACCCGGTGATCCGGTCGCGGGGCTCATAATCGTCGACCATGCCGATATAGCCGCAGAGCAACGACGCGGCGATCGCCAGATACGGATTGCTGTCGGCCCCGGGCAGCCGGTTCTCGACACGTCGGTCCTGTCCGCCCGATAGCGGCACCCGCAGCCCGCAGGTCCGGTTGTCGAGCCCCCACTGCGTGTTGATCGGCGCATCGTGCTGCGGCTTCATCCGCCGGAAACTGTTGACGTTGGGCGCGAACAACGGTGCGACCGCCGGCAGCAGCTTTTGCAGACCGCCGATGTAACCGTGGAAAAGCTCCGAATCCTCGCCGTCGTCGCCGGCGAAGATATTCTTGCCGGCGCGGTCGATCACCGACTGATGCAGGTGCATCGCCGATCCCGGCTGGTGCTGCATCGGTTTCGCCATGAAGGTGGCATAGATGCCGTGGCGCAGCGCCACCTGGCGGATGACGCGCTTGAACAGCAGCACCTGGTCGGCAAGCTCGAGCGGATCGCCGTGCTGGAAGTTGATCTCCAACTGACCCGCGCCGCTCTCGTGGATCAGCGTATCGATCTCGAGCCGGGCCTTTTCGGCGAAGTCGTACAGTTCCTCGATCAGGTCCTCATACTCGTTGACCGCCTCCAGCCCATAAGGTTCGGAGGTCGTCTCGGCCCGGCCGGAGCGGCCCACCGGACTCTGCAGCGGGAAATCGGGGTCGGTGTTCTTGGCGGTCAGGAAAAATTCCAGTTCGGGCGCGACCACCGGAACCCAGCCGCGGTCGCTGTACAGCTGGATCACCTTTTTCAGGATATGCCGCGGCGCGATCGCGAGCGCCTCGCCGGTCGAGACGAAAGCGTCGGTGATCACGTAGGCGGTCGGTGTCGTATAACCCGGCGCGATGCGGATCGTGCTGGCATCGGGCACCAGCACGACATCGGCATCGGTCACCGAAAACGCGGCGTCTTCGGGATAGTCGCCGGTCACCGTCACGCTGAAGATCGACGACGGAATCCGCAGCGACCGGTCCTCGACCATCCGCAGGAATTTCGGCGCGGGCACCACCTTGCCGCGGATGATGCCGTTCATGTCGGGCACGATGCACTCGACCTCGGCGATCCCATGGGCGGCGATCCATTGCGCAATGTCGGCTTGGGTCATATCCACTCTCGTCTTTCGAACGGGCTGGCCGCAGCAGACGCGCCCCGGCGTCGGTACACGAGGGATCAGCCGAGCCGGCGCAGGCTCGCGGGACCGCCACAGCCGCCGATTTTCTATGACCCCACTCATCTGCGATCACAAGGGCAGCGGTTGCATTCGTGCCGCGGCTGCCGCAGACGGGAGGCACGCAAGTGGCCGTCCGTCACCCGGGGGCAAGCGATGCCGATCTCCTTCCGCGTCTGTCTGCTCCTGGCCTGCGCGCAGGCCGGCGCGGGTCGCGCCGCCCCGCCCGAACTCGTCGTGTTGTCCTCGCATATCACGACCGTCGATCCGGCCCGGCCGGCGGCGATCGCGTTCGCGGTCACGGCGGGGCGGTTTTCCTACGTCGGCGACGCCGTGACGGCGCTGCGGCTGGCTGGTCCGAACACCCGTGTCCTGCAGCTCGGCGACGCGCGTGTTCTGCCGGGGCTGGTCGATGCTCACCTCCATCCGCTCGGCATCGTCGACTTCGACGTCTGCGATCTTCGATCGGCCGCCCGGAGCCTGCGGGAGATCGGCGAGATCGTCGCCGAATGCGTGCGCCGCTATCGGGTGCAGCCCGGTGCCTGGCTCAACGTCCAGCAGTGGAACTTCTCGAACGGCAACCAGAGCGATGCCGACGATCCAACCCTGCGGGCGGCGCTCGACCGGGCGGCACCCGACAATCCGGTGCAGCTGCTCGGCAACGACGGACACCATGGTGCCTTCAATTCCGCGGCGTTGCGGTTGGCTGCGTTGCCACGCCGGCCGGTAGTGGGGCTGAGTGCGGCGACGCTGGCGGGACCGTTCGCGGGCTACCGTGAACTGATCGGCGTCGACCAGCACGGCGAACCGTCGGGCGGAGTCAACGAAAACGCGCGTGCGCTGTTGGGACAGCCGGCGCTGTCGATCGTCGACGTGGCGGCGGTGATGACCGCACCCGAAAAGGTCACGCAGCGACTGAACGCGGCCGGCATCACGGCATTCCTCGACGCCGCCGCCGAACCCCGCTCGCTCGTCGTCTACGAGACGTTACGCGACCGCGGTCGCCTCAGCGCGCATGCCAGCCTCGCACAATTTTATGATCCGGACCTCGTGACGACCGCGGCAGGATTGCCGGACTATGATCGGATCGTCGCCGACGCCGTTGCCGTGCGCGACCGCTACGCCCGCGATCCGCTTATCCGCGCCGACACCGTCAAGCTGTTCGCCGATGGTGTGCTCGAGGGCGATCCTCTCGCGACCCCGCCGACCTTGCCCGAAGCGCCGGCGCTCAAGCCGTATCTTCAGCCGATCTTCGGCCGCGATGCCAGCGGCCGCGCGACGTTCAGTGGCCAGTACGTCGATACCGCCAGCCCGCTGTGTGTCGAAGCGCGGGCGTCGGCCCCCGATACGGCGGCGTTCCAGGCGAAAAACGGCTTTCACCCGGCGCAATGCACGATCGGTTCGGGCCGACTGCAGCACCGCCGCGAGGTCATCATGGAGTTTGTCCGCCGGATGCACGCGGCGGGGTTGACGCTCCACATCCACGCCATCGGCGATGCGGCGGTGAGGACGGCGGTCGACGCGCTCGAGGCCGCGCGGGCGGGGGAAGCGCCGGGCACCGTGCTACGTCCCGACACCCTCGCGCATCTGCAGCTGGTGGCAGCCGACGATATCGCGCGGATCGGTCGCGACCGGCTGTTCGTCGCGATGACCTACTCGTGGATCTACACCGACAAGGAGTATGACCTCTCGGTCATCCCGTTCGTACAGACGGTCACCGGCGACAGCGCGGCGGCGCTCCACCAGGCGGACAGCTATTACGAGCAGCAGGCCTATCCGGTCGGTGCCTTGCAAGCCGCCGGAGCGACGCTTATCGCCGGCTCGGACGCACCGGTATCGACCCGCGATCCGCAGCCCTTCGTCAATATGCAGGCAGCGGTCACGCGCGCCCAGGGCACGACCCCGCCGCTCGGCGCCCGTTCGCAAGCGATCAGTATCGGCGATGCGGTCCAGTCCTATACACTCGACGGTGCCAGGTCACTCGGCCGAGACAACGAGTTCGGCTCGATCGCCGTCGGCAAATCGGCAGATTTCATTGTCCTCGACCGCGATATCATGACCTCGCCGGCGGCGCTGATCGGCAGCGCCAAAGTCGTGAAGACCTTTTTTCAGGGCAGCCTTGTCTACCCGTCGCAATGATCCGATCGCGACTCCGCGCGTCGCGTCGACGGCGCGATCGAACCAGCGGCGTTGCCCGGTATCATCCGCTTTGCTACGGTTCTGTGACAATCGGGGAGGAGCCGAACCACGGAAGTTCACGCAACTGCGATAAAAAGCGGACCGGCGCGCGGCGACATTATCGCCGGGCTGTCCGTTGCGGGGCTGCTGCTGCCGGAAGCGGTCGCGTATGCCGCTATCGCCGGGCTGGTGCCGGGGCGGGCGATTACCGCCGCCATCGCCGGCTGCCTCGCTTATGCGATCGCCGGACGCAGCCGTTTCGCGGTGGTTTCGCCGACCTCGTCCTCCGCGGCCATTCTCGCCGCGACGTTGGCGGCATTGCCCGGGTCCGCCGTCGACAAGGGCGCGATGGCGACACTGGTCGTGTTGCTGTGCAGCGGCTGTTTTCTCGCGGCGTGGGTGCTGCGGCTCGGCGCGCTGACCGGCTTCATCGCACGTCCGGTGCTGCGGGGCTTCGCACTCGGGCTAGCCATCACGATCATCCTGAAGCAGCTGCCGGCGATCGCCGGGGTCAGGGTGCCGGCACCCGACCTGTATCATCTGCTGGCCGGGCTCGGGGCCACGTTCGCGCGCTGGAACATGCTGAGCATTGGCCTTGGAGCGGCTACCCTTGCGCTGCTGTTGGCATTGCGCCGGGTGCCGCAAGTGCCGGGCGCGCTGCTCGTCCTGATGGCGGGCATCGGCGTCGCGCTCGCGGTGCCGTTGCCCGGCGTCGCGGTGGTTGGCCCGACCGACATGGCGTTGGCGTTGCCGGCACTGCCGTCGTTCACCTGGGCACTTTATTCCCGTGCGGCGCAGTTCACGCTGCCGCTGGTGCTGATCCTGTTCGCCGAGAGCTGGGGAACGATGCGGGCGCTGGCGCTGCGCCACGGCGACAGCCTCGACGCGGGGCGCGAACTGCGGGCGCTCGGCGTCGCTAATCTCGCCAGCGCGGTGGTCTCGGGCATGCCGGTCGGCGCGGGCTTCTCGGGCGGCAACGCCAGCGAGAGCGCGGGTGCCTTGTCGCGTGCAACCGCCGTGGTTGCCGCACTTGGGCTCGCGGCCCTGATCGCCGCCGCCGGTCCGATGGTGGCGCGGCTGCCCGAGCCGGTGCTGGCCGTGGTGGTGATCGCCGCGCTTGTCCACGCGCTCGATCCTGCACCGCTGGTCCGGCTCTGGCGGCTGCGGCGCGACGGCGTGGTCGCGCTGGCAGCCGCGCTAGCGGTCCTCGCCTTCGGGGTGCTGAACGGCATGCTGATCGCGATCATGCTGTCGCTGGCCGCCTTGCTGCGCCGGCTGGCTACGCCGCACGTCGCGCAGCTCGGGCGGCTCGGCGACAGCCACGATTATGTCGATATCGCGCGGCACCCCGAAGCGCTGCATTTGCCCGGCATCGCCATCTGGCGTGCGGCCGAGCCGTTGTTTTTCGCCAATGCCGAACGCGTGCTCGGCATGATCGTCGCCCGGGGCGGCGGTGCGCCCGCGCTCATCGTCAGCCTCGAGGAGAGCGCCGACCTCGACAGCACCGCGCTCGATGCGCTGCTCGAATTCGATGCGGCCGCGGCCAGGCGCGGGGTCCGCGTCCAGCTGGCCCGCGCGCACGACCGGGTGCGCGACCTGCTGGCGCGGGCCGGTGCCGACGATCTCAACCGGCGCACCAGCTATAGCGTCGACGACGCCGTGCTGGCCATCACCACAGGAGACTGAGCGTGCATCACCTCGAGCCCGAACTGCAGCCGATCGCGATCGCCGATCTGCGGCCGACGCAGATGACGATCGGCGCGCGCGAGGTAGCGCGCAAGCGTGCCGTCTGGGCGAAACGCGCCGAGACCGACGGTCCGGCGTTTCTGGGACGTCACATGATTCCCGCGGTGTTCGGGCCAAAGCAGGCGCTGTTCATCATCGACCATCACCATCTCGTCCGCGCGCTGCACGAGGAGAATGTCGAACATGTGCTGGTCAGCGTCGTCGCCGACTTATCGAAGCTCAAGAAGCCGCTGTTCTGGACATTCATGGAGAACCGCAACTGGCTCCACCCGTACAATGCCGCCGGCGCGCGCGTGCCGCACGGCGACATCCCGAAGTCGATCGGCCAGCTCGCGGACGATCCTTATCGCAGTCTCGCCGGTGCGCTACGCGAGGCCGGGGGCTACGCCAAGGACCTGACCCCCTATGCCGAGTTCCTGTGGGCGGATTATCTGCGGCATCGGATCGGCGCCAAGTCGCTCGGCAACGACTTCGATGCTGCGGTCGGCAAGGCGCTCGAACTGGCGCGGACGCCCAGCGCCAATTACCTGCCGGGCTGGTGCGGACCCGCCGGCGGCTGAGTTGCCGCCTTCGTCGGCCTCGGCGGCTGTGCGCGCAATCCACGACCCGTCCACGAAGATGCGGTTGCCGCCGCGCGATCGTCTGGGCTAGACGCTTCGATCACCGGCGAGCCCCGCGATCGGCGATGCCGGTGGCGGGCGCGGTCGTTACGTCGCCTGCTTCGTGCGCGATAACCGATCGTGCTGACCGCAATGGAGACCGGCATGCGCCAGATTACGCTCGACGACGCGAACGCCGTGATCGCCGCGGCGTTGAGCCGGGCGGCGGAGCTCGGGTTGAAGCCGCTGAGCGTCGCGGTGCTCGATGCGGGCGGGCACTTGCTGGCGTTGCAGCGGCAGGACGGCGCGTCGATGCTGCGGCCGCAGATTGCGATCGCCAAGGCGTCGGGCGCGCTGGCGCTCGGCGTGTCGAGCCGCAAGATCGGCGAGATGGCGGCGGACCGCGCCACGTTCGTCGCGTCGCTCGGGCCGATTTCGCCGGATGGTGTCGTGCCGGCGGCGGGCGGCGTGATCGTCGTCGACGCGCATGGCAGCGTGCTTGGCGCGGTTGGCGTCACCGGCGATACTTCCGATAACGACGAGGTCTGCGCGTTGGCCGGGCTTGCCGCCGCCGGGCTGACCCCACAAAGGTGATGGACGCATGATGACCGGGATGATCGACAAGGCCGGGTTGCAGGTCGCGACGCCGCTGGCCCGCTTCGTCGATGAGCAGGTGCTGCCCGGCCTCGGGATCGAACCGGGCGGCTGGTGGGCGGGCGTCGCCGCCATCTTCGCGCGCTTCGCCCCCGAGAATGCGACGCTGCTGCGGACCCGCGACGACATCCAGTCGCAGATCGACGCGTGGCATCTCGAGCGCCAAGGCCGGCCGCTCGACGCCACCATCTACCGCCGGTTCCTGACCGATATCGGCTATCTCAGCCCCGAGCCGGCGGCGTTCCGGATCGGCACGGCAAACGTCGATGCGGAGATCGCGACGATGGCCGGACCGCAGCTGGTCGTGCCCGCGCTCAACGCGCGCTTCGTGCTCAATGCTGCGAACGCGCGCTGGGGCAGCCTGTACGATGCGCTGTACGGCACTGATGCGCTGCCCGGAACCGCCGCAGCGGGCGGCTATGACGCGGCCCGCGGCGAGCAGGTCATCGCGCGCGCCAAGGCCTTTCTCGACGCGGCGGTGCCGCTCGTCGGCGGATCATGGGCCAGCTTCGCAGGGGGCGAGCCTGTCTTGCGCGACCCCGGCCAGCTGATCGGCCGGGCCGGCGGGTCGTGGCTGTTCGTGCACAACGGCCTGCACATCGAGGTCGTCGTCGACCGCCAACACCGCATCGGGCGGACCGATCCGGCGGGCATCGCCGACGTCGTGCTCGAGGCGGCGCTGACCACCATCGTCGACCTTGAAGACTCGATCGCCGCGGTCGACGCCGACGACAAGGTCGCGGCCTATACGAATTGGCTCGGGCTGATGCGCGGCGATTTGGCGGAAACTTTCGACAAAGGCGGCAAGCCGATGACGCGGCGGCTGGCTGCCGACCGGCACTATACCGCCAGCGACGGCACCGCCTTCACCCTGCCCGGCCGCAGCGTGCTGTTCGTGCGCAACGTCGGCCATCTGATGACCACTCCGGCGGTGCTGGTGGACGGCGCCGAGGCTCCCGAAGGTATCCTCGACGCGGTGATGACCAGCACGATCGCGCTCTACGACCTGAAGGCGCTCGGGAGCCTGCGCAACAGCCGCGCGGGCTCGATGTACATCGTCAAGCCCAAGATGCACGGGCCCGCCGAGGCCGCGTTCACCGACCGGCTGTTCGACGCCGTCGAGGACCTGCTCGGCCTCGCCCGCCACACGATCAAGGTCGGCGTCATGGACGAGGAGCGCCGCACCTCGGCGAACCTCGCCGCGACGATCCATGCGGTGCAGGGCCGTATCGCCTTCATCAACACCGGCTTTCTCGACCGCACCGGCGACGAGATCCACACCAGTATGCAAGCGGGCGCGATGCTGCCCAAGGCCGAGATCAAGGGCACGCCGTGGATCAAGGCGTATGAGGACCGCAATGTCCGCATCGGCCTCGCCTGCGGGCTGGCGGGCAAGGCGCAGATCGGCAAGGGCATGTGGGCCGCCCCCGACCGCATGGCCAACATGTTGGAGCAGAAGATCGCGCACCCGCAGTCGGGAGCCAATACCGCATGGGTGCCGTCGCCGACCGCAGCGACGCTGCACGCGCTACATTATCATCAGGTCGACGTGTTCGCGCGGCAGCGGAGCATCGCGACCGAGGCGGTGCCGGGCCTCGACGGGCTGCTGACGATCCCGCTGGCGCTGGGCCGCAACTGGACACCCGACGAAGTCGCGCGCGAGCTCGACAACAACGTCCAGGGCCTGCTCGGCTATGTCGTGCGCTGGATCGATCAGGGCATCGGCTGCTCTAAGGTCCCCGACATCGACGACGTCGGGCTGATGGAGGACCGCGCGACGCTGCGGATTTCGTCGCAGCATATGGCGAACTGGCTGCTGCACGGGGTCGCGACGACGGCGGATGTCGACGCGGCGTTCGCCCGCATGGCGGCGAAGGTCGACGCACAGAATGCCGGTGATCCGCTGTATCGCCCGCTCACCGAAGGCAGCATCGCGCTCAAGGCCGCACGCGCGCTGGTCTTCGAGGGCGCCATGCAACCGAACGGCTACACCGAGCCGCTGCTACACCGCTTCCGGGCCGAAGCGAAGGCGGCGCACTCACCTACACCGTCATCCCCGCGAACGCGGGGACCCATCTCCTGATGCTGCCGGAGATGGGTCCCCGCGTTCGCGGGGATGACGGTTCACCGCATGTTGTACTTCGCTAAGCCGGGATCACCCCCGGAAAGACATATTGCTGCAGCACGACCAGCGCGCCGAGCACCACCGTCAGGACGATGCTGTGCTTGAAGGTGCGCGCGAAGACGACGCCCTCCTGGCCCTTGAGGTTGGTCACCGCGACGCCGGTGGCGATGTTCTGCGGCGAGATCATCTTGCCCATGACGCCGCCCGACGAGTTGGTCGCCGCCATCAGCACCGGGCTGAGCCCGAGCTGGTTCGCGGCGACGACCTGGAGGTTGCCGAACAGCGCGTTGCCCGAGGTGTCGCTGCCCGACAGGAACACCGCCAGCCAGCCTAAGAACGGCGACAGCAGCGGGAACAGCAGCCCGACCGAGGCCGCGCCCAGCCCCAACGTGTAGTTCATCCCCGAATAGTTCATCAGATACGCCAGCCCGATGATCAGCGCGACGGTGAGGATGGCGATCCGCGCCTGCCGCCACGTCTGGACGACGCAGCCGATGAAGCGCCCCGCACCGACGCCGACGACCGCCGCCGTCGAGATCGCCGCGAGCAGGATCGCGGTTCCGGTCGCCAGCGGCTGGAACGTCCACACCGCGGCGTAGGGCTTGTTCTTGTAGAGCGTGATCGACACCGCATTGTGCAGCCCCGGCCAGTTGATCTTGTGCTGGCCGATCTCGAACACCTTGAAGTGCGTCCACAGGATGACGACCGCCGAGACCAGGATCCACGGCAGCCAGCCCTGCCACGCCGGGATCGGGCCGCGTGCGGTCGCGCCGGCGTGCGCTGTGCCGGGGGGCGTCGCCGCCCTGCCACCCTGCAGCATGAACTCGGGATCGGGAACCGGTGACCAGACCCGCAGGAACAGCAACGTCGCGACCAGCGCCGCCAGCGACGAGAACACGTCGGTCAGCGCATAATCGAGGTAGTTCGACGAGACGAACTGCGCGATGCCGAAGCTGGCCCCGGCGACCAGCAGCACCGGCCACAATACCCGGACCGAGCGCATGCCGCCGTAAACCGCGATGACGTAGAACGGCAGCAGCAGCGCGAGGAACGGCAGCTGCCGGCCGATCATCGCGCCGAGTGTCGCCGCCGGCAGCCCGGTGACCTGGCCGAGCACCGTCACCGGCGCGCCGAGCGCGCCGAAGGCGACCGGCGCGGTGTTGAAGATCAGCGTGAAGGTCAGCGCCTCGATCGGCTTGAAGCCGATCAGGATGAGCAGCGCGCTGGTGATCGCGACCGGCGTGCCGAACCCCGAGACGCCTTCGAGCAAGCAGCCGAAGCAGAAGCCGACGACGACGAGGATGACCCGGCGGTCGTTGGGCAGATTGTCCATGATCCAGTCGCGAAACGCATCGAAGCGCCCCGAAACAACCGCGATATTATAGAGCAGCAGCGCGTTGAAGACGATCCACATCACCGGCCACAGCGCAAACGTGCTGCCCGCCGCGATCGCGTCGAAGGCGAGAGCCGGGGGCAGCTTCCAGACGAGGATGGCGATGATCAGCCCGACGATCAGCCCGCCGAGCGACGCCTGCCACGCCGGACGGCGCAGCACGCCGAGCATGACCAGCACGGTGGCGATCGGCAGCGCGGCGGTAATGAACGACAGCGGCAGGCTATCGGCGACAGGCGTCAGAAGCTGGCTGAACATCGATCATCCCCCGTTATCAATGATACTAGCGCCATTTGCATTGAGATCGAAATTAACCTCGCTCATCCCGAGCGAAGTCGAGGGACCTGCCCGGAGATTGTGCGTCCCTCGACTTCGCTCGGGATGAGCGAGGTTAAAGGTTCGAATTGGCTACAGGACCGAGCGTCGGGTTGTTTGCCGGATACGTCAAGCGCCGATTGCGGCGGGTCTCGGACCCCCGGTCGCCCAGTCGAGCAGCTCGACGGTGTGGACCACCGGCACCGGCGCGGCGCTCAGCTGGGTGATGCAGCCGATGTTACCCGCGGCGATCAGCTCGGGCGCGGTCAGCGCGATATTGGCGAGCTTGCGGTCGCGTAAGCGCCCGGCGATCTCGGGCTGCAGCAGATTGTAGGTCCCCGCCGAGCCGCAGCACAGATGCCCCTCGGGCACGTCGATCACCGCGAAGCCGGCGGCGGCGAGCAACGCCTTGGGCGCGTCGCGGACCTGCTGTCCGTGCTGCAGCGAGCAGGCGCTGTGATAGGCGACCCGCTGCCCGGTGGCGACGACGGGGGCCCGCAGCCCGATCTCGGCCATCAGCTCGGTGATGTCGCGGGTCAGCGCCGACACCGCCCGCGCCGGACCGGCCAGCGCGGGGTCGTCTCGAAACAGGAAGCCATAGTCCTTGACCGTCGTCCCGCACCCCGACGTGTTGACGACGACCGCATCGAGCCCGGCCCCGTCGATCTCGCGGCTCCACGCGGCGATGTTGGCGCGGGCGGCGCTATCGCCGCTCTGCCCGAGGTGATGGGTCAGCGCGCCGCAGCAGCCCGCACCGCGCGCCACCACGACCTCGCAGCCGTGCCGGGTGAGCAGGCGCACCGTCGCCTCGTTGATCGCCGGGGCAAGCACCTGCTGCGCGCAGCCGGTCAGCAGCGCCACCCGCCGCCGCGGCGCGCCGACGGCGGCGAAGACCTGCGGCCGGTCACCCGGCGACGCTGCCGGGATGCGCGCCGGGGCGAGCGCGAGCATGGCGCGCAGCGGCGCGGGCAGCAGGCGCGCCAGCGGCTTCGCGACGACCGCGCCGCGCAACGCCCAGCGGAACAGCGCCGGGCGCGGCAGTACGAGGCCGAGCAGCCGCCGCAGCATCCGGTCGGGCCACGGGCGCACGTACGTCGCCTCGATATGCGCCCTCGCATGGTCGACGAGGTGCATGTAATTGACCCCCGACGGACACGTCGTCATGCAGGCGAGGCACGACAGGCAGCGGTCGACGTGCTTGACCACCGGCGCCGTCGCCGGGCGGTCGTTCTCGAGCATGTCCTTGATCAGATAGATGCGCCCGCGCGGGCTATCGAGCTCGTCGCCGAGCAGCGCATAGGTCGGGCAGGTCGCGGTGCAAAAGCCGCAATGGACGCAGGCGCGGATGATCTTCGCGGATTCGGCGGTGTCGCTGTCGGCGAGCTGCGCGGGGGTGAAGTTGGTCTGCATGAGTTAGCGCCCGATGAATTTATGTCGAACTATTCCTGTCATTCCGGCGAAGGCCGGAACCCATGACCTCAAATCTCGACGAGTGAGGTCATGGCTTCCGGCGTTCGCCGGAATGACAAAAGGAGCTTCGGCCTGATCGCATCATGAATTATTGCCCTTGCTGCGTGCGGCCGGGGTTGAGGATACCGAGCGGGTCGAAACTCGCCTTGACGCGCTGGTGCAGCGCCGCAAGCGCGCCCGTCGCGGGCTGGAATACGGCTACCTCGGCGCGCGTCACCGCCGGGGCGCGCATCAGCGTCGCATGGCCGCCGCACGCCGCGAGCGCGGCCCGGATGACGCCCGCGCCGCAGTCTTCGCCAGCCGCAGCGTCGAGCGCCAGCCAGATAAGGCCGCCGCCCCAGTCGTAAAGCACCTCCGCCGCCAGCCGCTCGCGGAGGCGCGCGACCAGCATGGCGGCAGCCGATGGCGTCGGGCACAGCCGCCAGACGGTCGCCTCGGGCGGGGCGACCAGCGGCGCGGCGGCGGCGATCTCGTGCCATAAAGCGACGCTCGCGGCTTCGTCCAAACGCTCGCTCCCATCGAACATCGTGGCAAGCTGGCCGCGCCGGTAGTCGATCGAGGGTTGCGGACCTTCGAGCCGCAGCACCGTAACCGCGGCGGCGGCGTTGCCGGCGCGCGCCAGCGTCGGCGACCGCGCCGCGACATTCGCGGGCAGATGCGCCGCCGCCGACACTTCATGCGGCGAGTTCAGCGCGGCCGCCATCGCTGTGATCGCCGCGGCGTCGGTCAGCCCGCGCAGCACGAGGCTGCAGCTCGCCGGCGGCCGCGGCAGCACCTTGACCGTGATCTCGGTCAGCACCGACAGCGTCCCATAGGCACCCGCCTGCAGCTTACACATGTCGTAGCCGGTGACGTTCTTCACGACCCGGCCGCCGGCTTTCCATGGCTCGCCGCGGCCGTTGATCGCCGCGAAGCCGAGGAAGTGGTCGCGCGCGGCGCCGGCGCGGACCCGGCGCGGCCCGGCCATGTTGCACGCGATGATCCCGCCGAGCGTCGGCGCGGCATTGCGCGGCAGCAGCGCGCTCCAGTCGGGCGGCTCGAACGCCAGCATCTGGCGCTGGTCATCGAGCGCCGCCGCGATTTCGGCCAGCGGGGTCGCCGCCGCCGCGGTCAGCACCAGCTCGGACGGGTCGTAGTCGACGATGCCGCGCAATGCCGCGAGGTCGAGCACATCGTCGGTGGTCGTGGCGCGGCCGAGCGCGCGCTTGCTGCCGCCGCCGACGATCTCGAGCGTCCGTCCCGCCGCCGCTGCCGCCCGCACCATCGCCGCGGCCTCGTCGGCCCCGGCGGGGCCTAGCCATGTCAAAAGCGCGGCAGTTCGGGAAAGCGGGTCTGGCCACCGTGGACATGGACGCGGCCGAGTTCGGCGCATTTGCACAGCTGCGGGAAGACCTTGCCCGGATTGAGCAGGTTGCCGGGATCGAACGCGCACTTCAGCCGCATCTGCTGATCGAGGTCGATGTCGGTGAACATCGTCCCCATCAGATCGCGTTTCTCGACGCCGACGCCGTGCTCGCCGGTCAGCACGCCGCCGACCTCGACGCACAGACGCAGGATATCGTTGCCGAATTCCTCGGCGCGCTCGAGTTCGCCGGCGGTGTTGGCATCGTAGAGGATCAGCGGATGCAGATTGCCGTCGCCGGCATGAAAGACGTTGGCGACGCGTAAGGCGTACTGCGCCTCCATCGCCTTCATCCGGGTCAGCACGTCGCCGAGCCGTTTGCGCGGGATCGTGCCGTCCATGCAGTAATAGTCGGGCGAAAGCCGGCCGACGGCGGGGAACGCCGCCTTGCGTCCGGCCCAGAACAGCAGCCGCTCGGCCTCGCTGGTGCTGACGCGGCAGGTCACCGCGCCGTGGTCGGCGGCGATCGTCTCGACCGCCGCGACGAGGTGGTCGACCTCGGCGGCGCAGCCGTCGAGCTCGACGATCAGCACCGCCTCGACGTCGAGCGGATAGCCGGCGTGAACGAAGGCTTCGGCCGCCTCGACCGCGAGCTTGTCCATCATCTCCATGCCGCCGGGAATGATCCCGGCCGCGATGATCGCCGCCACCGCATTGCCGGCTCCGGCAACCGTCGGGAAGCCGAGCAGCACGGCGCGTGCGCCCGGCGGCTTGGGCAGGATGCGCACGGTGACCTCGGTGACGACGCCGAGCAGCCCTTCGGAGCCGACCATGACGCCGAGCAGGTCGTAGCCGTCGGCGTCGTAGTGCTTGCCGCCGAGGCGGACGACCTCGCCCGCCATCGTGACGATCTCGATGCCGATGACGTTGTTCGTCGTCAGGCCGTACTTCAGGCAGTGGACCCCGCCCGAGTTCTCGGCGACGTTGCCGCCGATCGTGCAGGCGATCTGGCTCGACGGGTCGGGCGCATAATAAAAGCCGTCGCCTTCGACCGCCTGCGTGATCGCAAGGTTGGTGACCCCGGGCTGGACCACGACGCAGCGGTTGGGGAGGTCGACTTCGAGGATGCGGTTGAACTTGCCGAGCCCGAGCAGGACGCCGTCGGCGAGCGGCAGCGCCCCGCCCGACAGCGAGGTGCCTGCGCCGCGCGGCACGACCTTGATGCCCTCCGCACTGCAATAGCGCAAGGTTTCGACGATCTGCGCCGTCGTTTCGGGCAGCACGACGACCATCGGCAGCGTGCGGTAGGCGGTCAGCCCGTCGCTCTCATAAGCCCGACGCTCGACTTTGGCGTCGATGACGCCTTCACCGGGCACGATCCGGCGGAGCGCCGCGACGATCGCCGCCCGGCGTGCGATGACCTCTGCATCGGGAATCGGCATTATCAGCATGGCAATCTCCCGCCCGGCAGCGTCACCGCGAAGCCTTCGCGGCTGCTTTATCGCGCTCTCTCCGACGGTACAACCGATGCGGCGCTAGCTCACTTTGCCCGTGCCAGCCCGCCGCGCCGGGGCGGCACCAGTCCGACGCGGCGGTCGTGCTGCCAGACTTCCACCATCGTCTCCGCTGCCAGGCTCTGCGCAAATGCCAGTGCCATGTTGTCGTCGGCCTGCCGGTAGGTTCGCACCGTGTCGATCAGCCCGCTATCATTCATGAGATAGAACCGATAGTCCGTCACGATCGCTCCGCATCGGAACGTGCCGCAGCGACGGAGCGGGAAAGCTCAGTCACCGGCGTTGGTGGCCCTACCAAGCGACTCGACGCTCCCACTCACAAAGGCTCCCATGAAGATCACCGCCGCGATTCTGGATGCGACCGCGGCACCGCCCTATGCGGCGACCCGACCGCTCCGAATCGCCGAAATCGATCTAGCACATCCGCGCAATGGTGAACTATTGATTAAAATCGACGCAGCGGGGTTGTGCCATTCGGACCTGTCGGTGATCAACGGCGACCGCCTGCGGCCGCTGCCGATGGCGCTCGGCCACGAGGCGGCAGCGACGGTGCTCGAGGCCGGCAGCGCCAGCCGGTTTGCCGCCGGCGACCGTGTCGTGCTGGCGTTTCTCCCCGCTTGCGGTCGCTGCGTCGCGTGCGCCGGCGGCGAAGGTTATCTGTGCGCCCCGGCCGCGAGCGCCAACGGTGCCGGCGTGCTGCTCGGCGGCGACTGCCGGCTGAGCGAGCACGGCGTCCCCGTCCACCACCACCTCGGCGTCTCGGCGTTCGCCAGCCACGCGGTGATCGACGAGCGCTCGGCGGTCAAGGTCGACGCCGATATCCCGCCCGAGATCGCCGCGCTGTTCGGCTGCGCGGTGCTGACCGGCGTCGGCGCGGTGGTCAACAGCGCACGAGTGCGGATCGGCGAGAGCGTCGTCGTCTACGGCTTGGGCGGCGTCGGGCTGGCGGCATTGCTCGGCGCGGTCGCCAGCGGGGCCGAGCCGGTGATCGCGGTCGATCCCGTCGCCGCCAAGCGCGCGCTGGCGCTCGAGCTCGGCGCGGCGGCAGCCGTGGCACCCGAGGATGCTGCGGCGACGGTGGCCGCGCTCACCCGCGGCGGCGCGGACGTGTCGATCGAGACGGTCGGGCGCGCCAGCGTCCTCGCCGAGGCGTACCGTGTCACCCGGCGCGGCGGGCGCACGGTCACCGTCGGGCTCCCCAACCCGGCCGAGCTGCTGACGATCCCGGCGATCTCGCTGGTCGCCGACGGCAAGACGCTGATCGGCAGCTACATGGGCTCGGCGATCCCGGCGCGTGACATCCCGCGCTACATCGCGCTGTGGAAGCGCGGCCGGCTGCCGGTCGAGCGGTTGCTGACCTCGGTGGGCCCGCTCTCCGACATCAACCGGCTGCTCGACGAACTCGCCGCGGGGCGCGCCATCCGGCAGGTGATGCTGCCGTGAGCCCAGCGGAGCACACGCGGAAGCGCAGCCCGACGCCGCAGCACGATCCCGATCCGCCCGGCACGCCCGCCCGACGCGGCGCGCTGCGGCTGCTGACCAGCGTGCTCCAGCAGGGCCGCTCGCTCGACGGCGCGATCGAGAGCGCGTTGAAGGGTGTCGAGCGCAGCGACGACCGCGCGCTGGCGCGCAGCCTGGCGAGCGGCGTGCTGCGCTGGCTGACCGACCTCGACGCGCTGATCGACGGCGCGACGCAGCGGCCGCTGCCCGGCGATGCCCGCGCCCGCATGGCGCTGCGGATCGGCATGGCGGGGCACCTGCTGCTCGGCACGCCGCCGCATGCCGTCGTCGCGACGACGCTGGCGTTGACCGAAGGCGGCCCGCGGCGGCTGACCCACGCCGTGCTTTCGCGGCTGCTGCGCGAGCATGCGGCGCTGCCCGAGATGCCGACGCTGCCCGAGCCGTTCGGGACACGGTGGGCGACCGATTGGGGAAGCGATGTTGCCGCGGCTGCCGCGCACGCCTTTGCCAGCGAGACCGCGACCGATTTGACCCTGCGCGACCCGGCCGAGACCGCGCATTGGGCCGCCGAACTGGGCGGCGTGTCGCTCGCGACCGGTCACGTCCGCATCCCGCGGCAGGGCCCGCTGGTCGAGCTGCCCGGCTTCGGCGAGGGCGCGTGGTGGGTGCAGGACCTCGCCGCCAGCCTGCCGGCGCGGCTGCTGAACGCCCGGCCCGGCGAGCGCGTCCTCGACCTGTGCGCCGCGCCCGGCGGCAAGACGCTCCAGCTCGCCGCGGCGGGCGCGACCGTCACCGCGCTCGACCAGTCCGACGCGCGGCTCGACCGCGTCCGCGACAACCTCGCGCGCACCGGGCTGCACGCGACCGTGATCGCCGTCGACGCGCTCGAATGGGCGACCGCCGAGCGCTTCGACGCGGTGCTGCTCGATGCGCCATGCTCGGCGACCGGCGTGTTCCGGCGGCATCCCGACGTGCTGCACCTCAAGGGCAGCCGCGATCTCGCGCCGGTGCTGGCGCTGCAGGCGGCGCTGCTCGACCGCGCACTGGCGCTGCTCGCGCCCGGCGGCCGGCTGGTCTACGCGACCTGCAGCCTCGACCCGCGCGAAGGCGAAGCGCAGCTGGCGGCGCTGCAGGCGCGCGCGCCGCAACTGCGCGTCGACCCGGTGCGCGCGCATGAACTGCCGCCGGGGCTCGCGCCGGACCCGCAGGGCTGGGTGCGAACGCTGCCGGGTCAGCTTGCCGAAGCGGGCGGGCTCGACGGGTTTTTTGTCGTCCGGCTGCGAAACGACGAGCTTCTGTTTCAATAAGGTTGAACCGAAGTTCGTCACCCCCGCGAAGGCGGGGGCCCATACGCGTCGAACAATTGACGCGTATGGGCCCCCGCCTTCGCGGGGGTGACGGTTCAACTTGGGTGAAAGCGACCCTAGCGCGGGGATGACAACGGGATCGAACGGACGCTCATTTCGCGGCAGCACCACCCTTCCGGCTCGCGCCCCGCCCTGCTACGACGCCTCGATGCAACAACCCGTCCGCATCGCACCGTCGATCCTGTCCGCCGACTTCGCGCGGCTCGGCGCGGAAGTCCGCGCGCTCGAAGCCGCCGGGGCCGACTACATCCACGTCGACGTCATGGACGGACATTTCGTCCCCAACATCAGCATCGGGCCGCTGGTGGTGAAGGCGGCGCGGCCGCACAGCCGCCTGCCGTTCGATGTCCACCTGATGATATCGCCGGTCGACGCCTATCTCGAAGCCTTCGTCGAGGCGGGTGCCGATATCCTTACCGTCCACCCTGAAGCGGGGCCGCACCTGCACCGCACCCTGCAACGCATTAAGGCGCTGGGGGTGCGTGCCGGCGTGTCGCTCAATCCCGCGACGCCGGCCAAGCTGCTCGACTATGTGCTCGAGGATGTCGACCTCGTGCTGGTCATGAGCGTCAACCCCGGCTTCGGCGGGCAGCGCTTCATCACCAGCCAGCTGCGCAAGATCGAAGCCTAGCGCAAGGCGATCGACGCCACCGGGAAAGTCATCGACCTCGAGGTCGACGGCGGCATCGACGCCGAAACGGCGCGCCTGACGATCGGCGCCGGGGCCGACGTGCTCGTGGCCGGCACCGCCACGTTCCGCGGCGGCCCTGAGCATTATGCGGCAAACATCGCGGGCCTGCGCGGCAGATGAGCGGTGCCGACGACGCGCGCGGTGAGCGGCGCGATTTGGGCCAGCTCGCGGCCGCTGGCAAGTCCGAGCGCCGGACGCGTGCCGACGGCGGCGACAAGGGCCAGACGCTCGGCGAGAAGCTGACCGCCGGACTGCGCCGTATCGGCTATGCGACCGCGCTGCACCGCATCCGGCTGCGCGGTCACTTTCCGCTCAAGCTGCTGGCGGTGCCGGTCGACCCGTTCCCGGGCGACGCGGGCATCGTCGAGCGCATCGTCGCCGGGCGGCTGGTCCACGCCGGGCACAACGCGCCGTCGCGCGCCGTGCGTTTCGACGACCCGGCTGCACCGCCAGCGTGGCGCGACTGGGTCAACGGTTTCGCCTGGCTGCGCGATCTTGCGGCGGCCGCCGACCGCGGCGCGGGGGCGCGCGCGGCCGAGCCGCTGATGGCGCGCTGGCTCGCCGACTTCGCCGAATATGACGCCGCGGGGTGGCGCGCCGATCTGGTAGGCATGCGGCTGCTGTATTGGACGGCCTATGCGCCGTACATCCTGTCGTCGAACGACCTCGTCTATCGCTCGGCGGTATTGAACGTCATGGCGCGGTCGGCGCGGCATCTCGACCGCGCGGTCGACAAACTGCCCGACGGCCCGCCGCGCGTGATTGCCGCTGCCGGGCTGGTCGTCGCCGGGCTGCTGATCCCTGGCGGCGAAGCGCGACTGGCGCGCGGCGAGGCGCTGCTCGGCCGCGCGCTCGATGCGGTGGTGCTGACCGATGGCGGGCTGGTCAGCCGTTCGCCGCTGGGCCAGCTCGAACTGCTCGAACTGCTGCTGCTCGTGCAGGCGAGCTACGCCGCGCGCGCCGTGCCGGTGACGGCCGCGCTGGAAACCGCGATCGCGCGGCTGGTCCCGGCGCTCAAGGGTGTGACGATGGGCGACGGGGCGCTCGGCGCGTGGCACGGCGGGTGCTGCAGCCAGCCGGCACGCGTCGAGCAAGCGCTGCAGCTCTCGGGGGCGATGGCGCGGCCACCGCGCGCCGCGGGGGTGTCGGGCTATCAGCGACTCGCGGCGGGACACTGTATCCTCGTCGCCGATGCCGGGCCGCCGCCGGTGGCGCGCGCCGCAGCAGCCGCGCACGCCGGCACGCTGGCGTTCGAGCTGTCCGACGGGCGGCATCGGCTGGTGGTCAACTGTGGCGGCAGCGAGGGGCTGCGACGGCCGCTGCCGCTCGAACTGGCGGCAGGGTTGCGGACCACCGCGGCGCACTCGACGCTGGTCCTGGCCAACACCAACTCGACCCGTATCCGCGGCGACGGCGCGCTGGGCAGCGGCGTCGAGGAGGTGCTCGCCAACCGGCAGGAAAGCGAGGAGGGCGCGTGGCTCGACCTCCAGCACGACGGCTATGTCCGCCAGTTCGGCCTGCTCCACCGGCGGCGCATCTTCCTCGCGGCGAGCGGCGATGATCTGCGCGGCGAGGACCGGCTCGAAGTGGCCGAATCGCGCCGCGCTGGCCGCCGCCGCGACCTCGCCGTCGACGTGCGCTTCCATCTTGGCGGCGAGGTCGAGGCGACGCCGACCGGCGGCGGGCAGGGCGCGCTGCTCAAGCTGCCCGACGGCCGCATCTGGCAGTTCAAGGCGCGCGGCGGCACGCTGGCGCTCGACGACAGCGTCTGGATCGACCTCGACGGTCGGCCGCAGCCGACGCAACAACTCGTGCTCAGCGCCGCGGGCGCGTCGGCCAGCTTCAACTGGTCGTTCAAACGCGCCAATTAGCGTGAGGCAGGCTTGATCATAATATAGTGGTCCATCTTGAATAATGATTGTCATCCCGGCGCAGGCCGGGACCCATGACCTCAGACGTATTCGCTTGAGGTCATGGGTCCCAGCCGGCGCCGGGATGACAATGCGTAATCTCGTCACCCGATCGATCTTCAAAGGAACTCGGCTTGGATCACGTCATAATCACTCGCGCGCTGCTGTCGGTGTCGGACAAGGCCGGGCTGGTCGAACTCGGCCACGCGCTCGCCCGGCACAATGTCGAGCTGCTGTCGACCGGCGGCACTGCGGCGGCGCTGCGCGAGGCCGGGCTGACCGTCACCGACGTCGCCGATCACACCGGCTTTCCCGAGATGATGGACGGCCGGGTCAAGACGCTCCACCCCAAGGTCCACGGCGGGCTGCTGGCGCTGCGCGGCGACCCCGGCCATGCCGCGTCGATGGCCGAGCACGACATCGCGCCGATCGACTGCCTTGTGGTCAACCTCTATCCGTTCGCCGCGACCGTGGCGCGCGGCGCGGACCGCGACGAGGTCATCGAGAACATCGACATCGGCGGCCCGGCGATGATCCGCTCGGCCGCCAAGAATCACGCGCATGTCGCCGTCGTCATCGATACCTCCGACTATGCCGAACTGATCGCGCAACTCGAGGCGGGCGGCGGCACGACGATGGCACTGCGCCGCCGGCTCGCCGCCACCGCCTTCGCCGCGACCGCCGCCTACGACGCGACGATCGCCGGCTGGTTCGACACCGTCGATCAGCCGCAGCTGTTCCCTGCCGTGCGCGTCATGGCGACCCGCCTCGCGTCGGAGCTGCGCTACGGCGAGAACCCGCACCAGCGCGCCGCGCTGTACCTGCCGATGCGCCCCGCGACGCGCGGCATCGGCCAGGCCGAGCAGGTCCAGGGCAAGGAACTGAGCTACAACAACTACAACGATGCCGACGCCGCGCTGGAGTTAGCTGCCGAATTCCGCGACGGCCCGCCGACCGTCGTTATCGTCAAGCACGCCAACCCGTGCGGCGTCGCCAGCGCCGCGACGCTGATCGAGGCCTATGAAGCCGCGCTGGCGTGCGACAGCGTCTCGGCGTTCGGCGGCATCATCGCGGTCAACCGCCCGCTCGACGAAGCGACGGCGGAAGCGATAGCCGCGATCTTCACCGAGGTCGTTGTCGCCCCCGCCGCCGATGCCGCGGCGCGCGCGGTGTTCGCGCGCAAGAAGAACCTGCGGCTGCTGATCACCGGCGACCTGCCCGACCCGGCGCGGCGCGGGCTGCAGACCAAGATCATCGCCGGCGGCGTGCTCGTGCAGGAGCGCGATGGCGCCCGCCTCCGCCGCGCCGACATGCGCGTCGTCAGCAAGCGCGCACCCAGCCCCCAGGAACTCGACGACTGCCTGTTCGCGTGGACCGTCGCCAAGCACGTCAAGTCGAACGCCATCGTCTACGCCAAGGACGGCAGCACCGCCGGCATCGGCGCGGGCCAGATGAATCGCCTCGAATCGGCGCGTATCGCGGCGTGGAAAGCGCGCGATGCCGCCGCCGTCGCCGGCTGGCCCGCGCCGCGCACCCACGGCAGCGCGGTCGCCTCGGACGCGTTCTTCCCGTTCGCCGACGGGCTGCTCGCCGCCGCCGAAGCGGGTGCGACCACGGTCATCCAGCCCGGCGGCTCGATCCGCGACGCGGAGGTGATCGCGGCGGCAGACGAACGCGGGCTGGCGATGGTGTTTACAGGGGTACGTCACTTCAGGCACTAGACGGTGCCGTGACGATTTCCGCCGTGTTTGGAGCCGTTTAGCGGTCGGTTGTTTATGTACGCCGAGTTGACATATCAGCCCCGCGCGGGTTGGACGGCCCTTGCGGAGACTTCGATGAACGGCCTGATCGCTTTCCCACGGCATACTGCAGTCAGTGCGCTTTCTGCGGCCAGCCTGGCCAGCGCTCTCGATCAGAGCGTGGATTGCGTGAAGCTGGTCAGTCTGGACGGCAAAATCGAATATATGAACTCCAATGGTCTCTGCGCGCTGGAAATCGACGATTTCTGCAGTGTCCAGGGCACGGCTTGGGCCGACATGTGGCCGGCGGACGCCCGGCAGACGATCATCGACTCTTTTCCCGAAGCCGCCGCCGGCAAAACGGTCCAGTTCTGTGCCTATTCCCCGACCGCGAAGGGCACGCCGCGCTGGTGGGACGTGACCGTCTCACCGGTGACGAACGATCTCGGGGCGCTGGCCGGATTTCTCGCGGTCTCGCGCGATGTCACGGCAAATCACAACAGCCAGGACGCGTTGCGGATTGCCGCCGCGGAGATGAAACACCGCCTGAAGAATACCTATCAGACGATCGCGAGCTTGATGATCATGGTGGCGCGCGGGAATTCCGTCCAGGAAGGTTTCGCGCGGGAGATGGCCGATCGGCTCGGCGCGCTCAGCCGGGCGCAATCGCTGTTTACCGACGACGAGGCACCTTGCGATCTCGAAATCCTCATACCCGCGCTGGTTACGCCGTTCGGCAACGATGCCTGCCCGATCGCTTTCGATGCGATGCCGGCGGTGCGCATTGCTCAGTCGCAAGCAGACGCGATCGCGCTGGTCATCGGCGAGCTGGCGGTCAACTCCGCCAAGCATGGTGCTTTTATCTTTGGCGGCGCTATCAACGTCAGCGCGGTCATACAGGGCGGCACTGTCGCGATCGCCTGGCGCGAACGATGCGATCGAGAGATCGAACGGCACGCGCGCGAAGGGGGGCAGGGTCTGAAGTTAATGGCCCAGATCATGCGCGCGCGGCAGGGCACGATCGTGCTGAATTGGGAAGATCACGGCGTCCTGGCAACGCTCGCCTTCGAGCTGCCGGTCTAACCCGGTGAGCGGTCGCTCGCGCGGTATTGCAGCCGCCAACTCAGACCCGCGCCCGCATCGCCGTGCCGAGCGCCGCGCCGTCGCCGCCCGGGGCCCAGCCGGTCAGCGTCAGCACTTCGACCTCGACCGCGGTGCGCCCGTCCGCCCCGGCGCGCGCCTCGAACCGCGCCGCCACCTCCGCCAGCACCGCGCGCCGCAGCGGTTCGCGCTGGATCAGAATGTTGCCCTCGGCCATGCCGTGCAGGTCGGCGAGCGCGCGGGCCGCGCTGGCATAGCGCAAGGTCAGCGTCGCGACGTCGACCACCGGCATGACGAAGCCGGCGCGCTGGAGCAGGCCCGCCGCCGCCTGCACGTCGACCATCGGCGACACCCGCGCCGCGACCCGCCCGGTCAACGCGCTCTCGGCCTCGATCAGGTCGCGGCGCAGCTCGCCCAGGCTGACGCCGCCGAACAGCGCGGCGATGAACAGCCCGCCGGGTTGCAGCGCGCGCCGCACCTGGATCAGCGCGCCGGGCAGGTCGTTGACGCCGTGCAGCGCCAGCGCCGAGACGACGACGTCGAAGCTGGCGTCGGCGAACGGCAGCCGGTCCTCGTCGGCGACGACCGCGGGCGCACCGGCGGCAGCGGCGAACGCCAGCGCCGGATCGAGCGCCACCGACCATACCGCGAAGCCCTCGACCCGCGCGTCGTGGCAGCCGAGATCGAGCCCGCAGGCGAACCCGGTGCCAAGCTCGGCGACGCGTTCGGCCAAATCGGCGGCGACACTGCGCTTGAGGAAAGCGTGCTCGCCGAAGTTTGCGGCAGCGCGGGCGCGGCACCGGCGGCGGGCACCGCGATCGAAGGGCTCGGCGGGGTCGGACATGATGCCCCGCGTCATGCCGGGCTGACGCGGCGCTGCCAAGCGCCTAAGCTGCGGCGAATGAGCGGTACTCTCACACGCGGAAGCTTTGCGCTCGGACGTGCCGCACACCACGGTGCCCGCGTCCTCAATTGGTTCTTCGACGTGCTGCTGCCGCCGCGCTGCCCGGCGTGCCGGACGGTGGTCGCGGTCGTCGGCAGCTTTTGCGGTGACTGCTGGAGCGAGCTGCGCTTCATCACCGCGCCGCTCTGCGGGCGCTGCGGGGTGCCCTTCGAGGTCGACCACGGCCCCGGCGCGACCTGCGGCGCGTGCCTGCTGCGCCCCCCCCGCTATACCGCCGCCCGCGCCGCGCTGGTCTATCACGGCAGCGCGCGGAAAGTGCTGCTCGGCTTCAAGCATAGCGACCGCGATCACCTGGCGCGGTTGATGGCCCCGCAGATGATCCGCGCCGCGGGCGACTGGCTGACCCCCGAGGCGGTGCTGGTGCCGGTGCCGCTGCACCGCTGGCGGCTGCTGAAGCGCGGCTACAACCAGGCCGCGCTGCTCGCGGCATCGATCGCCCGGCGCAGCGTCACGCCGCTTGCGGTCGATGCGCTCGAACGCAGCCGCGCCACCGCGATGAGCAAGGGCATGACGCGCACCCAGCGTGCCACCAACGTCCGCGGCGCGTTCCGGGTCGCGCATCCCGAACAGGTGGCGGGGCGCAGCGTCATCCTGATCGACGACGTGCTGACCACCGGCGCGACGGTCGAGGCCTGCGCCCGCGTGCTGCGTCGCGCCGGGGCTGCACGCGTGCTCGTGCTGACCTGGGCGCGGGTTGTACGTGACGGGCGTTGACGACATATTGTTGCTATCATTGTCGGAAGGTAGGTCGTGGCCCGCGTCGAAATCTATACCAAGTTCCTGTGCCCCTATTGCGCGCGCGCCAAGGCGCTGCTCAAGGCCAAAGGTGCCCAGTTCGAGGAGCACGACATCAGCATGGGCGGCCCCGACCGCACCCGCATGATCGAGCGCGCCGGCGGGCGCACCACCGTGCCGCAGATTTTCATCGACGACCGCGCCATCGGCGGCAGCGACGACCTCGACGCGCTCGACCGGCGGGGCGAGTTGGATGCGCTGCTCGCAGCGTGACGACGCTGAACGTCGGCCTGCTCCAGACCACCACCGGCATCGATCCGGGGGCGAGTGCGCTGACGCTGGTCGCTGGGATCGCGGCGCTGGCAGCCCAAGGCGCGCAGCTGATCTTCACCCCCGAGATGAGCGGCGTGCTCGACCGCGACCGGGCGCGCGCGGCATCGTCGGTGACGACTGAGGCGGCGGACGTGGTGCTCGCCGCGGTGCGCGCCGCAGCCGCCGCACATCGCGTCTGGGTCCAGCTCGGCTCGCTCGCGCTGCGCGCCGAAAGCGGCGAGCGGCTCGTCAACCGCGCCTTCCTGATCGACGATCACGGCGACATCCGCGCGCGCTACGACAAGCTGCACCTGTTCGACGTCGACCTGCCCGGCGGCGAGCGCTACCGCGAGTCGGCGAGCTATGCGGCGGGCGAGCATGCGGTCGTCGCCGCCACACCGTGGGGCGCGCTCGGCCTGACGATCTGCTACGACCTGCGCTTCCCGGCGCTGTACGGGGCGCTGGCCCACGCCGGGGCCGCGCTGATCGCAGTACCCGCCGCCTTCACGCAGCCGACCGGAGCCGCGCACTGGCACGTGCTGCTCCGCGCCCGCGCTATCGAGACCGGCTGCTTCATCATTGCCGCGGCGCAGACCGGTGAGCATGCCGACGGCCGCCGTACCTATGGGCACAGCCTCGTCGTCGACCCCTGGGGCCGCGTGGTGCTCGATATGGGCGAAGCGCCCGGCGCGGCAATCTGCACGATCGACCTCGCCGACGTCGCCGCGACCCGCGCGCGGATCCCGTCGCTGGCGCACAGCCGCGCGATCGAACTGGCGTCGGCATGATCGTCTTCGACCTGCGTTGCGGCGGGAACCACGTCTTCGAGGCGTGGTTCGGCTCGAGCGGCGACTATGAGGCGCAGGGCGCGCGCGGCCTGATCAGCTGTCCGATCTGCGGCAACGGCGACGTCGTCAAGGCGGCGATGGCCCCGGCGGTCCCGCTCAAGAGCAACCGGCGCGCCGACCGGGGCAAGCGCGCTGCGGCGGAGGGCAGCGAAGGTCCGGCGGTGAGGACCGGCGATGACCCGGTCGGTCCGGGCGAGCCGACGCCCGCCGAGACCAAGGCGATGCTGAGCGCGCTGGCCGCCGCGCAGGCGCATGTCGAGGCGAACTGCGACTATGTCGGGGACCGCTTCGCCGCGACGGCGCGCGCCATCCACGACGGCGACGCGGCACCGCGCGGCATCTTCGGCGAAGCGACGCGCGCCGAAGCCGCGACCTTGCGCGCCGACGGCATCCCGGTCGCCTCGTTACCGTTCCGCTCGCGGCGGACGAGCGACGCCTGAGTTGGCGACGTGTAATTTCGCTTGAGTTTCACGCCCGACTTGCACACTTCAGCGGCAGCGTGCGCCCGTAGCTCAGCCGGATAGAGCGACGGTTTCCTAAACCGCAGGTCGGGGGTTCGATTCCCTTCGGGCGCACCACGCCGTCGCCGGTGGCCATGCCCGATCCCGCGGGACCTCGCGGTATTCCCCTCGGCCTTCGCCGTTTCGATATCAGCCGACCGCTTCCGGGGCGGCAGCTCGGCGGGCGAACAAAATACTGACCCGCATTCCCCGGCCCGGAGTGGAGCACACGTCGATCTCGGCCTTGGCGTTTTGTTGGAGCGACCGCACGATCACGGCGCTGAGCTTACCCGGCTCTGGCCACGTCATGCCCGCGGGCAATCCCACGCCATCGTCCGAAATCTCGACGCGGCAGCCGGCGTCGTCGACGAGGCTCGAAAGCATGATGGTGCCGCCGTCCTGATTTACGAAGGCGTGCTTGAGCGCGTTGGTCATGAGTTCGTTGACGACCAAGCCCGCGGGCATGGCGACGTTGATCGAGACTGGCCAGGTGTCGACCTTAAGCTCCAGGCGGACCCCTTCATGAGCATGCGCCTGCATCACGGACGATGCAATCTGGCTGAGATAGACGCCGAGGTCGACCGCGTCTTCCGCGCCTTTAACCGATAGCAGGTCGTAAAGGATGGCGAGCGCGTTGATCCGGCCGGCAAGGTTGTCGAAGCGGGCACCCGCTTCGGTGTCACCAAGGTTGCGCGCCTCCATGCGGATCAACGCGGTGATCATTTGAAGGTTATTTTTGACGCGGTGCTGCAGTTCGAGAAGTAGCTCGTCCTTCGATCGTAGCAACTGAGCGTGCTGGTCGTCGTCCGTGCGCCCGGCTTGCCCAGAGCCGGCTAAAGCCACCAGGCGAAAGATTGGGATGCCGTCATCGTTCTCGATCGTGTTCGACCAGGCATCGACGTCGATGCACCCGTCGTCGCGTTCGATGGTGAACGTCCCGAGATATTTCTCCCCGGTTTGCACGGCGTCACCCAGAAGCGTGTTGTCATGGCCCGGGGCCGCGACGCCGGGGAGCACAGACCAGCTGCTGCCGTCGATCTGCGCCGCCGACCGTCCGGTGAGGCGCTCGAACTCGAGGTTGCAATAAGTGATGATATCGGACGGACGCAGCTCGGAGACGGCGATCGCGACCGGAACATGGTCCAGAAACTGTCTGAACCGATCGCTCTTAAGCGCCTCCGCCAAGGCGGGCGTCGCCAGCAGCTCGTCGATCTGCTCGGACCCCGTATCATCCCCCATCCCTTTAACCCTCCCGATTCGTTCCCAGCCCAGGCAAGCGCCGCACCAGCCACCGGCAGCACCGTCCGGCGGGTCATCGCCAATTGGTGCAATGGGTGCCGGTCGAGCGGCATCGGCTCGCTTGCAGTCTCGACCGCCATGCGGCCGGCAAGCCGATTTTGCGGCTGTACCGCATTTGCAGAAACCATTACACATCTTAACACGCTAAGCGTCGTGAACGTTGGGCGAGGTTCGAAGAAGCCTTCCGGTACGCCACAGAAACAGGGGAGCGTCGCGATGAAAACCAGGGCCAGACTGTTGCGCGTCGTGCTGGCCAGCGCGACAGTGCTCGGCACCGGCATCGTCATGGTCGCACCGGTTGCCGCGCAGCTTTCGACCGCGACACTGCGCGGCAATATCACGACCGATGGCGCCACCGCGGCACCCGGCACCGTTGTCGTCGCACGGGACTCGGCGACCGGCTTCACGACGCGCGGCACCGCTGGCGACGGCGGGGCCTATGTGCTGTCGGGACTGCGACCGGGCAGCTATGAGATCACTTTCAGTGCACTGGGCAATGCCAAGCCGGTCACCCGCGAGCTGACCGTGCTGGTCGGCCAGACCGCGACGCTCGATGTCGCGCTGGCCGAGTCCGATGTCATTACCGTCACCGCGAGCAACACGCGCGCGGTCGAGGTCAAGACGTCGGAGATCGCCACCAACGTCACCACCCGCCAGATCGAGAACCTGCCGCAGAGCAATCGCAATTTCCTGAACTTCGCCGCGCTTGCGCCGGGGATCAAGCTGAACAGCAACCCCAGCAACAACCGCTCGACGATCTCGAGCGGCGGCGTCAGCCAGGATCCCAACGGCGAAAGCCTCGGCAGCCCGCAGATCAACGTCTTCATCGACGGCGTCAGCCTGAAATCGAACATCCAGCAGGGCGGCATCGTCGGTCAGGACACGAGCCCCGGCAACCCGTTCCCGCAGCTCGCGGTGCAGGAGTTCCGCGTCCTCACCGGCCAGTTCAAGGCCGAATACGAAGACGCCGGCACGTCGATCGTCACCGCCGTCACCAAGAGCGGCGGCAACGCGTTTCACGGCAGTGCCTTCATCGATTACTCGAGCGATGCGTTGCGTTCGAACGACTATATCAGTCGCAAGAACGGCACCCCGAAAGCGCCGTTCACGCAGAAGCAATATGGCGGCTCGTTCGGCGGCCCGATCATCGCGAACACGCTCAATTTCTTTGTCAGCTACGAAGGCAACGACCAGGACAAGTCGAACAGCGTCGTCGTCGGCAACCGGACGCCGGCCAACGTCGCGCGTTTCGGCAAGTACGAAGGGACCTTCGGCGCACCGTTCCGCGAAAAGCTCGGCTTCGCCAAGCTGCAGTGGCAGCCGACCGACCGCGACATCGTCGAGCTGTCGGGATCGCTGCGGATGGAGACGCAGATCGCCAGCTTCGGCGGCCAGCGCTCGTTCGAATCCGCCGATAACATCCGCAACGATATCTACACCGGCAATCTGAAGTGGCAGCATACCGCCGGCAATCTGTTCAACGAGGCGACCGTCGATTACCTCGACAGTACCTTCACGCCGTCGGCGCAGAATCCGACATTAATCGGCCAGAATTTCTTCGGGACGATCATCATCGGCGGCTCGAGTTCGGAGCAGCAGGTCAAGCAGAAAGGCCTGACGTTGCGCGACGACGTCACGCTGCGCAACGTCGAGTTCCTCGGTAATCACATCTTCAAGGCCGGTGCCAAGGTGTCGTTCCAGGATTACACCGTCGTCGACCAGATCAACGGCAATCCGATCTTCAATTATCAAACCAATGCCGATCTTAAGGAGGATTTCAGCCAGCCGTTCGAGGCGAAGATCGGCACCGGCAATCCGACGGTCAAGGTCAAGAACACGCAGATCGGCCTGTTCGTCCAGGACGACTGGGAGACCGACGACCATCTGACGGTCAATCTCGGCCTGCGCTGGGACGTCGAGACCAACGCCGACAACAACAGCTTCGTCACGCCGCCGGACGCCTTCGCGGCGCTGCAGGCCCTGGAGACCACGCTGTCGGCGCAGCCGGGCAACTTCTTCCACGCCAATGATTACATCTCGCGGGGTAATAACCGGAAGCCGTTCTACGGGGCGTTCGCGCCGCGCGTCGGCTTCAGCTACGACGTCTTCGCCGATCAGCGCACCGTCGTGTTCGGCGGCTTCGGGCGTTATTACGACCGCAACCTGTTCCGCAACGCCGCCGAGGAGCAACTCTTCCGCAACCAGGTGGTGAGCACCTTCGAGTTCTCGCAGGACGGCCTGCCGCGCAACGGCCAGCCGACGATCCTGTTCGATCCGAAATATCTGAGCGCCGCCGGGCTGCTCGCGCTGCGCGCCTCGAGCCTCGGCACCAACGGCGAGCTGCGGGCGATCCTCAACAACGCCAAGCCGCCGCATACCGACCAGGCCTCGGTCGGCGTCCGGCAGAAGCTTGGGGTGTTCAACACGTCGCTGACCTATACGCACATCTGGGGCCGCAACCAGATCGGCTACTTTCCCGCCAATCGGACGGTCGGGTACAATGCCGGCGGGTTCAACGATTACATTCCGCTGATCAACGGCTTCGGCAACGTCGTCACGATGTCGCAGGCGCGCGCGACCAATTTCGACGGCGTCTATGTCAACATCGAGAAGCCGTACACCGCCGCCTCGCCGTGGAACGTCACGCTCGCTTATACCCTGAGCTTCTCGAGCGAGCGTGGCTATCCGTTCAACTTCGATCACCCCAACATCGCCGCGCAGCCTTATCTGCCGAATTCGGGCAACGAGCGGCACCGCGTCGTGCTGTCGGGCCTGGCCGATGTCGGGCTCGGCATTCAGGCGTCGACGCTGATTACTGTCGCCTCGGGCACGCCGTTCTTCGTCATCGACGCCAGCAAGGGCTTCGGCGGCCGCGACATCGTGCTGTCGAACGTCGGCCCGACCGGCTATTTCGCGCAGGTCGACGCGCGGCTGGCGAAGACGGTCAAGATCCGCGGCGTCGGCGTGCGGCTGCAGGCCGAGGTGTTCAACCTGTTCAACAAGGCCAATTTCCAGGGCTATGACGGCTTCAAGCCGAAGCTGCCCGAGGTCAACGCCAACTTCGGCCAGCCGAACTTCCTCGCCGGACCGCCGCGCACCTTCCAGTTCGGCGCGCACCTCAGCTTCTGATGCGTGATCTGACCCGCCGCGATGCGCTCGTAGCGCTCGCGGCAGGTGCAGCGCTCGCAGCTGTCGCACCGAGGGCGGCGACCGCCCGCGCCCGCGACAGCCCCGGCGCGCTTCCGTTACCGGCGCTGTTCGCCGACATCGAGGAACGCACGTTCCGCTATTTCTGGGAGACCACCGATCCGGTCACCGGCCTCGCTCCCGACCGCTGGCCCGCTGCCGCGCCGTTCGCCAGCATCGCCGCGACAGGCTTCGCGCTGACCGCCTACCCGATCGGCGTCACCCGCGGCTGGATCACCCGCGAGGCGGCGCGCGCCCGGACGCTGGCGACGCTGCAATTTCTGTGGTCGGCACCGCAGGGCGAAGGCCGCGACGATATCGCCGGCTACAAGGGCTTCTTCTATCATTTCCTCGATCTGCATACCGGGGCTCGCATCGGTAATTGCGAGCTGTCCTCGGTCGATACGACCCTGCTGCTCGGCGGCATCCTGTTCGCCGCGCAGTGGTTCGACCAGGGTCACCCCGACGAGCGCCGCCTGCGCGAGTTGGCACAGCAGATCTACGCGCGGGTCGACTGGCGTTGGATGTCGCCGCGGGCACCGCTGATCGCGCAAGGCTGGCGTGCCGAGTCGGGGTTTCTTGCTTCCGATTGGCAAGGCTACAACGAAGCGATGCTGGTCTATCTGCTGGCGCTTGCAGCTCCGGAGCATCCGGTGGAGCCCGCCGCGTGGACCGCGTGGTGCGCCACTTATGGCCGCAACTGGCGCGGCACCGGCAGCGCCCGCCAGCTCGCCTTCGGCCCGCAGTTCGGCCACCAATACAGCCACGTCTGGGTCGACTTCCGCGGCATTCGTGACGCTGCCATGCGCGCCGCCGACCTCGACTATTTCGAGAACAGCCGCCGGGCGACGGCGGCGCAGCGGGCCTATGCCGTCGCCAACCCCTTAAGGTGGGACGGCTACGGCGCGGATATCTGGGGGTTGAGTGCCTGCGATGGTCCCGGCGACGTTTCGCTTCAAACCGCCGACGGCATCTCGCGGCGTTTCCGGGGTTATTCGGCGCGTGGCCCTGCCAGCCTCCCTGACGGCTTCGACGACGGCACGATCGCGCCGAACGCAGCCGTTGCGTCGCTGCCGTTCGCGCCCGAGCTCGTGATCCCCGCGACGCAAGCCCTGCACCGCCGGTTCGGCGCGCGCCTCTACGGCCGCTACGGCTTCCTCGATGCCTTCAATCCGAGCTTCCGGCGGCTCGATGTCCCTTTGAGCAACGGCCGGGTCGATCCAACCAGCGGATGGGTCGCGGACCAGTATCTCGGCATCGATCAGGGGCCGATCCTCGCGATGATCGCCAACGCCCGGGATGGCTTGGTCTGGCGGACGATGCGGACCAGCGCGGTTGTCCGAACTGGTCTCGCCCGAGCAGATTTCCGCGGGGGCTGGTTGGCGGTGCAATAAGGCATCGTGGCGGTGTTCAACACTCGCCTCGGCGGGCGCAACCCGGCATCCCCGCATGGCGTATCGACCGGGATCCGCTATCAACGGGGCAGTGTCTGCCGAACGCGAGGAGAATAAGCCGATGCATGTCACCCACGACGCTGGCGCACCGGCCCTGCCATCGATCGGATTCGACCAGTTCCTCGCGGTCGATATCCGGGTCGGGCGCGTGCTGGCGGCCACGTCGCTGCCCGAGTTGCGGCATCCCGCAATACGGCTATCGATCGACTTCGGGCCGACGATCGGCGTCCGGACCTCGTCGGCGCAGCTTTGCGATCATTACACGCCCGAGACGCTGGTCGGCCGAATGGTCGCCGCGGTGGTCAACTTTCCGCCGCGCCAGATCGGCAAGGTGATGTCGCAGGTGCTGACGCTCGGCTTTCCCGATGCCGATGGGGCGGTCGTCCTGTTCGCACCCGACCGGGCGGTGCCGCTCGGCAGCCGGCTGTTCTAGCCGGGGCCGACGAACCGCATCGCGACATCGCAGCGTTGATAGCGGGTTCCGGACTCGGCCATGATGACGGCGTCGTGGACGAAGCCGAGCTTTTCGTAGAGGTGGATCGCCGCCGCCGATTTCCGGTTGCTGAGCAGATACAGCGGGTCGGCCCCGAGCGACCGGGCCCGCGCGATGACGGCCTCGAGCAGGATCTCGCCGACCTTTTGTCCGCGCGCGTTGGCAAGCACGCCCATCTTGGTCAGTTCGTATCGCCGCCCGCCGGCGTTCTGGAGCGCGCAGGTGCCGACGATGCCGACGCCCGCCAGCGCGGCGAACAGGATCGCGCCGCCGCGGTCGATGATCGTGGCGCGCGGGTTTTCGAGCACCTCGACGTCGGTCGGCTCGAGCCTGTACATCGCGCCGATCCACTCGGCGTTGATGGCATGAAAATGGCCGGCCAGCGCATCGGTGAAGTCGTGGATGGTGACGCGGTCGTCGACCGTTCGGCGACCGAGAGCGAGGCCCAGATATAAGGCATCGCTCAGCGGCGAGGCATAGTAGCTCGCGACCGGCGCGAAGCCCGCGCGCCGGTACAAGGCGAGCGCTGCGTGCATGTCGGGCAAGGTGTCGAGCCGCATCTCGGCATAGCCGAGTTCGACCGCAGCTGCGACGACAGCCTCGATCAGCGCGCTGCCGACCCCGCTGCCGCGGCCTCCCGGGGCCACGAACAGCCGCTTCATCTCGCAGTGTCCAACCGCCGGCAGCGGGCGCAGCGCGACGCAGCCGAGCGGCTCGCCGTCGGGCCGCCGCGCCAGCAGCAAGGCGCCGCCGGGCGCGGTATAAGCGCCCGGCAAACCGGCAAGTTCACCGGCGAAATCCTGAAAGCCGAGGTCGACGCCGAGTGACGCGACATAGGCGTCGAACAACTGCCGCGTCGCCAGCAGGTCGTCCGCCGACCGCACCGGACCGATGGTGAAGCCCGGTCCCATACCGGTCATCCCGGTGTCGGCTGACACAACGGGCGCTTCGCGAAGGCCGCGCGGTCGACCGCGAACACGACATGGGGGACGATGACGCCGCCGATCGTCGGATCGTACCGGCGTTCCGTCAGCACGCCGCCGATTTTGGCCATGGCCCGCCGCGACCGCATGTTGGCGTCCCCGACGAAGAACACGACTTGCGGGAAATGCACCAGCGCGTGCCGGATCATCAGCGCCTTCATCGCGGCGTTCGCAGTGCCGCCCCAAGACGGGCGCGCGAGAAACGTCCAGCCGATCTCGATCTCGCCCGGCTCGACCCGGCTGCTATCATAGCGCGACGAGCCGATGACGGCATCCGTCGCGGGGTCGATCGCGACGAGTGCGCCGCGGCTTGCCAGCGCCTCGGCGAAGAAGGCGCGGAACACCGGCTCCTGCCAGCGACCCGTCATCGGGTGTCCGGCCCAGATCAGCGGATCCGACGCGACCGCAAACAGCGCCTCCCAGTCATTCTCGACGAGCGGGCGCAGGCGTATCGCGTCGTTTTCGAGTCGGGGCTGCCGGTCGAAAGATCCCGGATGCCGGCCGGTGTCGCGAGCTGTCACAAGCACATCTGCTTATAACGACAACGTCTTGATCATCGGCACGAACCGGACACCGACGCCGCCGAGATCGAGCCTGACCGCCTCGGCAGCATGGTAGCCGTGCCGCGCATAGAAGGGTACGCCGGGCAGCGTCGCCATCAGCGTCGTCGTCCGGAATCCGGCCGCCGCGGCCGCCGCCTCGCACGCGTCGAGCACGGCCGAGCCGACGCCGCGGCGGGCTTGATCGGGCGCGACGAAGAACGCCCGGATGCGCGCCGCATCGGTGGCGGGATCGAGCCGGCCGGTTTCGCGCGCGGCGAAGCGGTCGCCGCCGAACAGCGTCCGTCGCGCGCTCCAGCCGCCGCACCCGAGCAGCGCCGCGCCGTCCTCGGCAACGAGGTAGCTGCCGTCGCTAACGAGGTCGGTATCGACCCCGAACACATGAGTGATCGCCGCCTCTACCTCGGCGATGGTATAGAAATCGCGACTGAGCCGCCGGGCCGACGCCGCGATGAGCAGTTCGAGCGCGGGCACATCCGCCGCGGTCGCCGGTCGGATCGTCACCGTGGAGGGCTCGGTGGGGCGCTGCATTTCTACTTTGCTGAGTTGCGGACGGGCAGTCACCAGCGATTAATGTCGATCGGTTGCCGCGGCAAGCACGGTCGAGACGGTGGCGCTTACTGTCTTGCCGATGAGCACGACAACCGGTCGGGCACAGGATGCCAGCCGGTTGCGTCACATAATTGTCACAGCCACCGAGACTTATGTTGCATTGCGGGACGAATACGTAATCGTCGGTTTACAGTCTGGTCCGAAACAGACACGTTCTCCTGGCGGGCCATGACCGCAACCGATTGGTTTGGGTGGGGCAGCAGAATGACAACTTCGAACTCACGCCGCGTGCTGACGGCAGCGCTGTTGGCCACGGCCGGTTTTGCCGCACCGGGCGCGGTGCAGGCGCAGGCGGTGGTCGCCGGTGCCGACAAGACTCAGGCGGACGACATCATCGTCCTCGGCACCCGCCGGACCGACCGCACGCTGACGACGTCGGCGTCGCCGGTCGATGTCATCAGTTCGGCCGAGCTGAAGTCGCAGCCGACCTCGAACCTGCTCGACTCGCTCAAGAATATCATCCCGTCGTTCTTCGTCGGGCAGAACACCATTTCGGACGCATCGAGCTTCGTCCGCGCGCCGTCGCTGCGCGGCCTGCCCAGCGACGAGATCCTCGTCCTGCTCGACGGCAAGCGCTTCAACCGCTCGGCGCTGGTGCAGGTCTACACCGGCGGCGACACCGGACTGTCGTTCGGCTCGCAGCGCTCGGACATCTCGTCGATCCCGGCGATCGCGATCAAAAGCCTGCAGGTGCTGCGCGAAGGCGCGACCGCGCAATATGGGTCGGACGCGATCGCGGGCGTGCTCAATTACGGGTTGCGCGACAACAAGACCGGCCTCGAGGCGATCGCGCGCTACGGCCAATATTATGATCACGGCGACGGCAAGAGCAAGCAGATCTCGGCCAATCTCGGCCTCGCGCTCGGCAGCCGCGGCTTCGTCAACATCAGCGGCGAGTATGACGACGACGGCCAGACCAGCCGCGGCGCGACCCGTCCGATCGCGCTGATCTTCGCGCAGGCGAACCCGGGCCTCGCGACGCAGCTGCCGAATTACCCAGGCCCGGTGCAGATCTGGGGCTCGTCGCCGAGCCACGGCTATAAGGCGGTCATCAACGCCGCGTATGAGGTGACCGACAACAGCAAGCTGTATTTCTTCGGGAATGCCGCCCAGCTGAAGGCCAACGAGAGTTTCAACTATCGCTCGCCGATCAGCGGCACGGCGCTCGACGTCGCCGGGGTCAGCCACGGGCTCGGTACCAACGGTGCGCTGGCGCGGGTGTTCTATTTGACCCCGTGCCCGGCCGGCAACGCGACCTGCCCGTCGAGCGGCTTCGTCTCGAACGGCAGCACGTTCAGCTTCAAGTCGGTCTACCCGGCCGGCTTCACCCCGCGCTTCCTCGGCACGACCGAGGAACTGTACGGGACCGTCGGCTATAAGGGCAAAACCGACAGCGGCTTCAGCTACGACCTGTCGGCGACGACCAGCCGGAACTCGCTGGCGCTATCGATGACCAACTCGGTCAGCCCGACCTATGGTCCGGCGTCGCAGACGGCGTTCCAGTTCGGCAAGCTGATCCAGAAGGAAACCGACGCCAACCTCGACCTCAGCCAGGCGGTCGATGTCGGGCTTGCCAGCCCGCTCACCGTCTCGGGTGGTGCCGAATATCGCCGCGAAAGCTATACGCAGACCAGGGGCGACCTGCAGTCGTACGGTGCGGGTCCGTTCACCCAGTCGCAGAACCTGTTCTTCAACAACGGCGACGGCACCTACACGCCGAACGGTGCGAGCGGCGGTTCGTCGCCGGGCGCGAGCGGCTATGGCGGCACCGATCCGCTGGCGGCGGGAACCTTCACGCAGACCAGCTTCGGCATTTACGGTGACCTCGAGACCGACCTCACCAAGTCGCTCAGCGTCGGTATCGCCGGCCGTTACGAGCACTACAACAGCTTCGGCGGCGCGTTCGTGTACAAGGCGAACGCGATCTACAAATTCTCCGATGCGTTCTCGTTGCGCGGGACCGTCGGCACCGGCTTCCACGCGCCGTCGCCGGGCCAGTCGAACGACGAGATCCTGACCACCAACTTCATCGCCGGCAACCAGGTCCAGACCGGCACTTACCCGACCTCGAGCGCCATCGCCCAATATTACGGTGCCAAGGTGCTCGGCCCCGAGAAGTCGCAGAACTACGGCGTCGGCTTCATCGCCAAGCCGATCAACAGCGTCACGCTGACGGTCGATGCGTATAGCATCAAGGTCAGGAATCGGATCGGCATCTCGCAGAACTTCACCGTCACCCCGGCCGACATCGCTGCGCAGCCAGCCTTGCTGTCGGTCGGCGCCGGCGGCGCGGTGACCTTCTTCACCAATGGTTTCAACACGGTGACGCAGGGCATCGACGTCGTCGCGACCTATCGCACGGCGCTTGTCGATCCGGGCGACCTCAACCTCACCTTCGCTTACAACTACAACAAGAGCCGCGTCACGAGCGCTGTCGCCGGCGTCATCAGCGACGCGCAGAAGGTCGACGTCGCGCATCTCGCCCCGAACCACCGCGCCACGCTGTCGGCGGCGTGGACGCACGACCGGTTCTCGGTCAATGCGCGCGAGAATTATTACGGGCCATGGGTCGACGCGGTCGATTATCCGGGTCACGTCATTGCCGGTTACCCGAACGGGGATCCGTTCACGTCGCAGCAGTTCCATTCGCAGTTCACCACCGATCTCGACGTCGGCTACGACCTTACCAAATATCTGACGCTATCGGTCGGCGGCCAGAATTTGTTCAATACCAAGCCGAGCCGCATCGCCAACGTCTCTGACGTCAACCCGGTGTTCCAGTCGACGCATAGCCTCAGTGACGGCCAGGTTTATCCGCGCAGCGGCGGACCGTTCGGCATCAACGGCGGGCTCTGGTACGTCCGCGCCCGGGTAAGCTTCTAGAGCCCGGTCGGGTTACCCCGGCTTGTTTCGGTGTAACCCCGCTTCCCCAGTTTGCGCTGGGGGAGCTGTGCTTGTGGTGTTCAACGCTCTTCACGCGGCCGTCGTGATCGGGCACGGTCGCGCCATGCGTATCCTGACCGCGATCTCCCTGCTGCTGATTACCGCCGCGCCCGCCCGCGCCGCCGATCCCGAGCCCGTCGCCGGTTCGGGCGGCATGGTGGTGACCGCGCATCACCTCGCGTCGGACATCGGGGCCGATATCCTGCGCCGCGGCGGCAATGCCGTCGACGCCGCGGTGGCGGTCGGTTACGCACTGGCGGTCGTCTATCCGCAGGCGGGCAATATCGGCGGCGGCGGCTTCATGACGCTGCGTCTCTCCGATGGCCGCACGACTTTCCTCGACTTCCGCGAAAAGGCTCCGCACGCCGCGACCGCGACGATGTTCCAGGATGCGAAGGGCAACGTCGTCGCCGGCCGGTCGACCGACAGCTGGCTCGCGGTCGGTGTGCCGGGGTCGGTGCTGGGTCTCGAAACCGCGCGGGTCCGCTATGGAACGATGCCGCGCGCCGCGCTGATGGCCCCCGCGATCCAGCTGGCGCGTACCGGCTTCGTGCTGGGGCAGAGCGAGGCGGGCGGGATGGCGCTCGAAGCGCCGGGGCTGGCCCGCGACCCCGCCGCGCGCGCGATCTTTCAGCCGCGGCACGTGCCGCTGACCAAGGGCGACCGGCTGGTCCAGACCGATCTCGCCGACACGCTCGCCGCGATCAGCAGCGGCGGTCCCGACGTCTTCTACCGCGGGCGCGTCGGTGCCGCGATCGTCGCCGCCAGCCGGGCCGGCGGCGGCATCCTGACGACTGCCGACTTCGCCGGCTACCGCGTCCGCGAACTGAAGCCGATCGAGTGCGACTACCGCGGCTATCACATCGTCTCGGCCCCGCCGCCGAGTTCGGGCGGGGTCGCCATCTGCGAGACGCTCGGCATTCTGCAAGGCTATGACCTTGCCGCGATGGGCTTCCACTCGGCCGCCGAGGTGCATGTCCTCGTCGAGGCCCTGCGACGGGTCTTCGTCGACCGGAACAACAAGCTCGGCGACCCCGATTTCGTCCGCAACCCCGTCGTCGCGCTGCTCGATCCCGCGTATTTCGCCAAGCTGCGCAGCGGCATCGACCCGGTCCGGGCGACCCCGTCCGCCACGCTCGGTCCGGCCGCACCGTCGCACGAGGGCCGCAATACGACGCATTACGACGTGCTCGACAGCGCCGGCAACGCCGTCTCGGTGACCTATACGCTGAACGACTGGTTCGGCGCGCACCGCGTCGCGCCGGGCACCGGCATCGTCCTGAACAACGAGATGGACGACTTCAGCGCGAAGGCCGGAACGCCCAACATGTTCGGGCTGATCGAGGGCGTCAACAACGCCGTCGCGCCCGGCAAGACGCCGCTCAGCTCGATGTCGCCGACGATCGTCACCAGGGACGGCCGCGTCGCGATGATCATCGGCAGCCCCGGCGGGTCGCGCATCATCACGATCACGCTCGAGGCGATCATCAACATGATCGACCACGGCATGGACGTCCAGGCCGCGATCGACGCGCCGCGGCTCCACGAGCAATGGCTGCCCGATGTCGTCTACCTCGAGCCGTTCGCGCTGTCCCCCGATACCCGCCAGCTGCTGGTCGAGCGCGGCTACAGCTTCGCCGAGGAAGCCCCGTGGGGGATCGCCGAAGGCATCGTCACCGGCGCGCCCCGACTGGACACCGCCGCAGCCCGGGCGCAGCGAACGAGGGACTCGACGCCGCCGATCGTCAGTGCGGCAATGTTCGGCGGTCACGACGTCCGCGACGGTTCCGGCGCGGTCGTGCCGGTCAGATAGTTCGCTTAAAACAGAGTAAGGTCAATCGAACCGTCGACCTGCTCAAACACCCAGCCCGTTCACCGCCGATCAGCTCCGCCGGACCGCTACGCTCGCCACCCAGCCCGCGAGCAGCGCCAGCGCGACCGCGCCCAGCCCGTACTCGAGCCCGTGCCGGTGCGCCGCGACATAGACCCAGCGCTCGAAGCCCGACTTGCCGATATAGATCGGGCTGGTGGCACGGGCGATGACCTTGCCCTTGCGGATCAGATAGATTTCGGCGGCATAGTCGCCGACCGGAACCGCCGACGGGATCGCGATGTGCGCCTGATACAGGATGTTCTGGGTGACGTGCACCGCGCCTTCGTGCTCGGCATACAGCCCGGCGCGGCGGCGCAGCTCGATGAGCCCGGCCTCGAAGGCGTTGACGACTTCGGGCACTTCCATGCCGGTCGGCGACAGCTGAAGGTAGTCGAGTCCGATCTCCCAGATCGCGGCGTTGCGCTCGTCGACGAGCGCGGTGATCGGGGCCGAGGTAGCGACGCTGTAGAAGCTCGGCGCGGTCTCGAAGCGGACGCTGTCGGTGTTGATCCAGACGCCGGCGACGCGCGCCTTCTTGCGCAGCGTGATCGGCACCGCCGGACCGCGGACGACGATGGCGAGGCCCGGCTTCTCGTCGGGAACGGTGCCGGGCGGATATTCGATCGCGCCGAAGACCAGCAGCTCGGCCCCCTTGAAGGTGTAGATGATGTCGATGCGGTTCTGGCTGACGTTGGTGATCAGCCGCACCGGCGCGGCCCCGGCGCACAGCAGCCAGACCAGCAGCAGCGGGATTAGCGGCACCGCGCGCCGGGTCACCCGCTGAACACCGAGTAGAGCTCGGCCGGGCGCAGCGTCAGGCCCACCGCGAGCCGCACCGCGACCCCGACGACGAGCAGCGCGAGCAGCAGCCGCAGCCGCTCGGGCGAGACTTTCTGCGCCGCCCGCACCCCAAACTGCGCGCCGAGCACGCCGCCCGACAGCAGCAGGATGGCGAGCACGATATCGACCGTCTGCGACTGTACCGCGTGCAGCAAGGTGGTCGCGGCGGTAACGAAGATGATCTGGAACAGCGAGGTGCCGACGACGGTGCTGGTCGACATGCCGAGCAGGAAGATCATCGCCGGCACGAGGATGAAGCCGCCGCCGATGCCCATGATCGCGGTCAGCACCCCGACCGCGACGCCGAGCAGCAGCGGTGCCAGCGGCGAGATGTACAGCCCCGACTTGTAGAAGCGCATCTTGCCCGGCAGCGCCGCGACATATCTGTTATGCCGGTGCAGCCGCGCCGGACGCCGGTGCCCGCGCCCCTGCCGCCGCAGCGCCGTCGCGGCCTCGTACAGCATCAGGCTGCCGACGGTGCCGAGGAACAGCACGTAGACGAGGTTGATGGTGACGTCGATCTGGCCGAGCTGCTGCAGCCAGCGGAACACGATCGAGCCGATCCCGGCACCGATCATGCCGCCCGCGACCAGGACGCCGCCCATCGTCAGGTCGACGCCGCCGCGCTTCCAGTACGCGAGCGCGCCCGACACGCTCGCGCCGGTGATCTGCGTCGCCGACGATGCCACCGCGACCGCGGGCGGGATGCCGTAGAAGATCAGCAGCGGCGTCGTCAGGAAGCCGCCGCCGACGCCGAACATCCCCGACAGGAACCCGACCATCGCGCCGAGCAGGACGATGACCGCGGCGTTGACCGAGATCTCGGCGATCGGGAGATAGATGTCCATGGGTGCGGCGACGATAGCGGGGGGAGGGAGTGGGTTCCACCCCTGTCGCTTGCTTTGGCTTGCTCCTACTCTGCCGACACAGCAGCAACCCCCAGCCGCGCCAGCTCCACCTTCGTACACCGGTCCATGACCACCGCCAGCCCCGCCGCCTCGGCGCGCGCTGCCGCGCCCGCGTTGACGATGCCCTGCTGCATCCATACCGCCTTCGCCCCGACCGCGATCGCCTGGTCGACGACCTCGTCGACCTCCTCGGCCCGCCGGAACACGTCGACGATGTCGAT
>JANOOK010000013.1:0-1860 GCA_031421275.1 Sphingomonadaceae bacterium
GGCGAAGGCTCCGGTGGCGCTCGGCGCGGCGACCTCGGTGCGCGATATCCTGACGACGCTCAGCGCCGGGCCGCCGCCCGAGCTGCTGGTTATCGACTCGATCCAGACGATGCACTCGGACACGCTCGAAGGCGCGCCGGGTACCGTCAGCCAGGTGCGCGCGGCGGCGCACGAGCTGATCCGCCACGCCAAGACCACCGGCACCGCGCTGGTGCTCGTCGGGCATGTCACGAAGGATGGCCAGATTGCTGGCCCGCGCGTGCTCGAGCACATGGTCGACACCGTGCTGTATTTCGAGGGCGAGCGCAGCCACCAGTACCGTATCCTGCGCGCCGTCAAGAACCGCTTCGGCGGCACTGACGAGATCGGCGTGTTCGCGATGGGGGCGGACGGCCTCGACGAGGTGGCGAACCCGAGTTCGCTGTTCCTGACCGACCGCGACCGCCCGGTGTCGGGCGCGGTGGTGTTCCCGGCGCTGGAGGGGACGCGCCCGGTGCTGGTCGAGATCCAGGCGCTGGTCGTGCGGCTGCCGAGCGGGGCGACGCCGCGCCGCGCGGTGGTCGGCTGGGACAGCGCCCGGCTGGCAATGATCCTCGCGGTGCTCGAAGCGCGCTGCGGGTTGAGCTTCTCGGCCTGCGAGGTGTATCTGAACGTCGCCGGCGGCCTGCGCGTGCAGGACCCGGCGGCCGATCTGGCGGTGGCGGCGGCGTTGATTTCGGCGTTGACCGAGGTGGCGATCCCGACCGACACCGTGGCATTCGGCGAGATCGCGCTGTCGGGCGAGGTGCGCAGCGTCGGCCACGCTGGATTGCGCCTGAAGGAAGCCGCCAAGCTCGGCTTCGGCGCCGCACTGTTGCCGGCGAGCAGCGCCAAGGCGGGCGGCATCCGCAGCATCGGGCTGGCGACGCTCGGCGCGCTCGTCGACCATCTGGCTGTTGCGGCGTAGGACAGGATGAGTTCGCGCCAACTCGTATTCGTCATTCCGGCGAAGGCCGGAACCCATGATCTCACTCGTCGAGATTTGAGGTCATGGGTTCCGGCCTTCGCCGGAATGACGAAAAACATTCGGCTTGATCGCACGTTGCTCTAAGACGTCGAAGCCTATGGCCAATTTGACCGCCCTCGATGTCACCGTCCTGCTGCTGATCGGGCTGGGCGGGCTGGCGGGGCTGGCGCGCGGCTTCGTCACCGAGATATTGTCGCTGTTCGCGTGGGTCGCGGCGCTGTTCGCGGTGCACTTCATCTATCCGTTCGCGCGGCCGCTGGCGATCCGGCTGACCGGGACCGAGGCGGGCGGCTCGATCCTCGCGTTCGCCGGCATCTTCCTGATCGCCTTCCTGATCTTCCGCTCGGTGGCGCAGCAGCTCGGCAGCCGGACGCGCAACTCGGTGATCGGACCGCTCGACCGGCTGCTCGGGCTCGGCTTCGGGCTGTTCAAGGGGCTGATCGGCGCGGCGGTCATCTACCTCGTGCTCGGCTTCGGCTATGACGTCATCGACGCGGGCGGACCGCGGCCGGGGTGGATCGAGAGCGGGCGGACGAAGCCGCTGCTCGAGCTAACGTCGAAGACGATGGTCGAGTTCGTCGAGGCGCGCGCGCATCGGGGCAGCGCGGTCAAGCTGGACGCCGCGTCCGACGCAAGCAATGCCGACAAGCCCCGGCACGCCGACAACTCGCGGCACGACAAAGGCTATGACCCGGCCCAGCGCGGCGCGCTCGACCGGCTGCTCGACCGCGCTGCCGGGAAAACCTGATGGGCTTGCGGCTGTACGATACGCTGACCCGGGCCAAGGTCGACTTCGTTCCCGCCGACCCCAAACGCGTGACGATGTACGTTTGCGGCCCGACGGTCTACGCCCG
>JANOOK010000014.1:0-14095 GCA_031421275.1 Sphingomonadaceae bacterium
CCGCTGGTCCCACGGCGTGAACTTGATGAAGCCACGTCCGGTGTTCTGCCCGGTGCCCTGGTTGCTCGATCCGATGATGGTCAGGATCGATTGCAGATTACCTTTCTCCTGCTGCTGGAAATACTGCTCGACCGCCTTCGCCGCGGCGATCGTGCGCGCCTGCGTCGCCCCCGGCGGCAGCGTGTACTGAACCTGCGCGCCGCCCTGGTCCTCGTTGGGCAGGAAGCCGGTCGGTAGCCGCAGGAAGGTGAACACCAGTACCGCGACGATGCCGGCATAGATCAGCACGGCGGGTACCGTATGCGCGATCACCCATTTGACGCGCTCACGGTAGCGGTCGGCGGTGCGGTTGAACCAGTCGTTGAAGCGCTCGCCCAGTCGGTCGACTGCGGCCCCGACCCGCCAGCGCGGCGCGGCGTTCCGGTCGGGACGCTTGAGCAGGGTCGCCGCGAGCGCCGGCGACAGCACCAGCGCGACAAGCACCGACAGCATCATCGAGGCGACGATGGTGATCGAGAACTGCCGGTAGATGACGCCGATCGAGCCGCCGAAGAACGCCATCGGCAGGAACACCGCCGACAGCACCAGCGCGATGGCGATCAGCGCCGTCTGGATCTCGCCCATCGACTGGATCGTCGCGTCACGCGGGCTGATTTCGGGGTCCTCGTCCATGACGCGCTCGACGTTCTCGACGACGACGATCGCATCGTCGACGAGCAGCCCGATCGACAGCACCAGCCCGAACAGCGTCAGCACATTGATCGAATAGCCCGCGACCGCGAGGATGCCGAAGGTGCCGAGCAGCACCACCGGGACCGCGATCGCCGGGATCAACGTCGCGCGCCAATTCTGCAGGAAGACGAACATCACCAGCACGACGAGCGCGATCGCCTCGAGCAGCGTGATGATGACCTCGCGGACCGACAGCGTGATGAACGGCGTCACGTCGTTGGGATAGCTGTATTGGTAACCGTCGGGGAATGATTTGGCAGCGGTTTCGACCGCCGCGCGGACCAGCGTCGCGGTCTTCAACGCGTCCGCCCCCGGCGACAGCAGGATGGCGATGCCCGACCCCGGATGGCCGTTGAGCCGATCGATCTGCGCATAGCTCTCGCTGCCGAGTTCGACCCGCGCCACATCCTGCAGCAGCACGCGCGAGCCGTCGGGCTGCGTCTTCAGGATGATCTGGCGAAACTGCTCCGGCGTCGTCAGCCGCGAGCGTGCGGTCACCGTGGCATTGAGCATTTGCGTCGACGGCGACGGCTGGTCGCCGATCTGCCCCGCCGAAACCTGGGTATTCTGCGCCGTGATCGCAGCGGTGACGTCGCTCGGCATCAGCTGGACCGCAGCGAGCTTGTAAGGATCGAGCCAGATCCGCATCGCATATTGCGAGCCGAAGACGAAGAAGTCTCCGACGCCCGGGATGCGTCCGACGGTATCCTGCAGGTGCGAGACGAGGTAGTCCGAGACGTCGCTGCTGGTGGCACGATCGGTCGTGTCGTACAGGCCGACGACCATCAGGAAGTCGGGGTTCGACTTGGTGACGATCAGCCCCTGCTGCTGGACCTGCTGCGGCAGCCGCGGCAACGCCTGCTGAACCTTGTTCTGAACCTGGACCTGCGCGATGTCGGGATTGGTACCTTTCTGGAAGGTCACCGAGACGCTGACCTGCCCCGCCGCATTCGACGTCGCCGAGAAATAGATCAGCCCGTCGATGCCGGTCAGCTGTTGCTCGATGACCTGCGTGACGCTCGACTCGAGGATCTCCGCCGAGGCGCCGGGATAGCTGGCGCGGATATTGACCTGCGGCGGCGCGATGTCGGGATATTGCTCGACCGGCAGCGCGAAGATGCCGCCGATGCCTGCCAGCATGATGACGATCGCGAGCACCCACGCGAAGATCGGACGATCGATGAAAACCTTCGAGATCATCGGCTCAGCCTCGCCGACTGCCGGAAGCGGTGTCGGTAGGCCGTGACTGCGACTGCGGCTTCGACCCGGCCGGTACCGGCTTGACCGGCTGCCCCGGCTTGATCTTCTGCAGTCCCTCGACGATCAGGCGGTCGCCGGCCTTGAGTCCGCCGGTGATCAACCAGTCGCTGCCGATAGTCTGGCCGACCTGAACCTGCCGCAGCTCGGCCTTATTGCCGGGGCCGACGACCAGCGCGGTCGCGTTGCCGCGCGGGTCGCGGGTCACCCCCGGCTGCGGGGCCAGCACCGCGTCCCGGCGCACGGCCTGCGCGAAGTGCGCGCGGACGTACATCCCGGGCAGGAGCAGCCCGCGCGTGTTCGGGAAGCGGGCCCGCAAGGTCACCGTCCCCGTCGTCGGGTCCACCACGACCTCGGAGAACTCGACAACGCCGGTTTCGCCATAGTCGCTGCCGTCTTCGAGGATCAGGCGGACTGCAGCGTTCGCCGCCGTAAGGTCGTCGTCATGCGCCAGCGCGCGCCGCAGCGACAGGATGTCGGCGCTCGACTGCTGGATATCGACGAAGATCGGGTCGAGCCGCTGGATCGTCGTCAGCGCGCCCGGCTGCCCCGCGGTGACCAGCGCGCCGGTGGTGAACAGCGAGCGTCCGATACGCCCGGTGATCGGGGCCGGCACCTTGGTGAAGTTGAGGTTGACGTTGGCCGTCTGCAGCTGCGCGCGGGTCTGCGCGACCGCCGCGGTCGCCTGCGCGGCGGTCGCGGTCGCGTTGGTCAAATCCTGCTGGCTGATCGCCTCGATCCTGGCGAGCGGCCGATAGCGGTCGGCCAACGCCCGCGTCGACACCTGCAGCGCCTGCGCGCTGGCCAGATTGGCCTTCGCCTGCGCCGCCGCAGCGCGATAGAGGCTGGGGTCGATCTGGTACAGCGTCTGGCCGGCGTGGACGATCGAGCCTTCCTTGAACAGCCGTGCCTGGACGACGCCCGAGACCTGCGGGCGGACATCGGCGGTCTCATAGGCCGCAGTGCGCCCGGGCAGCTCGACGTCGAGCGGTACGGTTCTCGTCTGGAGGATGACATAGCCGGCTTCGGGCGGTCCCTTGGGCTTGTCGTCCGGCTTCGCCTTGCTTGCAGCGCACGCCGCGAGGCTCACGATCAGCGCAAGCGCAACCGCTCGCCGGACCCGAAGCAACGGGACGGCTCGCGTCATGCGGCAAGCCGGGCGGTACGGAGCGGGACGGACGTCATTGAATCGACTCGTTATCTCGGGGGACAACCGCGCCGGTGTTTCGCTGTTCCGAGCATCGCCTCTTCCCATGCTGCGGTACAACCGAACCGGCGCGGGCGCGATCAGATTTCGACCTGGCTGCCGAGTTCGACGACGCGGTTGGTCGGCAGCTTGAAGAACTCCATCGCGCTTTCGCTGTTGGCCAGCATCCACGCGAAGATTTTCTCGCGCCAGATCGGCATGCCGGGATGATCGGAGGCGAGCAACGTCTGGCGTGCCAGGAAAAAGCTGGTGTCCATCATCTTGAACTTGGGACCGCAGATCTCGACGGTCTTCAGCGTCGCCGGGATGTCGATTTCCTGCATGAAGCCGTAGCGCACGACGATGCGGAAGAAATTGCAGCCGAGACTGGTGATCTCCATGCAGTCCGCCGGATCGACATAGGGCACCTCGTCGATCTTGACGGTCAGAATGAGGATGCGCTCGTGCAGCACCTTGTTGTGCTTCAGATTGTGCAGCAGCGCGTGCGGCACCCCGGCCGCCGTGCTGGTCATGAACACTGCGGTGCCCTGGACGCGCGTGGCGCTGTTCGCCGCCGACTTGATGAACACCTCGATCGGCATCGCACTCTCGCGCAGCCGAAGCATCATCAGCTGGCGCCCTTTGGCCCATGTCGTCAGGAAGGTGAAGGTGATCAGGCCCACCACCAGCGGAAACCAGCCGCCGTCGGGAATCTTGGTCAGGTTCGACGCGAAATAAGCGCCGTCGACGAGCAGCAGCACCGCCAGCAGCGGCACCGACCACAGCTTGTTCCATTTCCAGATCGTCAGCACCAGGACCGCGATCATGCACGTCGTGATGAACATCGTGCCGGTCACCGCGATGCCGTAGGCGCTCGCCAGATTGTCCGATGTCCGGAAGCCGAGCACCAGCAGGATGACCATCACCAGCAGCGCCCAGTTGATGATCGGGATATAGATCTGCCCGGCCTCGCTTGCGCTGGTATGCGTGATCTTCAGCCGCGGCAGGAAGCCGAGCTGGACCGCCTGCTGCGCCACCGAGAACGCGCCCGAGATCACCGCCTGGCTTGCGATCACCGTCGCGACGGTGGCCAGCAGCACCAACGGCAGCCGCGCCCATTCGGGAGCCATTAGGAAAAAAGGATTGGCCGCGGCGGCCGGATTGACCAGCATCAGCGCGCCCTGCCCGAGGTAGTTGATCATCAGCGCCGGCAGCACGATCCACAGCCACGAGAACTGGATCGGTTTGCGGCCGAAATGCCCCATATCGGCATACAGCGCCTCCGCACCGGTGACGGCGAGCACCACCGAGCCCAGCGCCAGGAACGCCAGCAGCGGGTCGTGCGCGATGAACCGGACCGCAAAGACCGGCGACAGCGCCCAGCCGACTTCGGGGGCACCGATGATGTTCGACACGCCCATCACCGTGATCACCGCGAAATAGACCATCATCACCGGGCCGAACAGCGCCCCGACCCGGGCAGTGCCGCGCGCCTGGATCAGGAACAGCCCGATCAGGATGCCGATCGCGATCGGCAGCACCACAGGTGCCAGCCGCGCTTCGACGACGATCAGTCCCTCGACCGCCGACAGCACGGAAATCGCCGGCGTAATGATCGCGTCGCCGAAGAACAACGCCGTTGCGAGCACCCCCATCAGCACCAGCCAGCGCGCCCGTCCTGCTCCCGGCGACAGCCGCGAGATCAGCGCCAGCAGCGCCATCGAGCCGCCCTCGCCACGGTTATCGGCGCGCATGACGATGAAGACGTATTTGACCGTTACGATGATCACCATCGTCCAGAAAATCAGCGAGATCACGCCGAACACATGCAGCGCATCGACCGCCAGCGGATGCTGACCGACGAACACCTGCTTCAGCGCATAGAGCGGGCTCGTGCCGATATCGCCGAACACCACGCCGACCGCCCCGATCGCAAGCTTGTTGAAGCTCTGCGGCCGGTGCGTCGCGGGTAACGAGCCGGCTGGCAGTGGCGGCGCAACATCGAGCGCCGGGGCTACGCCCGCAGTCGCGACGGCGCTCACCGCCCGACGTCTCCTGAGATCACCTGTGACGCCCATGTGCTGCCGCCCGCAACGGACGGGCGAGCGCGCGTTAGCATGGCGTCCGCAACGCCGCAACCGAAGCTGCCGAGCGCGACAATGCCGCCACGGCGCGCTATAGCGGCGAAATCAGCTCGAGGAGTGAAAGCGTGCACGTCGGCGTTCCCAAGGAAATCAAGAACCACGAATATCGGGTCGGTCTGACCCCGCCGTCAGTGGCCGAACTGACGCACCACGGCCATGTCGTAACGGTCGAAACCGGAGCCGGCTCCGGCATCGACTTCACCGACGAGGATTATCGCGCTGCCGGGGCGACGATCGCGCCCAGCGCCCACGCCGTCTTCGAGGCGGCCGACATGATCGTCAAGGTCAAGGAACCGCAGCTGCAGGAATGCGCGTGGCTGCGGCAGGGGCAGGTGCTGTTCACCTATCTCCACCTCGCCGCCGACAAGCCGCAGACGGAGGCGCTGATGCACAGCCATGCCACCTGCATCGCTTATGAAACCGTCACCGAAGCCAAGGGCGGGCTCCCCTTGCTGCGCCCGATGTCCGAAGTCGCCGGCCGGATGAGCGTCCAGGTCGGCGCGCATTATCTCGAGAAGGAGCAGGGCGGCCGTGGCATCCTGCTCGGCGGCGTGCCGGGCGTCGCACCTGGACGCGTCGCCATCCTCGGCGGCGGCGTCTCGGGCATCAACGCCGCGCAGATGGCGGTCGGGATGCGCGCCGACGTGACGATCTACGACATCTCGACCGCACGGCTCGCCGAGATCGACGAGATCTTCGAAGGCCGGGTCAAGACGGTGTTCAGCTCGAAGGCCGCGGTCGCCGCCGCGCTCGAGAACGCGCACGTCGTCATCGGCGCGGTGCTGGTCCCGGGTGCGGCCGCGCCCAAGCTGGTGACGCGCGACATGCTCAAGCTGATGAAGCGCGGCAGCGTGCTCGTCGACATCGCCATCGACCAGGGCGGCTGCTTCGAGACCAGCCATGCGACGACGCACGCCGACCCGGTATATGTCGTCGACGGCATCATCCATTACTGCGTCGCGAATATGCCCGGCGCGGTGGCGCGGACCTCGACCTTCGCGCTCAACAACGCGACGCTGCCGTTCGTGCTGCGGATCGCATCGATGGGAGCCGACGCCGCGATGGCGGCGGACCCGCATCTGGCGCACGGGCTCAACGTGGCGGGTGGCAAGATCCGCTACAAGGCGGTGGCGGATGCGCTCGGGCTGGAGTTCGCGGCGTGACGCAGCCCTTCCGCATCGGCTTCCTGCTGTGGCCCGACCTGACGCAGCTCGACATGACCGGGCCGGCGCAGGTGCCGACGGCGACGCTCGCCGCTTGCTACCGCAGGCGCGAGTTCGGGGCCGTCGCCGCAGGCATCGCCCCTGCGGCGCACGGGTGATCTAGCCTGCTGCTGCCATTGCCGCTTCAACAACTGCCACCGACTCGACGACGTGCTGGTAATGCCCACCGACGACGATCTCGGTGCCCGGACCGTTGATCGCCAGCGCCTCGCGAACCCGCGAGATCGCGCCCGCTTCAAGGTAGACGGCGCTGCCGCTGCGAGTGGTTAGCCGGATCAGTTTGGCGTCGGCGTGCAACCGGCCGAGCAGCGCCGCCAGCGGTTCGAGTGTCAGGACATAGCCGCCGCTATATTCGACCTTGACCGCCGGCGCGCCCTCGCTCGGCACGGTCGCGCGCAGCCGGAAGATCGCGCCCTTGGCGACCAGGATGGTGCTGCCGTCGAGACCGGTCAATCGGATCATGCTGGTCACCTCGCGGGAGTGGCGGTAGCTGCATCGCGACTATGCCGCAAGCGTCACCAGCCGCTGACCGATGGCGCGCAAGTCGTCGACGAACTTGCCGTACTCGGCCTGCGCCAAGGCCGGATCCTCGACGCGCAGCAGGAAGCTCGGGTGGACGGTGATCCACAGCTCGCCGCCGTCCGCCAGCGTCAGCGGGGCCCCGCGCGACTTCGAGATCGTCACCGTCTTGCCGGTCAGCGCGCGCGCTGCGGTCGCCCCGAGCGCGACGGTTATGCGCGGTTTGAGCACCGCACGCTCGCGGTCGAGCCACGTGCGGCAGGCGTCGATCTCCGGCGTCATCGGCTTCGAATGGATGCGCCGCTTGCCCCGCAGCTCGAACTTGAAGTGCTTGACCGCGTTGGTGACATAAGCGCGCGCGCGGTCGACCCCGGCGTCGGCGAGCGCGCGGTTGAACATCTGCCCGGCGGGGCCGACGAACGGGTGCCCGGCCAAGTCCTCCTGATCGCCGGGCTGCTCGCCGACGAACATCAGCGCCGCGTCCGCCGGGCCCTCGCCGAACACCGTCTGCGTCGCGGGGGCATATAGCGGGCAGCGGGTGCAGGCGCTCGCCTCGGCGCGCAGCGCGTCGAGTGTCGCGGGAGCGTTGCTGCTGTCGTCGAGCATCGTCGTCATGCGGGCGGTGGCTCCTGCGATCAGCCCGGGCACCAGCGCCGCCTCGGGCAGGTTCTTCCAATATTTCTTCGGCATCTCGGTGGTCATCGCCTTCACCTTCAACCGCGCCGGATTGAAGATGCTGGCGTAGTACGTCGTCCACGTCGCCTCGAGCGGGTCGACGCCGGGAGCCTCCGAGCGCGTCGTTCCGGCGGTGAAGCTCAAGTCGTCGGTGTCCCAGTGCGCGCAGAGCTCGGGCGTCAGGATCGACCAGTGCATCGCGGTGAAGCGGCGGACGAAGAACGGCGCGTTAAGGCGGACGATATGGTGCTCGGGCTCGAACCATGCGGCGAAGCGCTCGCCCTTGCCGCCGACTTCGGGGTCGGGAAATTCGCGGAAGCGCACGAAGGCACGCATCTTGTGGACGTCGCGGCGGACGCTCTGGTCCATGCCGGCGATGCGGTGGACGAGCGCGTCGGCGGCATCGTTGAACAGCCCCGGCTCGGTCCGCATCCGCTGGAGCAGATCGTGCAGCAGCGCGAACCGCTCGGGGTTGGCGTGGCAGATCACCCGTCGGGCGAGGTCGAGGAACGCCTTGGGGACGCTGAACGCCGCGCTGGTCGGCAGCGGCGCGGTCGCCCCGGCGAGCAGGTCGCCGCTTTCGCCCGCGACCTGCCAGACCACGTCCGACGGCGCGATGCCGGCCTGCACCAGCCCGCGCACCGCGGCGCGCCAGCCGTCGAAATCGTCGGGCGCACCGAGCGTGACCGCGATCAAGTCAGCGACTTGAACGGGTGAACACTCGCTGCGACCAGCTCAATGCCCTTGTCGTCGGTCAGCGCGACCAGATGCACGCCGCGCGCCTGTGCCGCCGCCACCGCCGCATCGAGTCCGCCATGCTTGTCGATCGAGGTCACGGCGCGCTGGCTCATCGTCGCGCTGCCGTCGGCGACCGCATCGAGCCACGCCGCCAGCCATTGTTCATCCGCTTGGGGCATTGCCGTTCTCCCGATCAGCAACAAAGCCGCGCTTACCCGAACAGTTCCAGTTGCGAGCGCTCGGCCTTGACCAGCCGCGGGCGCATCACCGCGCTGTCGACGAGCGCCAGCGGCCGCCAGTCGGCCGCGACGATGAACGGCCGCAGCCGGTCGAGCCCGCGCGTCAGCCCCGCCACATCCTCGAGCCGCAGCGTCCGATGCCGCCGCGCCCGAACCAGCGCGTTGACCGTGCGGACGCCGAGGCCCGGCACGCGCAGCATGATTTCGCGCGGGGCCTTGTTGATGTCGACCGGGAAGTCGGCGCGGTGCTTGAGCGCCCACGCGGTCTTGGGGTCGATATCGAGCGGCAGCATGCCGTCGTCGGTCGCCGCCTGGACCTCGCCGGCGTCGAAGCCGTAGAAGCGCATCAGCCAGTCGGCCTGGTACAGCCGGTGCTCGCGCATCAGCGGCGGACGGACCAGCGGCAGCACGTGACTCGCGTCAGGAATTGGCGAGAACGCGCTGTAATAGACCCGGCGCAGGCCGAAGTTGCCGTACAGCCCCGAGGCGCTGGCGACGACGTCGCTGTCGCTGGCCGCGTCCGCGCCGACGATCATCTGCGTCGATTGCCCGGCGGGTGCGAATTTCGGGGCCGAGCGGTACTTGCGCCGCGCGTCCTTGTTGTCGTCGATGCCAGATTTCAGCTCCTGCATCGCCACCCGGATGCGCGCCGCGCTCTTCTCCGGCGCGAGCCGCGTCAGCCCGCTGTCGGTCGGCAGCTCGACGTTGATCGACAGCCGGTCGGCATACAGCGCCGCCTGCTCGATCAGCGCCGGATCGGCATCGGGGATGGTCTTCAAGTGGATGTAGCCGCGGAAGTCGTGATCGAGCCGCAGCGCCTTCGCCACCCGCACCAGCTGCTCCATCGTATAGTCCGAGGTGCCGATGATCCCCGACGACAGGAACAGCCCCTCGATATAGTTGCGCTTGTAGAACGCCAGCGTCAGCCGGACGACCTCGTCGACGGTGAACTTGGCGCGCCGCACGTTCGACGACTTGCGGTTGATGCAATAATGGCAGTCGAAGATGCAGCTGTTGGTCAGCAATATCTTGAGCAGCGAGATGCAGCGCCCGTCGGGGGCATAGCTGTGGCAGATACCCATGCCCTCGGTCGAGCCGATGCCCTTGCCGCCGACCGAATTGCGCTTGGTCGTCCCCGACGACGCGCACGACGCATCGTACTTCGCCGCGTCGGCGAGGATCGCCAGCTTGGCGCGGGTGTCGAGATGGCCCATGCGTTCGGTCTATGTTCTTAAAAGGCCGCTGTCGAGCGGAGTGTTGTCGCGGGGCGCTTACCCCGGAAGGCCGGCCTGCCGCGTCGGCCGCGAACCGAGAGTAAACGCCCGCACCCGCCGCCACGGTGCGAAACGCTGGCAGACGATGCTCGCCAGCGCTGATTGCAGCGGGTCACTGACGCGTCGCGACCTATGCATAGCCCTGTTGCACCCGCCGGATGGTCGCTTCACACGTAACCATCACCGGTCGTGAGGGCGAACTGCGTAGGGTGTGCTGTCAATATAGAACAAAAATAACTTGGATCAGCGCCCTCGGAGCCGCGATTGGATGGCAAGGAAATTTTTCCAGATGAGTGGCTTAGCCTAGCGCAGCGGCGGATATTGTCTCGATCCGCCTAAACGTCACTTAGCCGCCTGATCCCGGTTTGTTCTTCATTTGGATTGAAACGGGTACCAAATAGCCACCACGATAATGCATATTGCGTGACCTAAATCACAGCCGTTGAGGGCTGAACGGCGTCAATCTTTGACCTTCGCCCTCTGCGATCCTTGCATGCTTTTGCCGGCATTTTGCGCCGACGATACGGTCCGCAGGTGTCGTTCAGAGTTCCCCTGGATCCGCGCTGATTATCAAATATCTCGCTGCCGGCTGCAGCCGGCTTCACCCGACCCGAACGCGCGAATGGCGGCAATCTGCGGCCGCATTTCGCTCCCCAGGGTCGTTCGCCAGCGCGGTGATTATCGGCCTGGCCCAAGCCAAAAGGCGGCCTCTGACAGCCATTGCATGACACGCTATTCGGGCGTCTATCGCTATCTCGACTTGTGGGATTTCGCGACGATTTGACCGGGAGCTTTCGGGCCTACGCAGGGCTTCGCGCGGGGTCCGCGTCAGCCAGAAATGGGTCAGCTAAGCCCGGCCCGCTGTGTTTAGTTGGCGGGGGTCTGGCGGACGTAATCGGCTATCGAAATGCACTCGTCACAGCCGCTGAGAAGCTCGTGCGGGATAGTCTCCAAACTTCCTGAATGCCGGTCGAGGCTCGGCGTTCCGAAGCATCACGGCACGCGGCAAACGGGCCCGCTCAGCCAACCACACGAGGTGTCAAAAATTCGTGCGAGCAGGCATCGGAAGCATGCACAAAAGGAGGGTCTCAGGACGACGCTAATGCCTGCCCCTTGCTCGTATTGATGCGGCAAAAGTCGCCTCGTAACAAGACGGTTCGGACGCGGCGGTACTCGAAATAAGCCCTCACATGCCGGGGCTATTCGAAGGCAAAAGCATGTGCCTGCGCGGAGGCCTGCTCGGCTTTCGAAGGCGGCATAGCGGCGCGGATTTTCGCAGCAGCTTCTCCCTCCCAGCGCAGGATCATGGCAATGGTAATCGGGAGTTTCGGACAACTGCGCCGCCAGTCGTCGGCCGCGTCCCGAACCACTGGCCAGGTGCCGGGTCGGGAGTAAAATCGCAGGGCTGCGATCTCATCCGGCCGGGCTGCACGCTTATGCATTCGGTACACAGTCTGGTCGATGATCGGTCCCGAGACCAAGACGATCAACGAACCCACGATAACCACAGTCGCGACCACAAACGAGGGAGCAACGCCGACCGAAATTGTGGCGAGCGAAGTGACGATCGCCATCACCCCGAATGCCGTCATCCAACGTCGTGGGGAAGCCCATGGTGACCTCCGTTCGACGGCAACGTCGAGTGCGATCCGAAGCCGCGTGGTCCAGTGCATCTGGGGTTGCTGGGAGGAGGATTTTGTCACGGTGTTGGCACCTGTTCCGGGCTCCAACGCTGGCTCGGGTGAGGGCTCGATCATGGCTGCAATATTGCCGGCTTGCGCGTCGTGAGACAAGGCAGCGTGCGACGAAGCTAGCCACCCGACACCATGAGGTTCTGCGTTGCGCCAGACGATCGAGCAAAGCTACCTACGTATGGTCGGCCCGTCGATCGCACCGGCTCGGTGCGAAAGTGTTGGCCCTTTTCGGTCATTGGCGGTCGAATTTGCGCTTCCCCAAAGCTGCCATTCGTTCAGGGCTGTCATTTCGGCGCGAACGGAGCTGCTTTCTATTGATCTGCTGGATAAGCATAGCCGAAAATTGGCAGCTCGGTATGCGGATGCCGTTTCGCGTCAGAGCTTCACGGTGTTCAGCCGCAGCGCGTTGAGCACCACCGTTAGCGACGAAAGTGCCATCGCTGCGCCTGCAAACATCGGCGACAACAGTATACCGGCAACCGGATAGAGCACGCCGGCGGCGACCGGCACGCCGATCCCGTTGAACACGAACGAGAAGAACAGGTTCTGGCGGATGTTGCGCATCGTCGCCTGCGACAGCCTGCGGGCACGGACGATCGCCGAGATATCGCCTTTCGTCAGCGTCATGCCGGCGCTTTCGATGGCGACATCGGTACCCGTCCCCATCGCCAGCCCGACGTCGGCGGCGGCGAGCGCGGGCGCGTCGTTGATCCCGTCCCCCGCCATCGCGACCTTCGCACCCGCGGCCTTCAACTCTCCGACGATGCGTGCCTTGTCCTCGGGCTTTAGCCCTGCGCGAACGCCGTCCAGCCCGCCGACCGCGGCGGCCACCGCGTCCGCAGTCGTGGCGTTGTCACCGGTCAGCATGATCACCCGCAAGCCCTCCGCCCGCAATGCGGCGACGGCCTCGCGGACGTTGGCCCGGATCGGATCGGCAACCGCGAGAAAGCCCGCGAGCTTTCCATCGATGGCGACGAACAGCGTGCCTGCGCCGGTCTTGCGCTGCTTATCCGCCGCTGCTTCAATCAGCGCTGCGTCGACGCCGACCCGCTCCATCTGCGCGCCGTTCCCGACAACGACCGCCCGGGCGTCGACCGTTCCGCTAATGCCGAGACCCGTTTGGGACGCGAAGTCCGTAACCGTCCCGAGCGCCAGCTTGCGGTCGCGGGCAGCGACGACGATCGCCTGGGCGAGCGGATGCTCCGACTGCGACTCGATCGCCGCGGCGGCGGCGATCAGGCTGTCTTCGGTGAACCCATCGGCGGGTACGGCAGCGACGAGCCGCGGCTTGCCCTCGGTGAGCGTGCCGGTCTTGTCGACCAGCAGGGTATCGACCGCGTCGAATCCCTGAAGCGCTTCCGCATTCTTGATCAGCACCCCTGCCTGCGCCCCGCGACCCGCAGCGACCATGATCGACATCGGCGTAGCGAGGCCGAGCGCGCACGGGCAGGCGATGATGAGGACGGCAATGGCGTTGAGCAGCGCATGCCCGAGCCGCGGCTCTGGTCCAACGAGGCTCCAGACGATGAATGTGACGACCGCGACCATCACGACGCCGGGGACGAACCAGCCCGATACCCGGTCGGCGACCGCCTGGATCGGCGCGCGGCTGCGTTGGGCGTCGGCGACCATGCGAACGATCCGCGCGAGCATCGTATCGCCGCCGACGGCGCGCGCCTCCATTAACAGGCTGCCGGTCCCGTTGACCGTGCCACCGGTGACCGCCGCATCGGCGGTTTTCTCGACCGGCGCCGGCTCGCCGGTCAGCATCGACTCGTCGACCGCCGAGCGTCCTTCGATGACGATGCCATCGACCGGAATCGCCTCGCCGGGTTTGATCCGCAGCCGGTCGCCGGCGCGGACCTCGGCCAGCGGCACGACGCTCTCACTGCCGTCGGCCGCGACCCGGTGCGCGGTCTTGGGCGCGAGGTTGAGCAGCGCGCGGATCGCCTTGCCGGTCGCGGCACGGGCGCGGAGCTCGAGCACCTGGCCGAGCAGGACAAGGGTGACGACAACCCCTGCGGCCTCGTAATAGACCGGCACGCCGCCGTTCATGCGGAAGCCCGCCGGAAAAATGCCGGGGACCAGTGTCGCGGCAAGGCTGTAGGCGAAGGCCGCGCCGACCCCGATCGAAATAAGCGTGAACATATTGAGGTGACGGGTGACGAGCGACGTCCAGCCGCGCGCAAAGAACGGCGCGCCGGCCCATAGGACGACCGGCGCGGTCAGCGCGAGCTGGACCCATGCCGATGTTTGCGCGGCAAAGAAGTGCCAGCCAAATATCTCCGCGCCCATCGAAACGATCAGCAGCGGCACCGACAAGACGCAAGCGACCCACAGCCGCCGCGTGAAGTCGACCAGCTCGGGGTTGGGCTTGTCGTCGAGCGACGGCTGATCGGGCTCAAGCGCCATGC
>JANOOK010000015.1:0-14191 GCA_031421275.1 Sphingomonadaceae bacterium
GTGATGAGCTGGGCGGATGCCATGAACAGCCAAGCGGTTGCGCTTTCGATGGTGCGCTCGAAGTCCTTGGCGAGGCGGCGGTTGCGGCTGAGCCATGCGAAGGTGCGTTCGACGACCCAGCGGCGCGGCAAGAGTTTGAAGCCCTTGGCGGCATCGGAGCGCTTGATGATTTCGAGCGTCCATTTGCCGATTGCCGCCAGCGCCGCGCGCAGCTTTTCACCGGCATAGCCGCCGTCGGCGAAGATGTGCTTGAGCCATGGGAAGCGGCCCACGATCCCGGCGAGCACCAGCGGGGCGCCGTCACGGTCCTGGATATCGGCACCGTGGACGACGGCATGGACGAGGTAGCCGCAGGTGTCGGTGAGGATATGGCGCTTGCGCCCCTTGATCTTCTTGCCGGCATCATAGCCGCGAACCCCGCCGCTCTCGGTGGTCTTGACGCTCTGGCTGTCGATGACCCCGGCGCTCGGGCTGGCCTCGCGCCCTTCGGCCTCGCGGATCGCCATCAGCAGATAATGGTTGATCGTCTGCCACACGCCGCGATCGCGCCACGCGTAGAAATAGCGCTGCACCGTCGTCACGGGCGGAAAACCCGGCGGCAGCATCCGCCACGGCAACCCGCCGCGCAGCAGATACAGCAGACCATCGACGATCCGCCGCATCGGCCATTTGCGCGGACGCCCGACACGCGACGCCGTTGGCAAAAACGGCTCCAGCACCGCCCATTCGGCGTCCGTCAAATCGCTTGGCAAGCCCGGTCCCTTGCGGGCATGTTGCGCCCGGGTGGTGTCAGTCCACATCGTCGATCCCTCGAGTTCTTCGCAAAACCCTCGGAATCGACCTTGTCGCGCCGCGTCAAGCGCAACCGACTGATATCACCCAACTTAGTTTCGGGTCAGACACTAAGGGCACCTCCTCAATTTGATCACTCGAACCCAGCGCTGGTTGGCGCGGCTGCACGTCGCGGCATAGCCTGACACCGGGCCGCGTCGCGCCTTGAGCGCTATGCCACACGCCGCGAGCCGCAGCAGAGCGGCCAGCGCGTGAGCGTTCCGGCGCGGGACCGGCGGAATGAGCGGACAGACCAGCGGAGTGAGCAGCGCGAGCGGCAGCGCTGCAACCCACGGCATTGGTCCGCGAACCGCCTGGGGAGTGTCCGGCCCGGAGCCGAGCAGGGTAGCGACGATGTTGATGACCGGTGGGTGCGGCGCGAGGCCGATCTCGCGGACGTCGGCCATGGCGCGCGTCGCCGAGAACACGGCGGCCGAGGCGTTCTCGCCGAGCGGCGGCGGCGGCGTTGTCATGTCGACGGCGCGCCATAGTGCTCCAAACAGCCCGATGGTCAGTGGCCATCAACCGCATGCCGTGTTGTCCCAAACAGCACCTGCCGTCCGCCAACGCGTCGAGCCGTTAAGCCTGCGGGAGATCGCTGACAATCGGGTAGTCAACAGATGCGAGCGCGCCGACGATGTCGACCAGCCGCGCCCGCGCGGCAAGCAACTCGGCGGCGCGACCGGTAAGGACGTCGCGGGCGAGGAAGTTACCGGTTAGGCGCAGACCGGCGAGGACTTCGGTGAGGACAGGGGTAGCGCTGCGAAGCGTCGCGCCGACAGTGGGCAGAGTCAGGAATTCGGGCAACGCCAGTAGCTTTGCCTTGTACTGTGCGCCGGCGCTGCGGCTGACGGCCTGCGCTGACTTCGGCGACACATAGACCAGTTCCTCTACCGTGCCAGTCGCCGCACAGCTGGTCAGATCAAGGCCGAAGCCGAGTTCCGCGAGCAGCAGCAGCTCATACTGCACCAGCCCGACCAGCCAGCGCGCCGGCGTCGCGCCGAGCATCATCGCCTCGAGCAGCCCGTCGAGCGCGTCGTATAGCCGGGGATGCGCCTCGCCTTCGGTCAGCGCCGTCGCGGTCAGCGCGGTCAGCCATTCGAGCCCGGCGCCGCTTAGCGGCGTCATCGCCAAGACGGTGCGCGCCCGGTCGAGCTCGACCGTCGCCGCGGCGAGCTGGCTGTCGGTGCGCGCCACCAGCCGCGCCCGTACGCCGTTGCCCGGCTGCAGCACCGGCCGCAGCCGCCGCGACCGACCGCCGCGGACGTATCCTGCAAGCAGCCCGTCGGGCGTCAGCAGCTGCACCACCGCGCCATGCTCGCTGTGCGCGCGCATGGCGCAGACGATCGCGGGAGTGGTCAGGTCCATGATGGTGCCTCGGTGGGTTGGTCGGCAAAGCAAGTGTATGTTATGCGAAAGCTGGCGAGTGACAGGCTTAGGGGCAGTGCGGTGGTTGTCGATCACGTCGCGATTCAGACGAGACTGGCACTTGGTGCTATCAATCGACCAGCGCCTTTTCGACCAGTCAAGGTTGTGCCATATGATCCGACCAGAAACGCGCCCGGCATTATTGATCGGCGGCTGGGTCGGAACCGAATTTTATCTGAAAGGGAAAACGCCTGCGCAGATGGAAAAACTATTCGGCTTCCATGTCGGTTATCTTGCCTACGGCGTCACTGTCTTCAAGTTTACGCGGCCGATCGCCGCCGATGATTTCGATCTGACCGGAGTGTACGCCTATCTGCCCGGCGGCAAAGCGTGGAACGGAATCGACCTGAAATGGTCGCTCGGCGAGGGTACGACGCAGTGGCAGCTCGAACAGGGACTATCCATCCCGTGCAGACTGCTGAAAATTGGTGGCCGCGGAACCGCTTACGCATGATCGACATCTACCCGCACACCGCCCAGACGATTGACGGGCGAACGGTGTCGCTAGGCGACTGGCGCGGCAAGGTCCTGCTGATCGTCAATACCGCGAGCAAGTGCGGCTTCACCCCACAGTACGACGGGCTCGAGAAGCTGCAGCAGACGTATGGCCCGCGCGGCTTTGCGGTCCTCGGCTTTCCGTGCAACCAGTTCGGCGGGCAGGAGCCGGGAACCGAGGCCGACATCGACAGCTTCTGCCGCACCAGCTTCGGTGTCGACTTCCCGATGTTCGCCAAGGTCGAGGTCAATGGGGCGGGTACGCACCCGCTTTATGTCGCATTGAAGCACGCCGCGCCCGGACTGCTGGGCAGCGAGGCGATCAAGTGGAACTTCACCAAGTTCCTGATCGACCGAGCCGGCCATGTCGTCGAACGCTTCGCCCCGACGACCAAGCCAGACGCGCTGGCCGGGCCGATCGAGGCGTTGTTGTAACGCCTTAGCGCTTCGAGAACTGGAAGCTCTTGCGGGCCTTGGCCTTCCCGTACTTCTTGCGTTCGACGACGCGCGGATCGCGGGTCAGGAACCCGGCGTGCTTGACCGCCGCCCGCAGGGCGGGCTCGAAGCGCGTCAGCGCCTGCGAAATGCCATGCTTGACCGCGCCGGCTTGGCCCGACAGCCCGCCGCCCTTGACGGTGCAGATGACATCATACTGGTCGCGCCGTTCGGCGACGTCGAACGGCTGGTTGATCACAAGTCGCAGCGTCGGGCGGGCGAAGTACACTGCCTGGTCGCGGCCGTTGACGACGATCTTGCCCGAGCCGGGCTTGATCCAGACACGCGCGATGGCGTTCTTGCGCTTGCCGGTAGCGTAAGCGCGGCCCTGCGCATCGATCTGCTGCTCGCGCAGCGGCGCGGCGGAGACGCCGTCGTTTGCCGCCTGATGCGCGACGAACTCGGGGTTCTGCAGTTGGCCGAGATCGGCCAGCGACTGACGGCTATCGTCCATTAGGCACCCACTTTGTGGTCGGCAGTGCCGACAGGATTGCTGCGGTCGGCATTGCCGACGCTGTTCTTGGGGTTCATCGCGGCCACGTCGAGGACCTCTGGGTCCTGCGCGCCGTGCGGATGCTCGGTGCCGGCAAAGATGCGCAGGTTGCGCATCTGGTCGCGCCCGAGCGGGCCACGCGGCACCATGCGCTCAACGGCTTTCTCCAGGACACGCTCTGGGAAGCGGCCGCTGAGCACCTTGTCGGCGCGAATCTCTTTGATGCCGCCCGGGTGCCCGGTGTGGCGATAATAGATTTTCTGCTGCGCCTTACGGCCCGTGAAGCGGACCTTCTCGGCGTTGATCACGATGATGTTGTCGCCGCAATCGACGTGCGGCGTGAAGCTCGGCTTGTGCTTGCCGCGCAGACGGTTGGCGATCAGCGAGGCCAGCCGGCCGACGACAAGTCCGTCGGCATCGATCAGCAGCCACTTCTTCTCGACCTCGGCGGGGCTTCGCCGCGGCGGTCGTCCTGGTTAACAGCGTCGGCATGGTCGCCCTCGGTTCAAACGCAAAACCGGCCAGCGAGCGCTGACCGGGACAGATGGTGTATCGACTAGAGCGGGTAAGAAAGCAAGGATTTCGGCGGGTCGGCAAGGCGGTATTCTGATACCGCTAGATTTCCGCCGTGATCGCATGAGCTTGCAGGTGGCCGAGCGAGGTCACCTCAAGCGCCTTTGCGTGCGACGCCTCGGCGATCACGTCAGGCGCGAAACCCGCGAGCCGGGCCTCCTCCCAACGCGCCGCGCACAAGCACCAACGGTCGCCGGGACGCAGCCCGGGAAAACCATAGGATGGCTGCGGGGTCGACAGATCGTTTCCCGCCGATTTGCTGAACGCAAGGAACTCGGCGGTCATCACCGCGCAGACCACGTGCAACCCGCGGTCGTTGGCGTCGGTGTTGCAGCAGCCGTCGCGCTGCCAGCCGGTCAGCGGCGCGGTCGAGCACAGCGCCAGTGGTGCGCCGAGTATATTGAGCGCGGTCACCGCAAGACCCCATCGATACGGCCAAAGCTGGCCAAACTGCCGGCGCAATCCCGCACGCGGTTCTGCACGCTCCAATGTGCAGCGACGACCGTGGCGGCGAGCAGCAACGCTGCACCAGCCTGATGCGACACAGCCAGCGCGATCGGCACGCCGTAGATGATCGTCGAGACGCCGAGCACGAACTGCATCACCACCAATCCGCCGATCGCCAGCGCGCGCGAGCCTGCCCCGGCCCGGTAGAGCTTGACCGCGACCCACATCGCGCTCGCCGCGACGAGATAGGCAAGGCTGCGGTGGACGAACTGGACGCTGACCGGATCACTGACGAGACTCGCCAGCCCAGGTGGGATCAGCTGTCCAAACATCAGCGGCCAGGTATCCGACGCGTGGCCGGCGCGCAGGCCGGCGGTGAACGCGCCCCAAACGATTTGGGTGGCTAGCAACAGGGTGAAAGGGATGATCCAGCGGCTTGGGCGAGTAGCTCGATCTTCCCCTGCTGCGGGTCGAACCTGCAACAAGTCCAGCCCCGTCCACAAACATCCCGACATCAGCACCAGCGCATTGACCAGATGCGCTGCAAGCCGCTCGTGCGCCACCGCGGGCACATTGACCAACCCCGAGGCCACCATCCACCAGCCAAGCACGCCCTGAAACGCCCCGAGCGCCAGCAGCGCGACCAGCCGCAGCTTAAACCCGGCCGGAATCCAGCGCAGTAGCAGGAATACCGCCAAGGGCACCGCGAACACGATGCCGATCGACATGCCGATCAGCCGATGCAGCCATTCCCAGAAGAAGATGCCTTTGAACGCGGCCAGGTCCATCCCGGCGTTGACCAGCCGCCCTTGCGGGCTCGCCTGATAGGCCGCGAACATCGCGTGCCACTGCCCCTCGTTGAGCGGCGGGACAATGCCGCCGATCGGATTCCAATGTACGATCGACAGCCCCGACTCGGTCAGCCGGGTGATGCCGCCGACAACGACCATGACGAACACGAGAAGTGCGGTGGCGAACAGCCATGCCGCGATCGCGCGGGGCCGGACTGAGACCATCGCCGGTGCGCGCGCAAGCGGCAAGACATGGAGGATGGATGGACTGTGCGTCGCCATGAGCGCGATATGCGCGCTGTAGGCCGCGACGCCAAGGGGCCAGCGTGCCGCGGCGAGCCAAGGTATCAGGCCCGCTCGCAGCCTAGACAGCCATTGCGGTCCTTGCTCTGTGCGATGTAACCTTATATCATGTTCCAGATGGCTTCGCCCACTGCATCATGGCTCGACCGGTCGGCCCTGACATTGTCGGGCTTGTGCCTCGTGCATTGTCTGGCGGGCAGCGTGCTGCTCGCGGTGGCGTCGGTCGGCGGCGGGTTCTTCAGTCACCGCGTTCACGCAGTCGGCCTCGCGCTGGCGTTGCCGCTCGCAGTCTTTGCGCTATGGCGCGGGGTACAGCTTCACGGCCGCTGCGCTATACTCGTGCTCGGCAGTGGCGGGGTCGGCCTGATGGCGGCTTCGCTTGCCGTGGGCCATGGCGGCAGCGAGACGTTGCTGTCGATTACCGGCGTAACTCTGCTCGCCGCCGCCCACCTGCTCAACTTGCGCTGGTCGCGGCTGCATGCGCAATGACGATCATGCGCACAGACAGCCATGCGGACTGAAAGTGCCATGCGGCCGCACGATCACCGTCATCGCGCCGGCGCATCGCTGGTGGCCGCGGCGCACGCGACTTTGGTCAAGCAGGGCGAGCAATGGACCGGGATGCGCGCTGCCGTCTTCGAAGCACTGACCGGCTTCGACCAGCCCGCCAGCGCTTACGACGTTACCGACGCAGTGTCGAAGATGCTGGGGCGCCGGATTGCGGCGAACAGCATCTATCGCATCCTCGACCTGTTCGTGTCCAATAACGTCGCGCTTAGGGTCGAGAGCCGCAATGCCTATCTCGCCAACGCGCATCCCGAATGCCAGCACGACTGCATCTTTCTTATTTGCGATGATTGCGGGCGAGCGACGCACCTCGATGACGACGGTGTGGCCGCGCGAGTACGTGCCACGGCGACGCAGGCGGGGTTCAAGGCGCTGCGCCCGATCATCGAGGTGCGTGGCAAATGTGCAACCTGTGCGCGCCAACCGTAACGCCGCAGGGCGGCCGCCAATCGACAAGTGTTGAGGGCTTCGCTACGGCTGACTGACGTTGTTGGTAACAGACAGGTCCGATTGGTGACGCAACGCCCCTTCACGCCGCTGCTCGATTCCGTCGATAATCCTTACGAACTCCGCCGCCTGCAGCATGGCGACCTGCGGCAGTTGGCCGACGAACTGCGGGCCGAACTGATCGACGCTGTCAGCACAACCGGCGGGCATCTGGGGGCCGGACTCGGCGTCGTCGAGCTGTCGGTAGCGCTGCACTATGTCTTCGACACGCCGCGGGACAAGTTGATCTGGGACGTCGGACATCAGGCGTACCCGCATAAAATCCTGACCGGGCGGCGCGAGCGCATCCGAACATTACGCATGCCGGGCGGGCTGTCGGGCTTCACCCGCCGGAGCGAGAGCGAGTACGATCCGTTCGGCGCGGCGCATAGCTCCACGTCGATCTCGGCGGCACTGGGCTTCGCGGTGGCGAACAAGCTATCGGGCGCACCCGGCAAGGCGATCGCGGTGATCGGCGATGGCGCGATGTCGGCGGGCATGGCGTATGAGGCGATGAACAATGCGCAAGCCGCGGGCAACCGGCTGGTCGTGGTGCTCAACGACAACGACATGTCGATCGCGCCGCCGGTCGGGGCGCTGTCGGCGTATCTCGCGCGCATCTATTCGTCGCGCTCCTTTCTCGAGATCCGCGACGCGGTCAAGCAACTCGCCAAGCGCACGCTCGGCACCAACATGCAGCGTACCGCCAAGCGTGCCGAGGAATACTTCCGCACGCTCGCCACCGGCGGCACCCTGTTCGAGGAACTCGGCTTTTATTATGTCGGGCCAATCGATGGGCACAATCTCGAACATCTCGTGCCGGTGCTGGAGAATATCCGCGACGCCGCCGAAGGCCCCATCCTCGTCCATGTCGTGACCCAGAAGGGCAAAGGCTATGGCCCCGCCGAAGCTGCTGCCGACAAATACCACGGCGTGCAGAAGTTCGACGTCATCACCGGGGCGCAGGTCAAGTCGAAGGCCGGCCCGCCGCAATACCAGAACGTCTTCGCGCAGGCGCTGGTCGCCGAGGCCGCGCACGACGCCAAGATAGTCGCGATCACCGCCGCGATGCCGTCGGGAACCGGGCTCGACAAGTTCCAGAAGGCCTATCCCGACCGCACCTTCGACGTCGGCATCGCCGAGCAGCATGCGGTGACGTTTGCGGCCGGCCTGGCGGCGCAGGGCTATCGCCCGTTCGCAGCGATCTATTCGACCTTCCTGCAGCGCGCCTATGACCAGGTCGTCCACGACGTCGCGATTCAGAACCTGCCCGTCCGCTTCGCCATTGACCGCGCCGGGCTGGTCGGGGCCGACGGTGCGACTCATGCGGGCGCATTCGACGTGACCTATCTCTCGACGTTGCCGAACTTCGTCGTCATGGCCGCCGCCGATGAGGCCGAACTCAGCGACATGGTGCATACCATGGCGTTGCACGACAGCGGCCCGAGCGCGGTGCGTTACCCGCGCGGCGAGGGCACCGGCGTGGCGATCCCTGCGACACGCACCCGGCTCGAAATCGGCAAGGGGCGTGTCGTCCGCGAGGGCAAGACCGTCGCCATCCTGTCGCTCGGCTGCCGTCTCGCGGAGGCGCTCGTCGCCGCCGACGACCTCGACGCCCGCGGGCTATCGACCACCGTCGCCGACCTGCGCTTCGCCAAGCCGCTCGACCATGCGCTGATCCGCAGACTCGCGCTCAGCCACGACGTGCTGGTGACGATCGAGGAAGGTGCCATCGGCGGTTTCGGCGCGCACGTGTTGACGTGGCTGAGCGATGAGGGGCTGACCGATAATGGGCTTAAAATCCGCACGATGCGGCTACCGGACATATTCCAGGAGCATGATGGGCCGGTGGCGCAATACGCCACCGCCGGGCTCGACGCGCCGCACATCGTGGCGACGGTGCTGAGCGCGCTGCAGCATAACAGCGTCGGGCTGATCGAGGGTGCGCGGGCTTAGCGCGGAGACGATGCTCGCCGCTCGCAGTCCGAAATCCCGCCGGTGACAAAAACCCGTGCCGACCAACGTCTGGTCGAGCTTGGCCTGGCCGAATCACGTACTCGGGCGCAAGCGCTGATTCTCGCCGGTCTGGTTTACAATGATGAGCGGCGGGTCGACAAAGCTGGGCAGACCTTGGCGTCCGACGCAGCGCTGTCCGTCAAGGGCCACGATCATCCGTGGGTGTCACGCGGCGGCGTTAAGCTGGCGCACGGGCTCGACCATTTCGCTTGGGACGTCACCGGTGTTGTCGCGATCGACGTTGGTTCGTCGACCGGTGGCTTTACCGACGTGCTGCTCAGCCGCGGCGCACGCCGGGTCTATGCGGTCGATAGCGGCACCAACCAGCTGGCGTGGAAGCTGCGCGAGGACGCCCGCGTCGTCGTGCTCGAACAGACCAATGCGCGTTATCTCACCGACGCGCAGATACCCGAGCCGGTCGAACTCATCGTCTGCGATGCCAGCTTCATCGGCTTGGCCAAGGTACTGTCGCGCCCGCTCGACTTTGCCGCGCCGGGAGCGCGGCTGCTCGCACTGGTCAAGCCGCAGTTCGAAGCGGGTCCCGCCGAAGTCGGCAAGGGCGGCGTGGTCCGCGATTCGGCCGTCCATCATCGGGTCTGCGAGGAGGTCGCCAGCTGGCTCGCGGCACGGCCCGGTTGGACCGTCCTGGGTCTCACGCCCAGCCCGATTACCGGTCCCGAGGGCAATGTCGAGTTTCTGATCGGCAGCCAACGCGCCTGAATGTGGCTCGCAAACGTATTGTTGATGATCGACGCTCGTAACCGATACTGTTATTGCGCACGTATATTTGAATGGGAGCCTGGTATGCAGTCCGAGAACAAGATCTTCGAGGATATTTCCAAGGTCGCCACCGCGGCCATGGGAACCATGGCAGGGGTCGGTCGCGAGGTCGAGACGATGGTGCGGGCGAGGGTGCGCGACATGGTCGGCGGGCTCGACCTCGTCGAGCGCGAGGAGTTCGAGGCGGTGAAGGCGATGGCGGCGACCGCGCGGGCCGAAGTCGAAGCGCTCAAGGCCGAAATCGCAGCGATGAAGGGCGGCGCTCCGAGTGCGTAGTTGTACACAAGATTTAGTAGGCGACGCGCTCCTGAGCCTTGCTAAGTCCTATTCGTGGTGGCACCGTAACGAAATGTTGAAGGCTGGGAGCCGGGCCGCATGACCCACCTCGATATCGACTTTCAACCAGCGCCCGCGGCGCCGATCGACATGCTCGAACATTATTTCAGCGCGCACGGCTGGGCCTTCGAGCGGAGTGGCGACGAGGAGATTACCGCCAGCGCCGCGGGCACCTGGGCCAATTACCAGTTGCGGGCGTTATGGCGCGAGGACGAGCGCGTCCTGCAGCTGATCGCGATGCCCGACATCCGCGTGCCCGAGCCCAAGCGGCTGGCGATGTACGAGACACTCGGGCTGATCAACGAGCAGCTATGGATCGGTCATTTCGAGATGTGGGCCGCCGACGGCACGCTGCTGTTCCGACACGCGACGTTGCTCGACAGCGATGACGACAACGAGGACATCGACCTGACGCTTGGCCAGGCCGAGATGCTCGTCGATGCCGCGATCGACGAGTGCGAGCGCTTTTATCCGGTGTTCCAGTTCGTGCTGTGGGCGGGCAAGTCGCCCGCCGAAGCGATCGAAGCGGCGCTGCTCGATACCGTCGGCGAGGCGTGACCGCCGCCATCGGTCCGATCTGGTTGGTCGGCTGTGGGGCGATGGGCGGAGCCTTGCTGTCACGCTGGAAGGCTGTCGGCCTGAGTGACATCACGATCGTCGACCCGGCGATCCCGGGCGGACTGACATTCCCGCCAGAGATGGTTCCTGCGGTTATCGTCCTTGCCGTCAAGCCGCAGGTCTGGAAGGACGCCGTTGCATCGATGAAGCACACCGATGCCTTGGTGATCTCGATTATGGCGGGCGTGACGTGCGCAGCGTTGACCGCCGAGCTGCATCGGGCGCGGATCGTCCGAACTATTCCCAATCTTGCTTCCGGCCTCGGCAAAGGTGTGACGGCATTATATAGCGACAGTCGCGGCCGGGTCCCGCAAATCGGCCACGGCAGCGACCGGGACATAGCGACAACATTGATGAGCGCGGCGGGAGCCTGCTTTTGGCTCGACCGTGAAGCCGATTTCGACGCCGTTACCGCCGTCTCGGGGTCGGGACCGGCCTATGTTTTCGCCTTTATCGAAGCACTCGCGGCAGCCGGTGTTGCCGCTGGACTGTCGCCGGCATTGAGCAGCGAATTGGCGCTCCGTACGGTTACGGGTGCAGCGGCGCTCGCGGCGCAACCCAGAGCATCGCCGGCGTTGCTGCGGGAAGCGGTCAGTAGTGCGGGCGGCACGACGCTCGCCGGTTTGAACGTCCTCCAAAGTAATTTGCCAGCGTTGATGCGCGCCACCGTCGCAGCAGCGCAAAGACGCTCGCGCGAACTCGGCGGAATCGGGTAGGCTGCGCCGATGGATGCACTCGATGCCTGGCTGGACGTTATCGCGCGTGACGGCTGGGCCGCGGCGCGGCTGGGCGCGGTCGCCGACCTCGCGGGGATCAGGGCGTCGGCGGTGGTGGAAGAGCTGCCGGATCGCTGGTCGGTTCTGCAGCGCTATGGTGAGCGGCTTGACCGCGCGGCGCTGGCGGAGGCTGGCGTGGACAGCACCGCAAGTGTCCGCGACCGGTTGTTCGCGATGTTCATGGAGCGCTTCGATGCGGCGCAATCACATCGGGCCGCGGCGCAAGCCTTGGCAGTAGCCGCGCGACGCGATCCGGGGTTGGCCGTTTTCATGCTCGCAACGGTTGGTTTGTCGGTGGCGCGTATGGCCGATGCCGCCGGGGTCAAGACGACCGGCTGGCTCGGCCCTGCGCGGGTGCAGATGCTGACCTTGCTGCTTTTGCAGGTCAGCCGGACGTGGCTCGACGACGAGAGCGCCGATCTTGCAGCGACGATGAAGGCGCTCGACGCGCAGCTGGCGCGCGCCGAAGGCGTCGCACGTTATTTTTCGCGCGACCAGAGCGCAGGTCTCGACGACGTCAGCATGGACAGTATGCACGTCGATGGCGTTACAGTCGTTGAAGCGCCTCGATCAGTGGGCGATCCGGCGATGGAATAAGGCCGGTCAACACCGTCCAGAACCCCGTAACCGCCGACTGTCCGGCCGTAGAATAAGCGCGCGCCATGCCGTCGCGGAGTTCCTCGAACAGCGCCGCTTCGAGCGCGGCACCCGACTCGGTCAGCCGCAGCAGCCGCTGGCGTCGGTCGCGCTCGCCCACCATCAGGTCGACATGGCCCTGGTCCTGTAGATCAGCGAGCACGCGGCTGAGCGATTGCTTGGTGATGCCGAGCAATCGGAGCAAGTCGCTGACCGGCATATCGGGACGGCGCGCAATGAAGTACAGGGCGCGGTGATGGGCCCGCCCGAGCCCGCGCGTTCGAAGCAACTGATCGGCACCGCGGATCATGTTGGCATAGCCGAAATACAGCAGCTCGATGCCGCGGCGCAGTTCGGTCTCGCGCAGGAACAGTGCGGAAGCTCCGGTGGGAGGCGAAACTGCGTCAGCCATGTTGACGTATTTGACACAGGAAGTTACCAGCGACAAGCTTCGCACGAACGATAATTGCAATGTGGATCGCTTTATGACGCCGCCGACGTTCGATGACCGCGATGGCTTTATCTGGCAGGATGGCGAGCTGGTGAACTGGCGCGACGCGCGCGTGCATGTGCTGACCCACGCGATGCATTATGCCAGCGCCGTCTTCGAGGGCGCGCGCTGCTATGGCGGCCGGGTATTCGCGCTCGAGGCGCATTGCCAGCGGCTGATCAACTCGGCGTCACTGCTCGGCTTCACGCTGCCATGGTCGATGACGGAGATCGCTGCCGCCGTCGATGCGACCGTCGCGGCCAACCAGCTGACCGATTGCTATGTCCGCCCGATCGCGTGGCGCGGATCGGAACAGATGGGCGTCGCCGCGCAGCTCACCAAGCCGCATCTGGCGATCGCGGCGTGGGAATGGGGCGCGTACTTCGGCGAGGAAGCGCTCAACAAGGGCTTGCGGCTCAACGTGGCGCAGTGGCGTCGTCCCGCACCCTACACCGCACCGACGAAGTCGAAAGCCGCCGGGCTGTACATGATCTGCACGTTGTCGAAGCATGCCGCCGCCGATGCCGGATACGACGATGCGCTGATGCTCGACTGGCGCGGTCAGGTCGCGGAGTCGACCGGCGCGAACATCTTCTTCCTCAAGGCGGGGGTGCTGCATACGCCGACGCCGGACTGTTTTCTCGACGGTATTACCCGGCGTACGGTGATCGGCCTGGCGCAACAGCGTGGTATCGAAGTGGTCGAGCGCGCGATCTGGCCCGAGGAGCTCGAGCAGTTCGAGCAGGCGTTCCTGACCGGCAGCGCTGCGGAGGTGACGCCGCTGGCTGAGATCGGTCCCTGGCGGTTCGAGGTCGGCGCGCTCACCAAGCAGCTCGCCGCGGACTATCGGACGCTCGTCCAGCAGGGGTAGCGTCGGACCCCATCCGGCGATCCGTCGTTCTGCGTGCATGACCAGTTCCGGCCACCGCCCCCGCGGCTCGATCAAGCTACCCCGGACTTTCGGGGCCGGTCGCGAATGAGTCTGTTCGAGGTTTTGCTGGGCCGCCGCTTGGCTAATCGCGAGCAGGGCACCCAGAAGATCGGCTGGTTCGAGGCGGTGCCGGCGATGGGCCAGACGCAGCCCGGTTATCAGAGCCCGCTGTCGCAGCTGACCGGCGCCATCGCCGGCCGCGGCGTCGTCTATTACACCGCCATGTCGAGCCTGCTCGCGGTGCTGGCGTTGTCGGCGAACACCAGCTTCGTCGGCTTTCCGCGACTGTGCAAGCTGGTCGCGCAGGACGGTTTCCTGCCGCGCAGCTTCGCCGTCGCCGATCGGCGGCTGGTGTTCTCGGCCGGCGTCGGCTTCCTGACCGTCACGGCCGGCGGGCTGCTGACCCTGTTCGGCGGCATCACCGACCGGCTGATCCCGCTGTTCGCCATCGGCGCGTTCCTGACCTTCACGCTGAGCCAGACCGGCATAGTCGGGCATTGGCGCAAGCTCGGGGCAATCACAGCCGACTGCTGATCAACGGCCTCGGTGCGGTCACCGCCTCCGCGCCGCGCTGGTCGAGCACGGCGACGACCGGTTGAACGTCATCATCTCGCCGTGGCGCGGCCAGGGCGCAGGCGCACCCGGCCGCGCCGCAGCCTCACACCGTGGCGGTCAGTGCCGCCCGGCGGCGCATCGTGC
>JANOOK010000016.1:0-14202 GCA_031421275.1 Sphingomonadaceae bacterium
CACCGCATCGAGAACATGTTCGGCAAGCTCAAGGACTGGCGGCGCATTCACACCCGCTACGACCGATGCGCACACACCTTCTTCTCGGCCATCGCCATCGCAGCCACCGTCATCTTCTGGCTGTGATCAATGAGTCCTGACCCTAGGCGTCGGGGCCCCGCCTTCCCAGTGTCCATCCTTCCTTAACGCTGCGCTCGCCTTCAGGAAGCGCTACACCCCCCCGGTGACGGGAAAACCGATCGCCAGCCTCGATGTTCGCCAAAATCACTGTGGCTATATCCTCGTAAGACACGATCAATTCGGGCAGCTTAGACTTCATGACGAGCGATAGCGCGAGCGGTGGCGCGTATTTTGTCCATGTGCCGACACGGTAAGGCATCGAGTCGACCGAAATGCGAAGATTACTTCGCTGAGTACTATGTTCAGCGGCTATCATCGGGCCAGGACACATCATCGACCACTCCAGAGTCGACCGTTCGAGCCGCCGCCAATTTACAAGATGCGGTTCTTAGATGGTCGGTACAAAGGGGAGCCCGATGCCGATCCGCTTTGTGTGTGGTATGTTGAGAACAGCAGCACCCGCTAAGAACCAGGACTTCACAACTTCGGGATGACGTTCAACAGCGCTTACTACGCAATCAAACAATGCGCTGAACGGCTTGCCATCGTTTACGTTTCCTGCAGCATTGATCACGATGTTCTGCCCGTCGAGAGCCTTATCGATGCTGTAAGCGCTGAGGATGTCGCCCTCGACGACATGCATGTTTCCGAGCAAATCGCTAGTCATCTTCATACCAAAGACATTCTTGTCGCGCACCAGCGCAGTTATGAAATGCCCTTGCCGCTGCCCCTCCTGCACCAAGCGCCTGCCAAGATTTCCAGCTGCACCAATGACCAAGACTCTTTTGGAAGTCATTGCCCTTCCCTCCGTCAGACCTTCAAGCGAATAGCAGATTGAGATGCACGTCTGCTATGGGTTCAACTTCACGCCGCAGCCGAAGTTCTGCAAGCCACCCCAGAACAGATATCGGCCGGGCGCCCGTTAGATATGCTCGGAAATACGGTCTGACACAAACCGCCCCGCCGCATACCGCCCCGCCTCTACCTTCGGCTCCCGCCCTAGTACCAGCGCCGCCGCCATCGCCCCCGCAGCCGGTGCGGTCTGTATCCCGAACCCGCCCTGCCCGGCGCACCAGAACAGTCCTGGCACGTTGGCGTCGAAGCCGTAGACGGGCAGCCGGTCGGGGGCGAAGGTGCGCAGGCCTGCCCAGCTGCGCTCGACGCGGGTGACGCGCGGGGTCACGGCCGCCTCGAACCGCGCGACGGCGAGCGCGATGTCGAGCTCCTCGGGCGCGGCGTCGCGCGCGGTGTCGGCGATCTCGTCGTGCGGCGACACCCAGTAGCGCCCGGCGTCGGGCTTGAAATAGAAGCTGCCCGCGGCGTCGAGGATGACCGGCAGCGCTGGGTCGGTTGCGGGCGCGGTGGCGACCACTGCCATTGTGCGCCGCAGCGGCCGCAGCCCGAGCGGCTGCGCGCCCGCAAGGGCTCCCACTGCGTCGGCCCACGCGCCGGCGGCGTTGACCACGACCGCGGCGCGGAATTCGCCCGCGCGCGTGGCGATGCGCCAGCGGGCGTCCATGCCTTGGCCGTCGCGGGTCAGCGCTCCGACTCCGGCGCGGCAGGCGACGACCGCGCCGGCACGGCGCGCTCCCGACAGGAACCCGGCGTGAAGCGCGGCGACGTCGATGTCGTAGCAGTCGGGCTCGTACAACGCCGCCTGCCGCCACGCCGGGCGCAGCAGCGGATAGCGCGCGGCCAGCGCCGCCGTGCCCAGCCGCTCGAACGCGACCGCGGTGGCGGCGAAGTCGGCCGCTAGCCGCTCGAGTGCGCCCGGATCATCCGGCGAGGCGAGGTGCAGCGCGCCCCGCGGGGTCAGCAGCGGGACGTCGGTGAACCCCGGCGGGGCTGCATCGAAGAACGGCCGTGACGCGAGCGTCAGCGGCAGCACGCCGGGGCCGCCGTAGCTCGCCACCCAGAACGCCGCCGAGCGCCCGGTGGTGTGATAGCCGGGCGCATCCTCGGCTTCGAGCAGCAGCACGCGCGCATGCGGCGCGGCGAAGTATGCGAGGCTGGCCCCCGCGATGCCGGCGCCGATGACCGCGATGTCGTAGTCGCTCACACCTTCACTCGGCCGCAGCGGCGACGGCTCCCGCGGGCAGGTCGCGGCCGCGCAGCTTGCGGCCGGGCACCAGCAGCGTCACCACCAGCGCCAGCGCGAACACCGCGGCGCTGACCCGGAACAACCCGAGCACCGCGCTGGCGAAACTCGACCGCAGCCCGGCCTCGATACGCTCGCCGGCGGCGGCATCGGAATCGCCGGCGGCGCGCAGCTCGGCGTCTATCGTCCTGGGGCTCATCGCCAGCGCCTGCGCGTGACTGAGGTCGAAGCCCGCATGCAGCCGCGCCAGGTCGGGGACACGTTGCGGCAGTTCGCGCGCCAGCGTGCCGGTCAGCATCGCGCCGAAAACCGCGACGCCGATGGTCGCGCCGATCTGCCGGAAGAACTGCGCCGAACTCGTCGCGACGCCGACGCGGTCGACCCCGACGGCGTTCTGGATCGCCAGCGTGAACATCCCCTGCCCCGGCCCGAGGCCGAGCCCGACGACGGTCATCCGCAGGGCGAGATCGGTCGAGCCGGTATCGGCGGTAACGCCGAGCATCAGGATCATGCCGACAATAAGGACCACGCCGCCGGCGACGAGAAACGGCCTATAGACCTTGTAGGTCGAGGCCAGCCGCCCGGTCACGACGCTGCTCGCAAACAGCCCACCCATCAGCGGCAGGATGGCAAAGCCGCTCTCGGTCGCACCCGCCCCGCGCACCGTCTGCAAATATAGCGGCAGGAACATCACCAGCCCCATGAAGGCAAGGTTGATCAGGAACAGCGCCGCATTGCTGCGCGCGAACACCGGCTCCGCGAAGAGCTCGAGCGGCACGATCGCCTCCGGCCGGCCGCGCTCGACCGCGAGCAGCGCGAACAGTCCGGCGGCAGCGACGGCCAACAGTCCGAGCACCAGCGGCGACGTCCAGCTATACGCATGGCCACCCCAGCTCAACGCCAGCAGCAACGGCACGAAGGTGATCAAGATCAGCGCCGCACCCGCCCAGTCGATCTTGCCCGCACCGGTGACGACGCCGGCGGGCAGCTTGGTGATCAGCACGTACAGCGCCACTGCGCCAAGCGGCAGGTTGACGTAGAAGACGAAGCGCCAGCCGCTGACGATATGCCCGAACAGCGTCATCGTCGCGTGATCGGTAAGCAAGCCGCCGATCAGCGGCCCGACCACCGCGGCGAGCGCGAACACCGCGCCGAAAAGCCCGGCGTACTTGCCGCGCTCGGCGGGCGGATACAGGTCGGCGATGGTGGCGAACGCGCCGGTCGCGAGCGCGCCGCCGCCGATCCCCTGCAGCGCCCGGCAAACGATCAGCTGGTCCATGCCGTCGCCGACCAGCGGCAGCCGTCCGGCCTCGCCCGCCAGCCCGCACAGCGCCGATGCGCCGACGAAGGTCACGACGCCGAAAATGAGGATCGGCCGCCGTCCGTACATGTCGCCGAGTTTGCCGTAGATCGGCACCACGACGGTCGAGGTCAGCATGTACGCCGTCCCGACCCAGGCGATCCGATCGAGCCCGCGCAGCTCGGCGATGATGCGCGGCATCGCGGTCGAGACGATCGTCTGGTCGAGCGCCGACAGCAGCAGCACGACGAGTACGGCGCCCAGCGCAAGGCGGCGCTCGGCGGAAGTATAGGCCGGATGGGCGGTATAAGGCGCAGCGGTCACCCACGGTCAATTAGCAGCGGGGGACTTGATTAACTACCCTCAAGCGCTGCATCTCCGCATCAAATGATTGTCGCATGGAGACCCGAATGCAGATCGGTCCGAATGAAGTGATCGGCGCGGTGGCCCTCGGCGGCGGGCTGATCGGGATGCTGTTCGGACGGCTGATCCCGGGGCGCCGCGCCAAGCCTGCACGCATAATCGCGGCCGCGCGCCCCCGCGACGACACCGCGCGACTCGAGCGCGAACTCGCAGCGGCGAAGGCGCAGGTGCGCCCGCTCGCCGAGGAAGTCGATCAGCTGAAGCGCGAACTGGTGCGCGCGCGCAAGACCGAGCCGGCGGCGCTGCCCGCGCCCGACCCGGCGGCGCTCGATATTCGCCAGCTGAAGGGTGTCGGCGATAAGTTCGCGCAGGCGCTGGCCGCGATCGGGCTCGGCAATGTCGCGGCGATCGCGGCGATGGACGACGTCGCGGTAGCGCACGCCGACACGGGGCTCGGCGTCTTCAACGGACGGCTCAAACGCGACCGGCTGGTCGAGCAGGCGCAGCTGCTCGAAAGCGGCCGCGTGACTGAGTATGAAGCGCGGTTCGGCAAATTGGGCGGCGCGGTGCGGTAGCGCGCCGTCGCCGTGACGAGCGGGCCTATTTGGCTTGCCCCGCCCTACTCGCTCCCCCTAGAACAACCGCTTCGGGGAGCCGCGCATGACCGACGACACCAACTCGCTGCAGTTCTCCGACCGCGAGGCGCTGCTGTTCCACTCCAGCGGCCGCCCCGGCAAGATCGAGATCATCGCGTCGAAGCCGATGGCGACGCAGCGCGACCTCAGCCTCGCTTATTCGCCCGGCGTCGCGGTGCCGGTGCTCGCCATCGCCGCCGACCCCGACGCGGCGTACGACTATACGATCAAGGGCAACCTCGTCGCGGTGATCTCGAACGGCACCGCGATCCTTGGGCTGGGCAACCTCGGCGCGCTGGCGTCGAAGCCGGTGATGGAGGGCAAGGCGGTGCTGTTCAAGCGCTTCGCCGACATCGACTCGATCGACCTCGAACTGAAGACCGAGGATGTCGACCGGTTTTGCGACGCCGTCGAGCTGATGGAGCCGAGCTTCGGCGGCATCAACCTCGAGGACATCAAGGCTCCCGAATGCTTCATCGTCGAGCAGACGCTCAAGGAGCGCATGAACATCCCGGTGTTCCACGACGACCAGCACGGCACCGCGATCATCGCGGCCGCCGGACTGATCAACGCGCTGTTCCTGACCGGGCGCAACATCCGCGACGTGCGGATGGTGGTCAACGGCGCGGGTGCCGCCGCCATCGCCTGCACCGAGCTGATGAAAGCGATGGGCGTGCCCGGCGATCAGGTCGTCATGTGCGATACCAAGGGGGTCATCTACCAGGGCCGCACCCAAGGCATGAACCAGTGGAAGTCGGCGCACGCGGCGATTACCGACGCCCGCACGCTCGAAGACGCGATGCGCGGCGCGGACGTGTTCCTTGGGCTGAGCCAGAAGGGCGCGGTAACGCGGGCGATGGTCGCCGGCATGGCGGCCAAGCCGATCGTCTTCGCGATGGCCAACCCCGACCCCGAAATCACGCCCGAGGAAGTGCTGGCGGTGCGCTCCGATGCGATCGTCGCCACCGGGCGGTCGGATTATCCCAACCAGGTCAACAACGTGCTATGCTTCCCATACCTGTTCCGCGGCGCGCTCGACGTGCGGGCGACCTCGATCAACGAAGAGATGAAGCTCGCCGCCGCGCAGGCGCTCGCCGACCTGGCGCGCCAGCAGGTGCCCGACGAGGTTGCCGCGGCCTACGGCGGCAAGGCGCGCAATTTCGGGCCCGATTACATCATTCCAGCACCCTTCGACCCGCGACTGATCGAGGCGATCCCCGTCGCGGTCGCCAAGGCGGCGATGGCCAGCGGCATCGCCAAGAAGCCGTTCTTTGACGAGGCCGCGTATCGCCTCGAACTGCGCAGCCGCCTCAATCCGACCAATGCGGTGCTGGCGGGCAGCTTCGAGGCGGCGCGCGCCCGGCCGCGGCGGATGGTGTTCGCGGAAGGCGAGCAGGAGGTCGTGCTGCGCGCCGCGGTGTCGTACCGGTCGAGCGGCTACGGCGAGCCGATCCTGATCGGCCGCGACGAGCCGGTCCGCGACGGGCTGACGCGTATCGGGGCGGACCCGGACGCGTACGAGATCCACAACAGCGCCAATTCGGGGCTGGTGCCGCGAATGGTGGAGATGCTGTATGCCCGGCTGCAGCGCCGCGGCGTGCTGCTCCGCGACGCGCAGCGGCTGGTCAACCACGAGCGCAACGTCTTCGGCGCGCTGATGCTCGAGCTCGGCGAGGCCGACGGCATGATCACCGGGCTGACGCGCAACTTCGCCGAAACCTTCCGGCAGCTGCGCTATGCGCTCGACCCCGCAGCCGGCCACACGCCGTTCGGCATTCACATGTACGTCGGGCGCAGCGACACGATCTTCATCGCCGACACCACCGTCCACGAACGCCCGACGGCGCTGCAGATGGCCGACATCGCCGAGCAGACCGCGGGCGTCGCGCGTCGCCTGGGGCTGGAGCCGCGCGTCGCGTTCCTCAGCTATTCAAATTTCGGCAACCCGCCGGGCGAGTTTCTCGGGCCGACGCGTGCCGCGATCCAGCTACTCGACGACCGCCGCGCCGGCTTCGAATATGAGGGCGAGATGTCGGCCGACGTGGCGCTCAACCCGCGCATGGCGAGCCGCTATCCGTTCTCGCGATTGTCGGGGCCGGCGAATATCCTGATCATGCCGGGGCTGCAGTCGGCGAACATTTCGGCGAAGCTGCTGAAGGAGCTCGGCGGTGGCAAGATGATCGGGCCGCTGCTGATGGGCATGTCGAAGCCGGTGCAGATCGCGCCGATGACCAGCAGCGCCAGCGACCTCGTGACGATGGCGGTGCTGGCCGCGTCGGGGGTGGTGTTGTGAGCGGGAGTTTTCTCTTGTCGTTCCCGCGAACGCGGGAACCTATTTCCTGCACATTCCGGAGATGGATTCCCGCGTTCGCGGGAATGACGGTTGTTAAGAAATGACCCACCCGCCCCTCTTCATGATCCACGGCATGTGGGCGACGCCGGCGACGTTCACCGGGCTGCGCGCGCACCTCGAAGCTGCCGGGCATGTCACCCATGCCCCGGCGCTGCCGTTCCACGACCGCAGCCCCGTCGCCCTGCCGCCTCCCGAGCTGGGGCGCGTCGGCGTCGCCGACTACGTCGACTTCCTCGTCGCCGAGGTCGCGAAGCTGCCCGAGCTGCCAATCATCGCCGGGCATTCGATGGGGGGTTTCCTCGCGCAGGCGGTCGCGGCGCGCGTCCAGCCGCCGGGGCTGATGCTGTTTGCGCCGGCCGCGACGGCGACCACCAACGTCCCCGCGCTCGACCCTGTAAGGACGCTGGCGCGCGTCATAACACGCGGGAACTGGTGGCGGTCGCCGACGAAGATCGACGCCGACCATGCCCGCTGGGGTATCTACAACGAGGTCCCGGCCGACATCGCCGATGCGGAAATTGCCGGGCTGGTCTGGGACTCGGGCCGCGTGCTGTTCGAGATGGCGTTGCCGTGGCTCGCCCGCACCAACGCGACGCAGGTCGACTATGCACGGCTGCGGTGCCCGGCGCTGGTGATCGTCGGCGACCGCGACCGCATCACTTCCGCCGCGATTGCGCGCGCCACGGCACGGCAGCTCGGCGGCGCGGTCGATTATCACGAGCTGCCGGGCGTCGGGCACTGGCTGTGGTGGGGCGGCGTCGGCGAGCGCGTGGCCGGGCTCGTCGAGCACTGGCTGGCAACCACGCACGCAGATGCTACCGCGGCCCGGTCATACTCGCCGGATCACTAGCCGGAAAGCTCTCGTCCAGCGCCTCGTCGAGCGCGGCTTCGCGTTTGTTGCGTTCGATGCTGCCGGCCATGCGGGCGAGCTGCTTGGCGGTCGCCGGCGTCTGGTGCCGTGCCTTGTAGTCGGCGTACGGCATGCCATAGACCCACGCGCGCGCTGCTTCCTTGTCGAGCGCGATGCCGTGCTCGGCCGCCGCTTCGGCGAGCCAGTCGGACAGGCAGTTGCGGCAGAACCCGCCGCTGCCCATCAGTTCGACATTCTGCACATCGGTGCGATGCCGCAGCAGCGCAGTCAGGCGGCGGAATGCGGCCGCTTCGAGCTTGTCGCGGGTGAGGTCGTCCATGATCTTTTCTCCAAGACTATAATCGACTTGCCACCTATTACACCGAGGCGGTAGCGGCTGCCGCAATCCGGGGAAAGATCGATGACGCTGGCACCACGCCGCCGCAAGGTGAAGATACTGGCGACCCTCGGTCCGGCGTCGCGGACCCCCGAAATGATCCGGGCGCTGATCACCGCCGGCGCGGACGCGTTCCGGGTCAATATGAGCCACGGCACACCCGAAGCGCGGGCCGAGCTGATCGCCAACATCCGCGGGCTCGAGAAGGAGCTCGGGCGGCCGCTGACCATCCTCGCCGACCTGCAAGGCCCCAAGCTGCGGGTCGGCAGCTTCAGCGACGGCCGCGTCGAACTGGTCAAGGGCGCGGTGTTCACGCTCGATCTCGAGGCGACGGCGGGCGACGCGAGCCGCGTGCAGCTGCCCCACCGCGAGCTGTTCGCGGCGCTGCTGCCGGGCGCGCGGCTGCTGCTCGACGACGGCAAGCTGGTGTTGCGCGTCACCGCGGTCGAGGCGGCGCGGATCGTCACGCGGGTCGAGGTCGGCGGCGCGCTGTCGAACAACAAGGGCGTCAACGTCCCCGATGTCGTCGTCCCGCTGCCGGCGCTGACCGTCAAGGACCGCGCCGACCTCGCGTTCGCGCTCGACCATAATGTCGACTGGATCGCGCTCAGCTTCGTCCAGCGCCCCGAAGATGTCGCCGAAGCGCGCGCGCTGATCGGCGGCAAGGCGGCGCTGCTGGCCAAGATCGAGAAGCCCGCCGGGCTCGAACGGCTCGCCGAGATTCTCGAACTTGCCGACGCCGTCATGGTGGCGCGCGGCGACCTCGGAGTCGAGCTGCCGCCCGAGCAGGTGCCGCCGGCGCAGAAACGCATCGTCGCGATGGCACGCGCGGCGGGCAAGCCGGTCGTCGTGGCGACGCAGATGCTCGAATCGATGATCGTCTCGCCGTCGCCGACGCGCGCCGAAGTCAGCGACGTCGCCACCGCGATCTATGACGGGGCGGACGCGGTCATGCTGTCGGCCGAGAGCGCGGCGGGTGCGTGGCCGGTCGAGGCAGTGACGATGATGAACGCCATTGCCTGCCAGGTCGAAGCCGACCCGCTATATTACGCGCGGGTGCATTTCACCGAGACGCTGACCGAGCCGACGACCGCGGACGCGATCTCGGCGGCGGCGGCGCAGATCGCGCAGACGATCGGCGCGCGGGCGATCGCGTGCTTCACGATCTCGGGATCGACCGCGCGGCGGGCGGCGCGAGAGCGCGCCGCGGTGCCGATCCTGTGCCTGACGCCGGCGCGGGCGACGGCGCGACGGATGGGGCTGGTGTGGGGGGTCCATGCGGTGGTCACCCGCGACGTTCATGCTTTCGAGGAAATGGTCGCCAAGTCGAAGCGGATGGCGCTGCGGACGACGATCGCGGCGGGCGGCGACCTGCTGGTGCTGATCGCCGGGGTGCCGTTCTCGACCCCGGGCACGACGAACGTGCTGCATGTGGTGCGGCTAACGGGGAAGGAACTCGAAGGGCATGCGCGCTAGGACGGGAGTACCGATCTCAACCAGTCGCGCAGCTTGTCCGCGCCCGTGAACACATGCCCGATCAGGCCGGCGTCGTTCGCCGCAGCCACGTTGTCGGCCCGGTCATCGATGAACACCGCCTCGCCGGCCGTCAGCCCGAAGCGACGCATCGCCAGCGCGTAGATCGCCGGATCGGGCTTCACCAGCCGCTCTTCGCCCGACACGACAACAGCGCGGAAATGCTCGAATACCGGCGCGGTGGCGCGGAAGCGCGGCCAGAACTCGGCGCTGAAGTTGGTGATGGCATAGAGCGGCACGCCGCGCGCGACCAGCTCGTCGACCAGCTCGAGCATACCCGGCATCGGCCCGGGGATCGTCTCGAGCCAGCGTGGTACGTAAGCGGCGATCAGCGCGGCGTGGTCGGGAAAAGCCGCGGTAAGCTCGGCGGTGGTTTGGGCTGCAGGGCGTCCGGCATCATGCTGAAAATGCCACGCGTGCGTCACGACCTGACTCAGGAACCAGTCGAGTTCGACCGGATCGGCGATGAGCTTGGAGTAGAGAAAGCGAGGGTCCCAGTCGTACAGCACCTTGCCGACATCGAAAACGACCGCGCGTGGAGCCAAGCTTCGTGGCCTGGCTCGCTGAGCTGCGTTTAGCCCTGGCGCGCCTTGAAGCGGCGGTTGGTCTTGTTGATCACATAGGTCCGACCGCGGCGGCGCACGACCTGGCAATCGCGGTGGCGGCCCTTGAGCGACTTGAGTGAATTACGAACCTTCATGGCGGGCGTCCCGTCGATATTTCTGATTGGGGAGCAGCCCCGAAGAGGGCGCGGTCTATGCGGGCGAGGTGTTCAAGTCAAGACGCGCTACTGTTGTGACCGATGCAGCCGGCCGCGGCACCCAGCTTGCGCTCCCACGACAATGCGTCGGCGACGATCGTGTCCAGATCGGCGCGCTTGGGCACCCAGTCGAGCGTCGCGAGGATACGGCGGTTGTCGGCGACCAGCTCGGCGGGGTCGCCGGCGCGGCGCGGGCTCATCGTGCGCTGCACCTTGACGCCGGCGACGCGGTCGACGGCGTCGAGCACTTCGAGCACCGAATAACCGCGCGAATAGCCGCAGTTCATCGTCAGCGACCGCGTCGGCTCGGCGATCAAGGCCGCCAGCGTCGCGACATGCGCGTCGGCGAGATCGCTGACGTGGATGTAATCGCGCACCCCGGTGCCGTCGGGGGTGGGGTAGTCGGTGCCGTAGACGCCGACCCCGGCGCGCTTGCCGAGCGCCGCCTCGACTGCGACCTTGATTAGGTGCGTCGCGGCCGCGGTCGATTGCCCGCTGCGCCCGGCCGGATCGGCCCCGGCGACGTTGAAATAGCGCAGCACGCCGAAGTTCATGGGCGCGACCGCAGCGACGTCGGCAAGCATGGTCTCGGTCATCAGCTTCGAGCTGCCATATGGATTGATCGGGGCCTTGCGGCTGTCCTCGGCGATCGGCACGGCGTCGGGCATGCCGTATACCGCGGCGGTCGACGAGAACAGGAAGTGCTTGACCCCGCCGGTCACTGCCGCCTCGATCAGCGCCCGGCTCGCGACGGTGTTGTTGCGGTAGTATTTGAGCGGGTCGGTAACCGATTCGGGGACGATGATCGAGCCAGCGAAGTGCATGATCGCGGTGATCTGCTCGGCGGCGACGAGCTTGGCCACCAGCGCGCCGTCGGCGACATCGCCGGCATAGAAGGCGACCCCGTCCGGGACGGCAGCGCGGAAGCCGGTGCTCAGGTCGTCGATCACCGTGACCCGGTAACCGGCATCGCGCAGCGCGAGCACGGCGTGGCTGCCGATATAGCCTGCGCCGCCGGTAACGAGGACGCTGGCCGTCGAGGCTGCGGGGGCGGCTGAACTCACGACTGTCTCCAAACCCAAGCGTCGCACCGATGCGACGGTCCGTAATTGAATGCGTTCAATGTCCGTCTATAAGCCTTCCGAGAGGGATTCGTTTCATGCCTAGTTTCCGCCCGCTACTCGCACCGGTTTCCGCTGCCCTGCTGCTCGCTGCCTGCGCAACGGGCGGCGGCATCGAGGTGACGCGCTTCCACCTGAACCAGCCGGTGCCGCGCGCCAGCGTCGCCGTTGTCGCGACCGATCCGGTCGTCGCGCAAAGCCTCGAGTTCCGCACCTATGCCGCCGCGGTCGCGAGCGAAATGGCGCGCATCGGCTTCGACACCGCGGTCGCCCCGGGCAGCGCCACTTACCTCGCCGCGGTCAGCGTCACGCAGCAGTCGCACGCGGTGCAGCGCCCGTCGCCGTTCCGCATCGGCGTCGGACTCGGCGGCTTCGGCGGCGGCGGTTATGGGGGTGGGACCGCGGTCGGCGGCGGGCTTGGCGTGTCGGCCCCGGTCGGCAAGGGGCGGATCGACGAGACCAGGTTCAACACGCTGTCGATCAAATTGAAGCGCCGCGCCGACGAGTCGCTGATCTGGGAGGGCACCGCGACCGACCTGACCAGCGGGCGTGATCCGAACAGTTCGCTCAGCGCCGCGGTGCCGGCGCTGGCGCATGCGATGCTGGCCGACTTCCCTGGCCGTTCGGGTGTCACCGCGCACTACCCTCAGCCGCGTTAGGCCAATGATTTGAGCATCAGCATCTCGTCGGCGTTCGACAGCGGCAATATCGCCGTCCTGAAGTCCGACGGCCCAAACTTCGATCTCGCGATCCGTCCCGATCGCGAGTCGGAGTTCTACCAATGGTTTCACTTCCGGCTGAGTGGCGCGCGCGGGGTGGCGTGCGCGTTGCGGTTGATGAACGCCGGCGGCTCGGCTTATCCGGGCGGCTGGATCGATTACCGCGCCTGTATCTCGACCGATCGGGTGAACTGGACGCGCATCCCCACGACCTACGCCGACGGGGTGCTGACGATCCCGCTGACGCCCGCTGCCGACAGTGTCTGGATCGCCTATTTCGCGCCGTACGGCGCCGAGCGGCATCATGACCTGATCGCGCGGATCGGGGCCGCTCCCGGCGTGCGGACCGAGGTGCTCGGCACGACGCTCGAGGGCCGCGCGCTCGACCTGGTCACCATCGGCAACGGCCCGCGCAAGCTGTGGTTCTACGCCCGCCAGCATCCCGGCGAGACGATGGCCGAATGGTGGATGGAGGGCGCGCTCGACCGTCTGATCGATCCCGGCGATCCGGTGGCGCGCCGGCTGCGACAGCTCGCGACGGTTTACCTCGTGCCCAACATGAACCCCGACGGCAGCGCGCGCGGGCACCTGCGGACCAACTATGCGGGCGTCAACCTTAACCGCGAGTGGCATGCGCCGACCGCGACGCGCTCACCCGAGGTGCTGCACGTCCTGACCCGGATGCGGGCTACCGGCGTCGATCTGGCGTTGGACGTTCACGGCGACGAGACGCTGCCGCACAATTTCATCGCCGGCTTCGAGGGCATTCCGAACATCACCGACCGGCAGCTGGCGCTGCTCGCCGACTATAAATCGACGCTGGCCGGGCTGTCGCCCGACTTTCAGACGCGCATCGGCTATCCGCCGTCGCGGCCCGGGACCGCCAATCTGACGATGAGCACCAACGCGCTGGCAAACGAGTTCGGCTGCCTCGCCATGACCCTCGAAATGCCGTTCAAGGACGCCGCCGAGCTGCCCGACCTGGTCCATGGCTGGTCGCCGGCGCGCGCGATGGCGCTGGCCCGCGACTGCCTCGCGGCGGCGCTGGCCGTGGCGGAGCGGCTGCGTTAGGACCCGCCGCATGCCGACGCTCGTCCTCATCCGCCACGGTCAGAGCGCCTGGAACCTCGAGAACCGTTTCACCGGCTGGTGGGACGTCGACCTTACCCCCAAGGGTGTCGACGAGGCGGTCGCGGCGGGCATTGCGCTGCGCGACGCAGGCTATGATTTCGATCGGTGCTTCACCAGCGTTCAGACGCGCGCCATCCGCACGCTGCACCTGATGCTGCACCAGCTGGACCGGCTGTGGCTGCCGGTGACAAAGGACTGGCGGCTGAACGAGCGGCACTACGGTGGGCTGACCGGGCTTAACAAGGCGGAGACCGCGGCGGCGCACGGCGACGCCAAGGTCCATGAATGGCGGCGCAGTTTCGACGTGCCGCCGCCGCCGCTGGAGCCGGGCTCGGCTTATGATCTCGCGGCCGATCGGCGCTATGCCGGGGTCGCGGTGCCTGCCACCGAAAGCCTCAAGGATACCATCGCCCGCGTGCTGCCGTATTGGGACAGCGCCGTCGTCCCGGCGCTGCGCCGCGGCGAGCGTGTCGTCATCGCGGCGCACGGCAATTCGCTGCGCGCGCTGGTCAAGCATCTGTCGGGTATTTCCGATGCGGACATTGCCGGGGTGGAGATACCGACGGGTAAGCCGCTGGTGTACGAGCTTGACGATCAGCTGCAGGCAGTGCGGCGGTTTTATTTGGGCGAGGACGGCGACAACTGACGCTGCGTAAGAGCCGGATGAGGCTCTATAGAGCCATCGTGTCATCCCGGCGAAGGCCGGGACCCCAGACATCACACGTCGCGAGTTGAGGGCATGGGTCCCCGCCTTGGCCCGGGTGGCACGCTGGCGCAATAGAGCCCCCCCCCGCGCGTACGCACCGGAAGTTGTAGCCCTCC
>JANOOK010000017.1:0-1883 GCA_031421275.1 Sphingomonadaceae bacterium
GCACACCGGCAATGGAAGGGCCGTCCGGGCAACCGGGCGGCCCTTCGTCGTATTGGAGGCGGTTCAGGCCATTGCCTCGCGCAGTTTCGCCATGGTGTCGTAGTGCGTCAGGTCGAGGTGCAGCGGGGTCACCGAGACGCAATTCTCGCGCATCGCCTTGAGGTCGGTTTCGTGGCCCGGCGTTGCCATCTCGCGGCCGTAGCCGAACCAGTAATAGGGGAAGCCGCGCGGATCGACACGGGCGTCGATGACGATATTGCCGTAATCGCGCTGGCCCTGCTCGGTGACATGGACGCCGCGGACTTCGCTGGCGGGGACGCCGGGAAAGTTGATGTTCATCAGCACACCGGGAGCCCAGATCATGCCGAGCAGCCGCTTGATGATATCGGCCCCCATCGCGGTCGCGGCGTCGAACTTCTCCTGCCCGGCGCTATAGTCCGCCATGACCTGGCTCAGCGCCACCGAGCGGATGCCCGCAAGGCAACCCTCCATCGCCGCCGACACGGTGCCCGAATAGGTCACGTCCTCAGCCAGATTGCCGCCGCGGTTGACTCCCGACAGCAGCAGGTCGGGACGATGGTCCTTCATCACCTGGCCGACCGCCATCATGACGCTGTCGGTCGGCGTGCCGCGCACCGCGAAGCGCTTCGGCCCGAGCTTGCGGAGCCGGATCGGCGCGGTCAGTGTCAGCGAATGCCCGGTCCCCGACTGCTCCTCGGCGGGCGCGACCACCCAGACATCGTCCGACAGCTGCGCCGCGATATGTTCGAGCGCGACCAGCCCCGGAGCCTCGATGCCGTCGTCGTTGGTAAGCAGGATGCGCATGGTTATCCGTTCGGTCTAAGTTCGGTTACGCCGCCCATGTACTGGTGGAGTACGTCAGGAACGTGAACCGACCCGTCGGCACGCTGGTAATTCTCGAGCACCGCGACAAGCGTCCGCCCGACCGCCAGCGCCGAGCCGTTGAGCGTATGCACGAAGCCGCGCGTGCCCTTCTCGCCCTTGGCCCGGTAGCGCGTATCCATCCGCCGCGCCTGGAAGTCGCCGCAGTCCGAACAGCTCGAGATCTCGCGATACTGCCCCTGCCCCGGCAGCCAGACCTCGAGGTCATAGGTCTTGCGCGCCGCGAACCCCATGTCGCCGGCGCACAGCAACATCCGGCGATAGGGCAGCTGCAGCCGGTCGAGGATCGTCTCGGCGCATACGGTCATCCGCTCATGCTCGTCCGCCGCCTGCTCGGGCGTGGTGATCGACACCAGCTCGACCTTGTCGAACTGATGCTGCCGGATCAGCCCGCGCGTGTCGCGCCCGGCCGAACCAGCTTCCGAGCGGAAGCAGGGGGTGAGCGCGGTGAAGCGCAGCGGGAGGGTGGCGATGTCGACGATCTGCTCGCAGACGAGGTTGGTCAACGACGCCTCCGCGGTCGGGATCAGGTAGCGGGGCGGCTGGTCGGTCGTCTTGAATACGTCATCCTCGAACTTCGGCAGCTGCCCGACGCCGAACAGTGCCTCGCTACGCACGAGCAGCGGCGGCGCGACTTCGGTATAGCCGTGCTCGGCGGTGTGGACGTCGATCATATATTGGCCGAGTGCGCGGTGCAGACGCGCCAGCGGACCTTTCAGGACAGCGAAGCGCGCGCCGGCGATGCGTGCCGCGGCATCGGGGTCGTATCCGAAGCGGAGGGCGAGGGTGTCGTGTTCCAGGGGGGTGAAGGTGAAGGTGGGTTTGGTGCCGCGGATGTGGATCAGGACGTTGCCGGTTTCGTCGAAGCCATCGGGTACACCGGGCGCAGGCAGGTTTGGTAGCCGGCCAAGAAGATCATTGACTATTTGTCGCTGACGAGGCGCTTGATCTTGGTAAGCCCGTCGACGAGCGAGCCGATC